>JAQUBO010000026.1 GCA_028686735.1 Bacteroidales bacterium
TTCTAAGTTCACCTTTGGTAACGTGTCCTAAAGAGTAGAATGGGAATTTGTTTGCTAGCATAAAGTCAATAAAATCGGATTCTTTTTCTGTTTCAACCGATACAACCACGCGACCTTGTGCCTCTCAAAATAAAAACGCATCTGTTCTAAATTCGGCAGGAGTAGTTATGTCAAATCCAAGACTCTCTGGCATTGCAGACTCTAGTAAACTAATGTATAAGCCTCCATCTGATACATCATGCATTGAATTTACAAAGTTTTCTTTTGCAAGTTTTTGTAACATATTTACAAGTTTTACTTCAAACTCAAGATTAAACTCTGGTGCAGGTGATAGCTTTATATTATGATAAGAAAAAAGATATTCTGACGAAGCGATATCATTACTTGGAGTTCCCAACATATATATCATATCTCCTTTTTGTCTAAATGCTAATGATGTTTGATGCAACTTTTCTTCTAATAATCCTAACATCGCAATTGTTGGAGTAGGAGATATATCTTCTATTTTTCCGTTTGTATTTGTTTGATTATAGAATGAAACATTACCACCAGTAACAGGTGTGTCAAACTTTTTACAAGCAGCACCCATGCCTTTAATAACGTGAACAAATTGCCAAAATACTTCAGGATTATATGGCGATCCAAAATTTAAACAATTACTTATTGCTAAGGGTTTTGCTCCAGTACAAGCAATATTTCTTGCTGCCTCAGCTATTGCAATCATGGCTCCTTTTTCGGGATCTGCTTTTACATATCTGCTGTTGCAATCAGTTGTTACGGCTAATGCAGTGTTTGTCCCTTTAATGTTTATAACTCCAGCATCTGAAGGGCGATTAGTACTAAGGTTTAAGGTTCTTACTGTACTGTCATATTGTTCGTAAATCCAACGTTTAGATGCTATGTTTGGATGTATTGTTAGAAAATCTGCAACTTCTTTTAAGTTGACATTTTCAGAAATATCTGTGGATTTAAATTTATTGGACTCTTTGATATATGATGGCTCGGTATATTCTCTTTCATAAACTGGTGCTCCACCACCAAGCACAAGACTGTCGGCAGGAACTTCTGCAACTAATTTATTATTGTGGTAAAAATAAAGTTTGTCTTCATTTATTACTTCGCCAATTTTCGCACAGTTTAAATCCCATTTTACAAAAATATCTTCGACAATCTTTTCTTGCCCTTTTTTTATTACAATAAGCATCCTTTCTTGAGATTCGCTTAATAAAATTTCCCATGCCTCCATGTTTTGTTGACGCAATGGAACATCTGAAAGGTTAATTTTCATGCCGCATTTTCCTTTAGCTGACATTTCGCTTGTTGAACAAATGATACCAGCAGCACCCATGTCTTGCATTCCAACAATAGCATCAGTATCAGCTAATTCAAGACTGGCTTCAAGCAAAAGTTTTTCTTGAAATGGATCTCCTACTTGAATTGATGGTATATCATCAGCAGAATCTTCGGTAAGATTGGTTGATGCAAAAGTTGTTCCGTGTATTCCGTCTTTGCCCGTTGATGAGCCTACAATATAGACAGGATTTCCTTCTCCATAAGCGATAGCCGAAATCATTTTACCTTTTTCCATTATTCCTACCGACATTGCGTTTACTAAAGGATTGGTTTCGTATGATTGATCAAAGAAAACTTCGCCACCTAATACAGGTACGCCAAATGAGTTACCGTAATCTCCAATTCCTTTTACAACTCCTCTTAGTAACCATTTTGTGCGATTGCTGTTGATGTCCCCAAATCGTAGTGAGTTTAGCTGAGCAATTGGGCGTGCACCCATAGTGAAAATATCACGATTTATACCTCCAACTCCAGTGGCAGCCCCTTGGTATGGTTCAACTGCCGAAGGATGATTGTGAGATTCTATCTTAAAGGCACATGCAAGATTATTTCCGATATCTACAAGACCTGCATTCTCTTCGCCAGCTTCAGTTAACAAACATCCTCCATCTCGTGGCAATGTTTTTATCCATTTAATAGAGTTTTTATAAGACGCATGCTCACTCCACATCACAGAATAAATACTTAACTCTGTAAAATTAGGCTCACGTCCCAAATAATCTATTATCATTTTAAATTCTTCGGCACTGATACCTAAGGTCTTAGCAACTTCGAGGTTTACTTTTGATTCTGACATAGTTTTATGTTTTTTAATGGAACAAACCTACATAATTTTTATAATATTTCATCGTATAAAGTGATTTAGTTATGAAAAACTTAATCTTCAAATTGTTAATAATTGGTAAAGATTCCACGATGGAGGTACGATCGATGTGGTCTTTTCTGTTGCTTTATAATGTTTTAAATAGGTTCTCACTCTTCCCTTTTCCCTTTTCCCTTTTTTTCACTCCTCCTTTATTTTTTAATGTTTCAAAACTTACTAGTGATTGACAGCGAACGAGTGATCTAAAATTTGTGTAAATTTGTGTAATTAGTGGACAAAAACATGTAGTGAGCACAGCGAACGACAAGTCATCAAAGTCTATTCTTTGGATTCACTCCCCACTCGGAACTCCCCACTCGGAACTCCCCACTCGGAACTCCCCACTCCTCACTCCTCACTTCCCACTCCTCACTCCTCACTCCTCACTCCTCACTCCTCACTCCCCACTCCTCATTCCTCACTCCCCACTCCGAACTTCCCCTCTACCTCAGCTCCCTCAAATATAGTTTTATTGTATTGTCAAGTCCAAAATAAAGAGCATCAGATATTAGTGCATGTCCGATAGAAACTTCTGATATGCCTGGAACAATTTGTATATTTTATTTTGCCTCATGGATTTAGAATTTTTGGAAATCAAAAAGAATCATAGATACTTCAAAACTGGGGAAAAAAGTTTATTGTTTTGGTCGAAGTATAATATGTTGCGATGAAAGTATAAAAATAAGATTTGCTCTAATAGGCATAATCCCCTGACTATTAAACACATTGAGCGTTTTTTTTTTTTTTTTTGAAAGTTTGCAATTTGGATAAGTTTGCATTTTTATTTTCGATACAACTGTTTGTTATTAGATAAATAAAAGTAAATTTGTGTTATACATTGTTAGATAAAATAAAATCAAGAAAGGAGGTGCAAGGCAAGATAAAGAATAACACAAATATTTTTCAAATATGTATTAGTTTATGTATTTGACAGGTATCAGAACAACTAAATTTTAGAGATTAAAAAAAGGACAACACAGCCTCCGCAAAAAGAACTGTGCTGTCCAAAACGTTAAACCGAAGTTTATACTTCGCAAATTTAAAAATTATGAAAACAAAAAGTTTAAAAGATGTCGTAAATTCGACAAGTAGTAGTTTATTTGCAGTAATAGTGGTAATTATGGCTATGTTTATTACAGTGGCGTGTGAAAAGGATGAAATTGCAGTTGTTAATGCATCAATGGATAAAGAACCACTTGCTGTATTGTATAGTTTGAAAGTAGATGAGGATGGAATAATTGTATTTAAAGATTTTGCTGAATTTAACATCGTAATTGATAAGTTGATAGAGTTAGACAAAAATGAGAGAAATCAATGGGAAAATACAATTGGGTTTAAATCATATATGTCGTATATTGAATCCCTTTTATCAGAGTTTGATGATATTGAATTTGATTACCAAATCTATGAAATCCTATCAAAATACCCAGAGGATTTTTATTTAGACCATCTTCCTAATGAGGATAGTTCTGTTGAACTTTTAATTCCAACCACAATTTATTCGTATTTTTCTAGTAGTAGTGGAATGTATATAATTGGTGATACTATTTATAGAGTAGGGAAAGAGTATGTCTTGAAGACAAATATTGAACATAAAAATGATTTAATGAAAGAAGATTTGACCTCTTTTGGAAATGATGATAATTGTTCTAAATATCAATCTTTTAGATATAAAGGAGAATTTAGAACAAAAGGATGTGGTGGTCATGAATTCCTTGATCAGACGGTATATGATCCATCTTGGTGCAACAATGATAGACGACTTTCACTTCAAATAAACACAGCATATGTGGAAACAGGTTCTTATAGTTATAAAGTTACAGCAACAATAAAGATTTGGGGTAATAAAAAACTTTCATGTATTTGGGTTGTTTATAAAACAATCTTGAATTATAAAAATATTGATTGTAATATTACATACGCAATAAATGGCGTTGGCGGTACAGACTCTAATGATGCTGATTTTCCTGATTATAATTCTAGTGCAGAAGAATATAATTATACTCGTACAGATAACGTTTATAACGATGGTAATACTCCTTTGCATTTCATCGATGATTATCCAGAGATTACTTCTGTTAGTGGGCAATATAAAAGTAGAGCATTTACAACATGGTCAACAATTAATTGTAACTAATAATGCATATTTATGAAATACTTGATAGCATTTCTAATATTTACACTATTTAATATTTGTGTAGTTAATGGTCAAACTAAAATAGGCATAGAGGCTTCTTTTGGGATAAACAAACCTTTAGAAGTTGGAAGTTTTATTAATCTTAATATAGAAAAAACAAATGTGGTTCATTCTTGGGCTATTGGAGCTGAAATATCAACAGGTGTCTTAAAATCAAAATATTTTGTCAACACAGGATTGTTTTTTTTGTATCAACCCATTGCATATACTAGAAGAGACGAATGGTTTACTAATGTTGGCAGCTTTAATGTGGGAATTGATGCTTTCTATATTAAAAGAAATTTCTATTTTGCTAGTGTCCCATTTTACATAACCAGGAAATACAACAATGGTCTTGGGATTATATATGGTGTAAATTTGAAATGCTTTCTTTTTCCTGAACCGAGTACAATATATTTTACAAGACATTATAAGATAAATAGAGTAAATTGGGGCGTATTATTTGGGTTTAATTACGATTTTAATAAAAATCTGTCTATTTCTCTAAAAACAGATATAGAATATCCTAGCTTTATTGAACAAACTAATTCTTCAAGAAGAGCTTTTTTGTCGAACTTTAATACAATGATTAGTCTTAAATACACTTTTAATTGTAAACATGAATAGTAAACTATTCTATAGTTTTTTGTTTTTTGTGGTCTATTCTTTAAGTTTGAGTAGTCAAACAAAAACAATATCTGGTTTTATCAGCGATGCGAAAACAGGCGAACGTCTTATTGATGCAGGAATTTATGATTCTTTTTCGGGGAAGGGTACTTATACCAATGAATATGGTTTTTATAGCTTGTCTGTAAAATCCGACTCAGTTAATATTAAAGTTTATTATATTGGATATAAGGAATGGGTTAAATTATTTCACATATCTCAAGACGAAAACTTGAATGTAGAACTTAATCGTGTACTGGTACTTGACGAGGTGGTAATTGGTTCAGAAAAAACCGACTTGCACAAAAATTTCGAAATGCAGACTTTGTCGGTAACAGAATTATTGACCATGCCCGCATTTGCTGGGGAAACTGATGTTTTGAAAACAATGCACATGCTACCTGGGATAAGTGCGGGCAGCGAAGGAAGCAGTAACATATTTGTGCGAGGAGGTGGTGATGGGCAAAACCTTATTCTCCTCGATGGTGTTCCAGTTTATAATACCGATCATGTTTATGGATTCCTTTCGGTTTTTAACAGTAATGCTATTTCTTACCTAAATATATACAAAGGAGGTTTCCCTGCGAGATTCTCAGGACGACTTTCATCTGTTATTGATGTGAGGATGAAGGAAGGAAACCTGTACGAATATCATGGGAATGCTGTGGTTGGCCCAGTCGCATCGTCAATTACTTTTGAAGGTCCTATAATTAAGGGCAAAACATCGTTTATGTTGTCTATCCGAAGAACTTTACTGGATTTAGTTACACGTCCCTTTATGGACTTGCTGGCAATATTGAACGGGGATGACGGCCTGCTAATGGGATATTATTTTTATGACTCCAACATTAAAATCAATCACATAATTAGTGATAAGGATAGGGTGTTTCTAAGTTTTTATTCAGGCAAAGATAAATTGTACTCATGGCAATTATTTGAAGGCTTTGAAGAACTTAAAAATGATTATTATTGGGGAAATATTACTGCTGTCGCCAGATGGAATCATATTTATGGTCCTAAGTTGTTCTCTAATGCAAGTGTTTATTATAGCCGCTACAAAAACGGAAATAGTAACCTTGATAATTATTACCAGAACAACAATCCTTCAGATATTTATCGAAGTTATCATTACGAATTTAATTCAAGGGTACAAAGTTTTAGTGCACAAATGGATTGGGATTGGAGAATAAATCCAGCAAACAATGTTCGTTTTGGACTAAATTATCAACATCTAGTCTTTAATCCAGGGGAAACATTAATTGAAACTCTCTATGACGGTCAATTTCTTGCCGAACATTCACAAATCCCTTTAAAAGTAGCAGATGAAGCATATCTTTATATTGAAGATGAAATAAAATTCAATAATTTTAATGCCAACCTTGGGTGCAATTTATCTATGTATTTTGTTGATGATAAACTATATCCAGCAATACAACCGCGAATAAGAACAAAGTTGCTTATTTCAGATAAGATTTCTATACACGCCTCATACACCGAAATGACGCAAAATATTCACATGCTTACAAAAACCACAATGGATTTGTCAACAGACTTGTGGTTGCCGTCAACCCGTGAAATAGAACCAATGCATGCAAGACAAAGCGTTGTAGGCTGTAATTACAAATTGATAAAAAATATTTCTGCATCATTGGAAACATACTACAAAACAATGAATAATCTTATTGAGTACAAAGAAGGTGCTAGTTATATTGAAAATCAGTCTGACTGGGAATCTTTGATAACGACAGGTACAGGAACTTCTTATGGTGCGGAATTCAGCCTAAAAAAAGAGTCCGGAGCATTAACTGGATGGGTCTCATACACTTTATCATGGGCAACTCGGCAGTTTGATGTTCTTAATGGGGGTAAGGTTTTTCCGTTTAAATACGATCGCCGTCATAATTTTTCAATTGCAGCAATATGGAATATAAACGAAAAAATCGATCTTTCAGCAACATGGGTTTATTATACTGGTACCGCTTATACACTTACCGAAGGTTTATATCAGGCATATCTACACACAGGAAGTTCTTACGATTACACTATTCAGGCATTCTCCGACCGTAATGCGTACCGCATGCCCGATTATCACAGACTTGATATAAGTGCAAATTTTAAAAAGGTAAAAAAACGTGGGGTAAGAACATGGAGTTTGGGTATTTATAATGTTTACAATCGTAAAAATCCATATTTTATGTATCTTGATTATGGCGATAATGGTAGTGCTGTAATGAAACAAGTTTGCATTTTCCCAATAATTCCCTCTTTCAGTTATTCATTCAAATTTTAAGCATGAAGAAAACTTTAATAATATCATTTGTTCTAGTAATTATGATAATTGTTTCATGCACAAAAACAGTTGAATATCCTATAACATCAGACCAGCGAAAACCTGTTGTTTATGCGTTCATTAATCAAAATGAAATTTTTGTAAATCTGTTTTGGAGCAGATTAGTAACTGATTCTATAAATGGTGCAAACATAGACAATGCAAGTATCATTTTATTTGAAAGCGGAGATTTTATTGGCAATCTTAATAATATAGGCGATGGGCAATACAAATTTGAGCATCTGCAAATAAATGAAAACTCCGAATATAGAATTGTAGTTTCAATTCCCAATTACGGTAATGTTGAGGCGAAAACAACTATGCCCGAAAATATTGAAACGGAATTTAGTTTTGGTGTGGAAGATAATTCTACGGATATAATTATAAATCAAAAATTTATTGATCCAGCAAATAAATCGAATTATTATTACACTAATATTAAAACCATTATTTACTTTAGCAATAATGTTATAGATACTACGATAATTCTTAATTTTAATTCTCCGATGTATCAAAACCTATATGGTGGAAATGGCAGTATTTTTCACGACAGAATGATTGATGGGCAAAATTTTAATTGCAGAATAAACATTAATCAGTATGGGTTTAAAATCCGCGACAGAGAAAATGATACAACTTACTACTGCGACTCTGCACTTATCATACCTCAATTACATGCAATAAATTATTATACTTACCAGTTTTACTCCGATATATACACGCAGGATTATAATAATTCAAATCTTTTTTCTGAACCATACCTAGTGCATAGTAATATTGAAAATGCTTACGGTATTTTTGGAGCGTATTCTCAACAAACCGATACACTTGTTTATTTGGTAGAATTTTAAAATTTTACTTTGCACCCACAACCCCACTCTTTACCTCAATTCCCTCAAATACAATTTTATAGTATTGTCAAGTCCAAAATAAAGAGCATCAGAGATTAGTGCATGTCCGATAGAAACTTCAGAAATATCAGGAACATTTTTAATAAAGTATTTTAAATTTTCTAAATTCAAATCATGTCCTGCATTTATTTGTAATCCAATGTTTAAAGCATGTTTTGCAGCTTTGGTAAATTCCGCAACTGCCATTTCTTTATTTATTGCAAAATTTGCTGCATAAGGTTCTGTATAAAGTTCAATTCTGTCAGTCCTTATTTTTGCAGCACCATCAATGTTTTTAAGATTTGTATCAACAAAAACTGAAGTGCGTATGCCAAGCTCTTTAAATTCGGTGATAACTTCACATAAAAAATCTTTATGTTTTATAGTATCCCAACCAGCATTTGAAGTAATAGCATCGGGTGGGTCGGGTACCAAAGTTACTTGATTGGGTTTTACTTTGCAAACCAAATCTATAAACTCTTTTGATGGGTAACCTTCGATATTAAACTCAGTAGTAATTGTTGGGCTAATATCATAAACATCTTGATATGTAATATGCCTTTGGTCTGGTCGTGGGTGGACAGTAATGCCTTGTGCACCAAACTTTTGGCAGTTAATAGCTGCGAGTTTGACATCAGGAATGTTGCCGCCACGTGCATTGCGAATAGTTGCTATTTTATTGATGTTGACGCTTAGTTTTGTCATTTTTTTTGTATTTTTACCAAGACAAATATATTATATATGTTTGCATAAAAAAAATTAATAGGTCTATTATGATTGCAAAACATCTTATTAGTGATTCGATTCCAGTAGTAAAAACCTCTGATACAGGAAATATTGCACTACAATGGATGGAGACCCACAGAGTTTCGCATTTGCCAATAGTAAATAATGAAGAGTTTCTTGGACTTATCTCCGATACTGATATTTACGATAATAATTGTGGAGAAGAACCTATCGGAAATCATAATTTATCTCTTGTTAGACCATTTGTTTTTGAAAATCAACATATCTTTGAGATAATGGATTTGTGTGCTAAAATGAATTTGACAATAATTCCGGTATTAGATGCGGATAAAAATTATTTAGGAGCAATTTCGTTATTTAAACTCGTTAACGAATTTTCAAAAATGACAAATATCGAAAAGGCTGCTAGTATTATTGTGTTGGAAATGACAATTCAAGATTATTCTTTACACGAAATTAGTGGTATAGTTGAGGCAAATAATGCCAAAATAATGATGTCTTATGTATCTGTTTTTACAAACTCAACTCAAATAAATGTTACAATTAAAGTTGATGTTACAGATATTGCATCAATTTTACAGACATTTGAAAGATATGATTATAATGTAAAAGCTTCTTTCCTTGCTCAAGATATGCTTAAGGTTTTTTATCAAGACAGATTCGACTCGTTTCTTAATTATCTTAATATTTGAAAAGTATTAAACTTATATTCTTTGTTTGCCTGTGTATTTGCCTAGTAAAAGTGAATGCACAAAACGATGAACAAAAACAAATAAGCGTTTCTTTGATAGGGAATGACAAAACAAAAGCATACATAATTTTACGTGAAATAGGTTTTTCTAATGGAGATAGTCTAAGTATTAATGAAATACAAAATCTAGTAAATGAGTCGGTAGCAAACCTTAATCGTTTGCGATTATTTAATTTTATCGATGTCGAAACAATAGAAACTCAAGATGAGATAATAGTAAAATACAACTTGCAGGAACGTTGGTATTATTGGGGATACCCTATTTTAGAGCATTCTGAACGTAATCTCAGTACTTTCATTCATTATCGTGATTTATCAAGAATAAACTATGGGGCTGCTTTTGACTGGTTTAATTTTCGAGGGAAAAACGAAGTCTTGAGATTTAAAACTAGACTTGGTTACAAAGAGCATTACGCCCTATCGTATCATAAACCAGGCTTTGGAAAAAGACGAATTGACGGAATTTTGGTTTTTGCTGATTTTTTTAGACAAAAAAAACTAATTTCCGGAATTGTGAAAAATCAAGCGGAATTTCGACAGAGTGATAGTGAATATTTGCGAAATATCCTTGATGTTGGATTAGGATATTCATATAGACCTAAAATAAAATGTGTTTTTGAGATTGGGTTAAAATTTAGACAATACATTTATAGTCAAGAGTTTTATTTTAATGATTTGTCGAAAAGTACTAGACCCCGCTATTTAATGCCAAAAATTGAATTTAATTATGATAGTAGAAATAGCATTGTTTATCCTGTATCGGGTTTTTATGCTAACTTGCGTTTAACTAGCTCTATATATCAGCAAAAAGAATATTCTAAGAATATAAATCTGAACTTGCTTTTACAACAGAATACAAGCCTTGGAAATGCTGATTTATCATTGCGAAACGAGTTATTTGCCAGAAAGCTTTTATTTGATAATAATAAGCAGGTTTTATTTGATGAGTTTTTCAACTTTTATGGCGATTTTTTTATGAGAGGATATGAGTTCTATTATTTCCCTTCTGATTTTATTGTAAGCTCTAAAAATACTCTTAGTTATAAGTTATTTGATTTTAGATTAAATGTACTGTCTTCAATACTACCCGATGAGTTTTCAAAAGTCTTTTCGGTTGTTTATCTTGAGGCGTTTGGCGATATTGCATACTCAAATTTATCTCAGAGTAATTCCTTTGATGTGAGTAATATGTTTGGAGATAAATTTGTTTACTCAACTGGATTTGGAGTGTCAATAGAAACTTATTATGATCGTTTGTTGCAGTTTCGTGTAGCATATAATACTTATTTTAATAAAATTGGTATATTTGCAGAGTTTAAAACACCTCTTTATAAAAAGTTTTAGTTTATGAATATTGCAATATATGGAAGAAGTTTTGGAAATAGTTTTAGTGGAATACTAATACAACTTTTTGAAGAACTCAAGCAGAGCAATGTCAATATTTACATCGATAAAAAATTTAAGGAATTTATTTTTACAAAAGTTTTATATTATCCTGATGTTACTGGTGTCTTTGAAAAAGAGCTTCCTAGTGATGTTAATTTCGATTTTTTTCTTAGTATTGGTGGTGATGGTACCTTTTTGGAATCTGCCACAATTGTAAGAGATAGAGGCATTCCTATTTTAGGGTTTAATACTGGACGACTAGGTTTTTTGTCTTATGTTGATAGTAAAAACCTTATTTTGGCAATTAAGCAAATGTTTGATGGGAAATACTGTATAGATAAACGAATGATGTTGGAGGTTGAGTGTGAAGATAATTTTTATGGAAAAAACAATATCTGTTTAAATGAATTTGCCCTTCAAAAAAAATCACGACTAAAGATGATAAAATTAAAAGTTTATGCTGATGATAACTACATTAATACATATTGGTCTGATGGTTTAATTATTGCGACCCCCACAGGATCAACAGCATATTCTTTAAGCTGTAGCGGGCCTATTGTTGCACCTCATTCTGATGTAATATTGATAACCCCAATTGCTAATCATAATTTAACAGTGCGTCCTTTGGTTTTATCTGGTAATACGAAAATAAAAATACTAATCGAGTCTAATTTGGATAAAGTGCTGGCATCACTGGATTATAGAGCATATAGCATAAAAAAAACTAATGAAATAATAATAAAAAAAGCAAATTTTAATATTAATTTTGTAAATTTGTTTGAAAATACGTATTTTAGCACTTTGAGAAATAAATTGATGTGGGGAACTGACTTGAGGAACTAAAAGGTTGAATATCAATTGTTTAACCTAATAACACAAAAATTATGAAAATTAGAAAACTTATTATTTTAATTGTATTATTGACTTTTACCTCTCTTTTGGTAAATGGACAATATAATATTCATTGGAGGAAAATACGCCACGAAGTGTCCTTTGGCATGGGTACTACAAGTTTTCTTGGAGAACTGGGAGGTGCAAATACTGTAGGTACTCATTTTGTAAAAGATTTCGATTTTAATTCGTCTCGATGGATTTTTCAAGGAGGATATTCTTATAAGTTAGCTGAACAATGGGCTGTTAAAGCTAATGTCTTGTTTGGTAGGCTTTACGGTAGTGATCTCAAAACAGAGGAACTGCATCGTAGTAGTAGAAATTTGAGTTTTAGAGCACCTTTTGTCGATTTTTCTGCAACTATCGATTTTTCGATTATTAAAGAAAGGTACGGACATCGATACGACTTGCGTCGAATAAAAGGAAAAAGTAATTTACCAAATTTTTATATTTATGCTGGTATTGGTGGAACTTGGTTTAACCCAAAAGCTCAATATACTGACGGTGAGTGGTACGCTCTGCAGCCTCTTGGAACAGAAGGACAGGGGATAATTCCTACACGTGAAAAATATAGCAGAGTTTGTCTTACTATTCCAGTTGGTTTAGGTTTAAACTATATGATTGATCGAAACTTCGGAATCGGGTTTGAGTATGGTGTTCGATTTACTCTTACCGATTATATTGATGATGTCTCAACTACTTATGTTGACCCATCAATATTCTCTGATCCAATGGCTGCATATTTTAGTAGTGGAACAGCTGATCCTGATTGGCCAGGAGTTGGTCCTGGTCAGCAAAGAGGACAAAATGATTATAACGATGCTTTTATGATGCTTAGTTTAAAAGTAACGTATAAACTTAGACCAAGATCTCCAGGTATGCCAAAGTTTTAATAATACCTACAATATTTTGGTTGAGAAAGCGTTGATAGTCTTATGCGGTGGAAAAATATATTACAATATTATAAAAAACAAGTGATGCAGAGTTTTTCTGCATTGTTTGTTTTTTGTATTATATTTGCAGCAAATGTTGGTGAAACTAAAGCGCAGCAAGGTATGGAATTTGGACTCTCAGGTGGAGGATCCTATTACATGGGTGATATTAATCTTGCAAAACATTTTTATCAAACTAAATTAAATCTTGGGGGTTTCCTTAAATACCATATTAATGGTAGATACGATATTAAAGTTGCTGCATTTTACACTAATTTAGCAGCTGCCGACGAAGATTTTAATAATCTGTTTCAAATTCAACGTGATCATAGCTTTGAGACTTCCCTTATAGAATTATCTGCTCAATTTGAGGTGAATTTTTTACCATATCAAATAGGTGATGTTAGAAGAAATAGTTATACGCCATATCTCCAAACTGGTTTGGCATTATATATTGCTAACTCAACACAAGATATTGTTAATTTCGCAATACCAATAGGTTTTGGATTTAAAAAAAATATTAAACCTCAACTTGTACTTGGAGTAGAATGGGCTTTCCGTAGAACATTCTCTGATTATTTAGATTCTTTGTCGGGTGAAGACCTAAGAAACTATGAAACTGATTATGGAACGCCAATTGATGAGGCAAATAGACATAAACAGATGGGTTTTAGATACAATAAGGATTGGTATTCAATAGCTGTTGTTAGCTTGTCATATACCTTTAAAATTGGAGGACTTGGATGTCCTGCATATTATCAATATTAAAATGAGTATAGAAAATAAAATAGATAAAGGGAAAATTCCAAAACATGTTGCTATTATTATGGATGGTAATGGTCGTTGGGCTAAATCACGTGGGAAGATGCGACTCGCTGGTCATCAAGAAGGTGCAAAATCTGTAAAAAAGGCACTTGAAGTATGTGGTGAACTTGGAATAAAATATCTTACTGTTTATGCTTTTTCAACTGAAAATTGGAATCGCCCGCAAGCTGAAGTATCTGGACTAATGAGCTTATTGGTTAGTTCTATAGATAAAGAGTTTGACGAAATGAATAAACTTGGCATAAAAATCCACGTAATTGGTGAATTAGATAAACTACCCGAGAATGCTAAGAAAAAACTTCTGTTGGCTATCGAAAAAACAAAAAATAATGATAAACTTACTTTTATTGTTGCACTTAGCTATAGCGGAAGATGGGATATTTTAAACGCAGTTAAATCAGTAGTTAAAGATGTAGAAAATAATAAAATTGATGCCAAGGATATAGATTATAATTATTTTGAAGCACACCTGGCAACAGTTGGAATCCCAGACCCCGAACTATTAATTCGAACAAGTGGTGAAGAAAGGATAAGTAATTTCTTGCTGTATCAATTGGCATATTCAGAATTGTTTTTTACTGATGTATTATGGCCAGATTTTTCGAAAGAAGTATTTTATCAAGCCATTATTGATTATCAAAACCGTGAGAGAAGATTTGGAAAAACAAGTGAACAAATAACAAATTAAATTTATTGAATGAAAAAAATTATTCCTTGTATATTATTGATATTGTGCGGTTTTGCTGGTTTTACTCAAAACGATTTAAAATCTCAATTGAAAAAAATAGACTATTCAGAACCAAAAGAGTATGAAATTGGGGGAGTTACAATATCTGGCGTTAATTATCTTGACCAGAATGTGTTGTTATATCTTACCGGACTCGAAATAGGAAATAAAATTACTATCCCTGGAGAAAAAATTACCGATGCAATAAAAAAACTGTGGGATCAAGGATTATTCTCGGATGTAGAAATAACTCTTACTAAACTTATTGATGATAAGGCTTTTATTGATATTTATTTAGTAGAAAGACCACGACTGTCTCGTTTTAGTTTTAAAGGTATTAAAAAATCAGAAGCCGATGATATTAGAGATCTTATTAAACTTGTAAAAGGTACACAAGTTACCGAAAATGTCGTAATGAGTGCTACAAAATCAATCAACGATTATTTTATTGATAAAGGTTTTAGAAACGTTCAGGTTGAAGTCGTTCAAGAAAATGATACAATTATTGCAAATAGTCTTATCCTCACTTTTGACATTACAAAAAATAGTAAAATAAAAATTGAGGATATTGTTTTTGAAGGTAATAAAAATTTGGTGCAACAAAAGAAAATTTACAACTTTTATCGTACCGAAAAACAAATTGCTGACTCAAAGCTACATAGGGCAATGAAGGAAACTAAACGTAAAAAGTGGTTTAATATTTTTAAACCCTCAAAATTAATTACAAAAGAATATGAAACAGATAAAAAGAATATTATAGCCAAATATAATGAACTTGGGTTTAGAGATGCTAAAATAGTGTATGATTCTATTATCCCTATTGAGGATGAAAATATGTTAAGAATACACATCGGAATTGATGAGGGGAAAAAATATTATTTTAGAAATATAACATGGCTGGGGAATACAAAATATTCGTCAGATTTTTTGACAAGAGTTCTGGGAATTCAAAAGGGTGATGTTTATAACAGTACTGTTCTGGAAGAAAAATTATTATATGACCCTGCTGGAGTAATGTCTGTATATCAAGATAATGGGTATCTTTTTTCAAACGTAACTCCAGTTGAGATATTGGTTGAGAATGATTCAATAGATTTGGAGATGCGAGTTTATGAAGGTAAACAGGCTCGTGTAAATCGAATTACAATTACTGGAAATACAAGAACAAACGATCATGTAGTAATGCGAGAAGTTCGTACTCGTCCAGGAGCATTATATAAGCGAAGTGAAGTGCAGCGTACAATACGCGAATTCGCACAATTGGGTTATTTCGACCCCGAAAAACTTAATGTTGATTTTCAACCAAACCCTGTAGATGGGACTGTTGACCTTGAATATATTGTGGAAGAAAAACCATCAGACCAAATTGAGCTTTCTGGAGGTTGGGGAGCAAATATGATAGTTGGAACTCTTGGATTATCTTTTAATAATTTTTCTTTAAAAAATATCTTTAATCCAAAGTCGTATAGACCTTTACCCACAGGAGACGGACAAAAATTATCTATTCGTGCTCAGTTAAGTGGTTTGTGGTACCAGAGTTATAGTCTTTCTTTTGTAGAGCCTTGGTTTGGAGGGAAAAAACCAAACTCATTAACATCTTCTGTTTATCATTCTGTTATTACTAGTGGAACTGCTGTTGAAACTGAAAGTTATTACCATTTTAAAGTAACTGGTGTTGCCTTAGGATTGGGGCAAAGATTACGTGTGCCTGATGACTATTTCACTCTTTATAATGAAATTGGATATAAATATTATGATTTAAGTAATTATCCAAATTTTATTTATAGGGATGGGAACTCTAATAATTTAAGTTTAAAAACTATGCTTGGAAGACATTCGGCTGGTCCAAACCCAATTTTCCCAACAACCGGATCAACATTTTCTTTGTCTGTAGAGCTTACTCCACCATATTCTTTATTTAATAATAAGGTGTATTCCGACGCAATGTCTGATCAAGATAGGTATAAATGGATAGAATATCATAAATATAAATTTAGCGGACAATTATTTACTACTTTGGCAGGAGCACAAGACGGAAGCTCAAGAGCTTTGGTATTGATGACCAAGTTTGAATTTGGACTTCTTGGAATGTACTCGAAAGATGTGGGTCCTTCACCGTTTGAAGGCTTTCAACTTGGTGGAGATGGTCTTTATGGATATAATTTATATGGATTAGAAACTGTTGGATTACGTGGTTATCTTAACAATTCGCTTACCCCCAAAAATGGCGGTAATATTTATGATAAATTTACTGTAGAGTTAAGATATCCATTATCCCTTAACCCTTCTGCTACATTGTATGCTATTGGTTTTGCTGAGGCGGGTAATGCTTGGTACAGATCAGATAATTTTGACCCTTATGATATGAAAAGATCTGCTGGCGTAGGAGTGAGAATCTTTATGCCGATGATTGGGATGCTTGGTGTTGACTGGGCGTATGGTTTTGATGATATTGTTGGTAATACTGGTGCAAATGGATCACAGTTCCACTTTGTTATTGGTCAACAATTTTAAAATATTAGTTTGGAACATTATTTGATATAAAATTTAAATTATAAATTATAAAATTATATAACTATGAAAAAATTATTGATTATTACATTAGCCTCTCTTTTCTCGACAGTCATGTTTGCTCAAAAATATGCTTATGTCGATACAGAGTATATTCTTAATAATATACCTACTTATGAAACTGCTAAAATACAACTTGATGATTTTACAGCTGAGTGGAAAACAGAAATTGATCAAAAGAAAACAGAAATTGACAAAATGTATAATGATTACAAATCCGAAAGAGTTTTGCTTACCGAAGAGTTGCGTGTTAAACGTGAAGAGGAAATTATGAAAAAAGAACAAGACATGAGGGAACTTCAGCAAAAATATTTTGGTAAAGAAGGAATGCTGTTCAAAAAACGAGAAGAATTAATCAAACCATTACAAGACGATATCTATAATGCAATAAAAGAAATTGCGACAGAAGGAAGTTATGCTGTAATATTTGACACAGCTAATAGTCTTAATATGTTATATACAGATCCTAGATATGATAAAAGTGATGATGTTTTGAGAAAATTAGGTTATAAGAATTAATAAAATATTATATTTGCTAAAAATTTAAATTAAAATTATGAAAAAATTATTTGTAATATTATGTATCACTGCCTTAACAGTAGGAGCATTTGCACAAAAAGCAAAATTCGGTCATGTAAATTCAAACGCTGTTTTTACTCTTATGCCTGAAAAACAAGCAGCATCAGACGCAATAGAAGCGTATGCTATGACATTGGAAACACAGTTGCAGTCGCTTAATAAAGAGCTAGAGCAAAAGTATAACGATTATATGGAAAAGCAAGAAACAATGTCTCCTTCAATAAAACAAATGAAAGAAGAAGAAATAGTGAACTTGCAGCAAAGAATTCAGGCTTTTCAAACTAGAGCACAGGAGGATATGCAAACTAAAGAAATAGAGTTATTGGAGCCTATTTATACAAAAATTCAAGACGCAATTAAAGTGGTGGGTGAAGAAAATGGATTTATTTATATTTTTGATGAGGCTACTTTGTTGTATCATTCAAGTGAAAGTGTAGATATTACACCTATGGTTAAAACAAAATTAGGTGTTAACTAGTTTTTGTTGCAGACAATTAATTAGATTTGCCAAACTGCGTTATACTGCTCTAGGTATTTGTAATGTTTCGTAAGTCTTGACGGTTTTATTGTGGACACCAAGTTAAAGTAAAATATTTTTATTATTTTTAATCCCGTCTTAAAACGGGATTTTTTTATGAAGAAACCGATTGGAGTTTTTGATAGTGGTATTGGGGGCTTAACAGTATTAAAAGAGCTTACAAAACTGTTGCCTAACGAAGATTTTGTGTATTTTGCTGACACAGATAATGCTCCCTATGGAAATAAATCAAAAGCTAAAATAGTAAAACGTTCTGACAGTATTATTAAGTTTTTGGTCTCATTAGATTGTAAACTAATTGTTGTGGCTTGTAATACAGCAACTGCTGCTGCGGTTAATGTAATGAGGAAAAAGTATAAACTGCCAATAGTGGGCTTAGAACCAGCTGTTAAACCTGCTTGTTTGCAAACAAAAACAAAACATATTGGCGTTCTGGCAACAAAAGGAACGTTTAGAGGAAATCATTTTAAAAATACTAGTGAAAAATATAAAGATAATGTCGAAATTCATTTGCAAGTTGCAAAAGGACTTGTTGAGTTGGCTGAAAATGGAGTTTTTGAAGGAGAAAAGCTTAATAAACTTTTGAATAGATATATACTCCCAATGAAAAACGCCAATGTTGATCAATTAGTTTTGGGTTGTACTCATTATCCATTATTTTATGAAGCAATGTTACCAATAACAGGTAATACAATTACTATATTAGAGTCTGGAGAAGCTGTCGCTAGGCGAACAAAAGATGTTTTGATAAGAAATAAGATGATGAATTCTGTTAAAAACACTCAAAAATTAAGTTTTTATGCCTCAAAAGATACAAAAGCAATAAATAATGTCGTAGATAAGTTGTTTAAAATCGGTAAAATTAAGTTTAAAGTCGAAATTTTAAAGCAAATTTGATTTTTTGAAAACAATTTGCTGTCTATAACGTATATTACAATATAGTATTAAGCAATATTAAATTTATGAATTGTGTTATTATCGACGACGACCCTATTATACTGAAACAACTCAGTACGTTTATTGATAAATCAGATTTGCTGAATATTAAAGGATTATACCATAATCCAGTGCAGGCTTTTGATACAATACAAAAGAACAATATAGACCTCATTTTTCTTGATATCGAGATGCCCGAAATGAGTGGACTAGAATATCTCGAAGAATATAAAACCAAATATCAAATTATTGTTATTTCTGGAGATAGAAAATATGCTCTGGATTCGTTTGCATTTGGAGTTACAGATTATTTACTTAAACCAATAGAATATAACAGGTTTTTAAAGTCAGTATATCGATGCATAGAAAGGAATAATAATTTTAGATTAGATATTTTAAAAGAGAGGTTTTTTGTAAAGATAAAAGAAGAAATCGAACGAATAAAACTGATGGATATTGTTTGTATTAATGGCTCACAGGATATGGATATCGTTTTTACAACCAAAAAGGCATATAAACTTAAAAATGATATTGTCGATCTTGATGTTGTTGCTTCAAATTCAGAATTTATTAAAATCGACTCAGATAAAATTGTTAACCTAAATAAAATAGCAAAAGTGAAAGAAGGGAATTTGATATTTGACGAGACTTATCATATTGGTAAAATTAAAATCTCGAAAGATATTGAAGAGAAAATACTTAAAAGAATGCAACAAAAATGATAACTAATCGTGAACTTTTCCTTAATTATTTAGGACAAACTTCTGAAAGCCCATATTTGGTTGAAATTGAAAGAGCTGAAGGGATATACTTGTTTGGACCAAACAATAAAAAATATGTTGATCTTATAGCAGGAGTTTCCGTAAATTCATTAGGACATAATTTTAAACCAGTAATTGAAGCTGCTAAAGAACAGTTAGAAAAACATGCTCATTTGATGGTATATGGTGAGTTTATTCAAAATCCACAAGTACAATTATCAACATATCTTGCTAAGATATTACCAGATAGCTTAGAGTCTGTTTATTTTGTAAATAGTGGTAGCGAAGCTGTAGAGGGAGCTATTAAACTAGCAAAAAGATATACTGGTAGAACAAAAATAATAGCCTACAATAATGCATATCATGGTAGCTCCCATGGTGCAATTAGCGTATGTGGAAATGAGGATTTTAAATTTGCGTTTAGGCCATTGTTACCTGAGGTCTATTTTTTAGAGTTAAATAATTATACGCAGCTTGATGAGATAGATAATAAAACAGCTTGCGTAATATTAGAAACAATACAAGCTGAAGCAGGTGTTCAGATTCCCGAAAAAAAATATATGAAACTCCTAGCCGATAAATGTAAGCAAAATGGAGTCTTGCTTATTTTAGACGAAATACAAACGGGTTTTGGAAGAACAGGCAAATTGTTTGGTTTCCAAAATTATGACATTGTGCCCGATATAGTTTGTTTTGCAAAAGCAATGGGGGGCGGAATGCCTATAGGAGCATTTGTTTCTCAAAAAAACATTATGGACAGCTTTAAAACAAATCCTACGCTCGGTCATATTACTACTTTTGGCGGACATCCCGTAAGTGCAGCAGCTTCGTTGGCTGCCATTAAGCATATTAACGAATCTGAACTGGTCAATAATGTTTTAGAAAAAGAGCAATTGTTCCGTAAATATCTTAAACATAAACTTATTACAGAAATAAGAGGACACGGACTTCTTCTTGCGGTTAATATTGGGAGTTTTGAGAATGTACTTAAACTAGTAAAAAATGGAATCGAAATTGGATTTATTACTGATTGGTTCATCTTTTATGACTCTGCTTTTAGAATTGCACCACCCTTAAATATTAGTGAGCACGAAATTATTCAAACTTGTGATTTGATTATTCAAGCTTTAAACCGAATTTAATTCTATTTTTGTAAAATATTTTAGCTTATATACGTTAGTATTATGTAATGCGAATAATAATTAAGAAAATATTAATAGTTTTTGTACTGTTGTTTGGTCTATCATTTTTAGGACTGGCACAAAAGCCTATCCACTTACCAGAGATAGATTCCATCAATCAGATGCTTTGTACTATATCTACAACAAAATTTGATGCTAAAAAAGATGAGTTGAATGCTTATTTGATTGCTTATTTTCGAGAGTTTCTTGAAAATGAAAATTCATGGTCAACAGAATACGACTCGGTAAAATTTTTGAGTGTTTTAAAATCAGATGATGATAAATTAAGGGTATTTACATGGAATCTTAATTATCAAGACGGGAGCTTTAAGTATTTTGGATTTTTGCAATATAAGGATAAAAAAAATGATTATGTTTTTTTTCTTGAAGATAAAAAGCAGTCTGATGATGGCTTTGAAAGACGATATCTTACTAATACCGAATGGTATGGGGCACTTTATTACGAAATTATAACAACAAAATGGAACTCTAGAACATTTTATACTCTAATAGGTTGGGATGGTGCCGATTTTTTAATTAATCGAAAAGTTATCGAAGTATTAACATTTGATCGAAGAGGGATGCCATCATTTGGTAGTAAATCATTTAAACTCGAAAAAACAGCAACTGGGAGATTAATTTTTGAATATGCTGACAGAGCTACGATGTTATTAAGATATAATGATAAGCAAAAAATGATTGTGCTTGACCACTTATCGCCTCCAGAGCCTAAGTACAAAGGGCTTTATCAATATTATGGCCCCGATTTTTCTTACGACGCTTTTGTCTTTAGAGCAGGAAGATGGTATTTAGTAAGTGATATAGATCCTGAAAAAGCAATTAATTATAAACGAGATAATCATATAAATACACTTAAACGCAAAGGTGCTACTGGAGACTTTTAATGAAGAAAAACACAAAACATACTATTTTTTATTGCGTTGATAATGATGTAATTGACCTTGATTTTTTTCGTGCAAACTTTAATCCGGACTTAAGCTACACTCTGTTTACCTTTAATTCGGTACAGATGTTTATGAATAAACTTAAGAATGATGTGAAGGACAGAAGCTATAAAATTGTTATTATAGATAATATAATAAGCTCCCGCGGAATGAATACTAAAACTGCGTTAGAGCTTTTGCCTGCCATAAAAAGTATTGATAAGGAGATTCAAGTGATTATTTTTGCAGATAGTGAAAATATCGAACTAAAGGCTACAACCAGCAAATTAAAACCTGCCGCATTTATAAAAAAAGACTCACAGTATTTTGTTCGTTTGTATCCGCTAATTTCAAGACTTATAAGTGAATATGATTTACGAAAGAAAACAAAATCCGGAAAAAGAACTATATACTCTGTTATAGTAATATGTTTTGTTGCAATTGTGGTTTTTCTTTTAGGGTATTTTCTTTACTGATAAATATTAAAATATAGCTCGTTTTAACTCCCCAATCCAAAGTATTAAAGATGTGGATCCTATAATAATAAGCCAGTGTGTAATTGAGATTGGTACGGTACGGAAAGCTTCTCCTCCAAACTGAACAATTAGAACTTGTCCTATTAAAATGCTAAGCATAACTGCAATAAACCCCCAGCTTTTTCTAAGTTGGTAAAAAGCAGATCTTTTAGACATAAACGCTTTTACGTTGAACATATTCCAGAATTGCATCATTACGAAAACGGTAAAAAATATTGAAAGATTATAATTGTTTATATCTCCATTAATATCTCGAAGAACATATAATAAAATAAATAAAATTGCAACAAAGGAAAATCCTGTAAATAAGATATTTGTACGCATTTTTCTTGAGATAATAAAATCACTGTTCTTACGTGGGCTTGCTTGCATTACGTTTTTATTTGGTGGCAAAGATGCTAATGCACCAGCAGCAAATGTATCCATAATTAAATTTACCCATAGCATTTGTGTTACTGTTAAAGGCAGTTCATGACCAAAAATTGAGCCTACAAATACAATTATCATTGCCGTTACATTTATTGTAAGCTGAAAAACAATAAATCTTTGGATGTTTTGATATAAGGATCGCCCCCACATAATTGCAGTGCCGATACTACTAAATGAGTCGTCGATAATGGTAATATCACTTGCTTCTTTTGCTACTGATGTTCCAGAACCCATAGACAAGCCTACATCGGCAAAGTTTAATGCTGGAGCATCGTTGGTGCCATCGCCCGTTACTGCAACAACTTCACCCGATTTTTGTAAGAGTTTAACAAATCTTTGCTTGTCCATTGGGCGTGCACGACATAGGATTTTTATTTCTTTAGCACCTTTTATTATCTCTTCATCCGACATTTTTTCAAATTCGATCCCGCTAAGAATTGCTGATTTTGGTGTGTTTGTGTTAATAATGCCTATTTGCCTGCCAACCTCTGCGGCAGTGCCGTATGTGTCGCCCGTAATTATTTTTAACGATATCCCTGCATTTAGACAAGTTGCAGTTGCCTCTTTAGCATCTTCTCGTATTGGATCGGATATAGCCACAACTCCGGCATAGGTTAAATTATGCTTAGATAATTTACCATTAATGATTCGAGGTTTATCATCTTCAATAATTTCCCATGCAAAACCTAAAGTTCGCATAGCCTGAGACTGATACTGGGACAACAATGATTTAATTTCAGCTTGTGCTTCCTCTTTAGGTGTTAATCCATTTTCTGATAAAACATTATCACAAAAATCTAGCACTATTTCTGGAGCACCTTTTACATATAGAATTTTTTTGTTGAGAATAGGATGCCAAACTAATGATGCCATGTATTTATGCTCGGTCGAAAAACTAATCTGATCAATTATTTGTAAGTTCTTTCGTATGTCAAAATAATTTATGTTGGACTTGTTTAACCACAGCAAAAGTGCAGATTCGGTAGGATTACCTATGGTTTTAGGTTCTTCAGGATTACTAAAGTCGATGTGGGCAGTGGAGTTTACCGCAATGCTTTCGATTATCATCCTGCTCAATTCATTATTGTCGAGTTTTTGTTTGTTAAGTCCAAAAAAAGAAGTTTCTGCTATTTGCATTTGATTTTGGGTAAGTGTGCCTGTTTTATCTGTACATATAACTGTTGTTGCTCCCAAGGTTTCTGTAGCATGCATTTTACGTACAAGATTGTTCGACTTTAACATTCGTCTCATGTTTAATGCAAGACTGAGCGTAACACTCATGGGTAAACCCTCGGGTACTGTTACAACAATTAATGTTACTGCAATCATAAAATATTTAAGTATTATGGCAGCAGAATTAATGTCGGGCCATGAACCTGGTTTTAGTGGATTGATACCAAAAATTAGTCCAATTAACATGGAAATAATAAAGAAGCTAAATCCACTTATAATCCATTTTATCCACGAAAATTTATATATAGCGTTTGGAGTTTTTAGTTTTCTTGATGATATGATTGTTAGCCCGTCAGTAAACATTGGCAGCCATACTTTGCCAATTAAAAGCATAACAGATATGAGTGTTGTAAGAGTTAAATATAATTGGGCGTTTGTAAATATAAGAGAACCTGTGATAATGTCTTTTATAAATAAACTAAGAAAGGTTAGTGTTGCAAATGATAATCCAATAATGCCAATAAGTTTCGCTAATCCATCTAATTGCTTATTTAGTGGTGTCTTTTCTTCACTTTTTTCAAGTGATTTGCGTGCTACTCGTCCATATTCGGTGTTGTCTCCAATCTTTTTAACTTCATAAATAGCATTTCCTTCTAGTATTTTTGTGCCTTTAAGTAAGGTATTACTGGGATAGGTGGCTTCTTTGTTAAAATGTTTTTCATCAGTGGTTTTTGCTGTTGTGGGTTCACCTGTCAATGTGGATTCATCAACTTGAAGAGATACTGCCTCTAATAGTAAACCATCTGCAGGAATCTCGTCTCCAGTATCTAAAACTACTATATCTCCAACAACAACATCTTTTTTTGGTATCTCTGTTACATTACCATCTCTAATTACTTTAGCAGGTGAGGATTCATTAATTAGATTTAAAACATCAAATTTTTTATCGGCATCGTACTCAAACCAAAAAGCTAGCCCAGTGGCAAGAATTATTGCTGCAAATATCCCTATGGTTTCTGTGAACTCATTGTGAACAAACCCAATTCCTAATGAAAGTAATGCAGCGATTAAAAGTATCTTTATTATCGGATCATTGAACTTTTCAATAAACAATTTCCAGATAGGAGTTTTTGAAGGGGGAGTTATTATGTTTGCTCCATACTTTTTGCGACTTTGTTTAACAGATTGAGCATCAAGACCTTTATATTGTTTTCTCGTATTCATTTAATACTAATAATTTTATTGACTGAACGTTTGGTCAAAGATACGGCAAATAAATATTTGATGCAAGTTTTTTTTGTTTTTTTTAGGAAATTTAGGAGAAATCTTAAAAGTTTTAGCATACTGCAATGTTTTTTTTTATTATATTTACCAGATAATAGTTTTAAAATGATAGTACAGTATTGTTCGGATTTACATATTGAGTTTCCTGAGAATAAGCGATTTTTACAAAAAAATCCAATAAAACCAGTTGGAGAAATATTGCTGTTAGCAGGTGATATTATGGTTTTTTCTCAAATGGAAAAGCATCGTGATTTTTTTGCTTATTTGTCTGATAATTTTCGTCAGACTTATTGGGTTCCTGGCAATCATGAATATTATCATTCTAATATTGTGGATAGATCTGGAAGCTTTTCTGAGAAGATATTGTCTAATGTTACTTTAGCAAATAATACTGTTTTCATAGAAAATGGAGTTAAAATTTTGATGTCAACTTTATGGTCTAAAATTAAAGATAGAAATCATGGTATGATAGAGTACAATATGAATGATTTTAGAGTAATTCGATATAATGGCTGGGTTTTGACTGCTGATGTTTTTAATAGTTTACATAAGGAGTGTTTACAGTTTTTAACATCAGAACTTCAGGCTGCACAAAAGCAAAAATCCATTGTATTAACGCATCACATACCTACCTATTTAAATTATCCACCTCGTTTTAAAAACGATATTCTTAATGATGCATTTGTTGTTGAGTTGCATGATTTAATTGAAGATAGTGGGCCAGATGTTTGGGTTTATGGTCATCATCATCAGCATATTTCTGATTTTAAAATTGGAAAGACTTGTCTTGTTAACAATCAGTTAGGTTATGTTAAAATGAAGGAAAATAATGGATTTAGATATAATGGGAACTTTGAGATTTAGTGTTTTATTTTTTAGGATGAGACTGCCTATATTCTACAGCTTTTGAATAATAATAATTTGCTTTCTCTGTATTTCCATTGACGCTAAAATATTGATATAGTGTCATACCAATATTATAGTTCCCATTAAACTTTTCAAAAGCAATTTCCCAATTTTTAATTGCTTGAACAGTATCTCCCGATAGGAGATAATAATTGCCTTTATCCACATAAGGAGCATCGATTTGTGGATTGATAGATATTTCAAAGTCCGAAACTTTTATTGCCAGATCGAAACGCTTGACCATAATAAAATGTTTTTTTATGTCGTCAAGCACTGTTTTGTTTAAATTATGAACTTTTAGATTCTCTAATGCTAGTAGATAGTTTTTTGTTGCCTCTACTGTGTCGCTTGTTTCTAATCTTGATTTTGCAGTAAAGAAATATGCTTTGTCTAATTCTTTGTCTTTAAAGTTTTGGTTGTTAATTACATAACTACGTAAATCTTTTATTGATTTGTCATATTCTCCGAGATAATAGTTTGCGATCCCTCTATTAAGATATGAGGCGGCAATGCTTGAATCTGCGGCAATGCTTTTCGAGAATTGTTTTGCAGCAAGTTCATAGTTTTTGTATAGTATCATGTTTATGTAACCCAGATTATGCCATGGGTTAGAGTAGGTGGTGTCAATGTGTGCAGCCTGATTAAAGTGTTTAACAGCTAAGTTTATTTGACTTCGGTAATGATTGATAGGAGCATTTTGTTTGATGGCATTATAGACTTCTCCGATAAGTAAGTTGGCGTATATCGTGTTTGCTTTAGCCGAATTTTCTAGATGTTGAATATCGTGTTCAAAGAGGGTAGCTCTGTCTTTCCAGTTAGGGGCGCGCTTTAAGGTAATTAGGCTATTTGGCAAAATTATTATTAGAGCAAGAGCAATTGTTTTGTTTCTCACAGATTTAGTGTATGTTTGATCATGTTTTATTTTTAGAAGTTTTAATAATATTGCAACAGCTACGATACTAAAACCTATACTTGGAACAAATAGAATTCGTTCAGCGATAATTCCAGTAAAAGGAAAAAATGTATTTGCAAAAGGAAAAATAGCAATAAAATAAAATAAAATTCCATAAGAGAAAAGATGTCGTTTATTAAAGCCCCTAAAAGCAATGAATAATAACAATAAGTTAAATAATAAACTTAATAAGACGTTAATATTGGTCATAGTAACATCTGGAATCATTTTGTAGCCATAGTAAAACCTTAATGGGTAAGGAATTAATAGTAGTTTTGCATAATATCCTAAGCTGTATATTGCTATTGCAGCTTTATTTCCTACACTATTTGTTGTAAAGGCTGGGTTTTGCCATTTATAAACTGGAGCGTTAGTTTCCGGTAAAGATTGCTTTGGAATAAAGTAGGTTGCTGCTAGTACCAATCCTCCAAGAAATACTATGACTAAAACTGATATTACTATCTTACGGTTAAGATTTTCAAAAAACTTAAAACTGATTTCAGAAGACTTATCTTTACTATTAAGGCTTAAAAATAATAATACCAACACGAGTAATGAGCTTAGGTGAGAATTGAAAAGTGGTGATAGAATTAACATAATAAGACTCAATGTCCATAAAAACACATTACGTTTTGATACAGTTATTTTATTCTCAGTTTTGCGATTTCTTATTAATATATAGGTGTAAACTAAAATAAAGGCAAACCATACAAAATATTCATTTATTGGACTCTCCCAATTGTGTATGTTTATTTTTGTGTTATTTATTATGTTAAAATTGTCGGTAATAACGATGAAAAGCAAAATCAGTATTAATAGCACCCTTTTGAGTTTTGCGTTTGCATCAAGTTTTTTATCGTGTTTTTTTATTTTTATTATTTGAAGTATTTTAATGTCTGTTTTGAAGAAAATAATTGATAAGGGGATTAAAGCAATAAATACAATAGCCGATTCTTTTGCTAAAAAAGCTAATGAAAGTGACATTACGGCAATAATAATAGTCCAAATCTTTTTTGTATCATAAAATTTTAGAGCGTAAATTGAAGAGATTAGTCCAAAAATTAAACTCATAATTTCCTCTCTATTTTTTAAGCTAAGAACAACTTCAGTGTGTATAGCATGGGTTTGGAAAATCAATACAATTAAGAAAGATATCCATAAAGATAAATTAGGGAATTTTCTTTTCAATAGTTTTTGTAAAAAGTAAAATAAAAGCAAGCAGGAAATTATGTAATAAATAATATTAAAAAAATGAGCAGTGTGTGGGTTGCTTCCAAATATTTCGTACTCGATTGCATAAATTGCAATGGTTAATGGTCTGTAACCAAAATATTGTTCGTCTTTGGTATTATACCTAGATTTGAATATTTCGGGAATGCCACGAATTCCTTGTTCTACAAGTACATGGTTTTCATAAACATAGTCATCGTCAATATTAAACGTGTTTTGAATTGATTGACCGTACAAAACAAAACCTATAATACTAATGATAATGTAATAAAAAACTATGTTTTTGTTTTTGTTATTTACGATTTTGTGTTTCTTTTCCTTCACAATTGCTATAATTTGAAGTAAAAATAAGAAAAATGCATTAATAAACAGCTAAGAAAAGAATAAATATAATTATAGGAATATTTTTTTCTTTAGTAATCATCAATAAATCAGAGGCTTTGCAGATAATTTAAAAAAATAATTAAAAAAAAGTGCAAAAAGTTTTGGTAGGAATAAAAATGTATCTATTTTTGCAATCCCAAAAACAACGAGAAAATGTTCTCGGGATATTTGGGATTGAAAAAAAGTTCTTTGACTT
>JAQUBO010000184.1 GCA_028686735.1 Bacteroidales bacterium
GGCGGCATTGTTGGTGCTAATGTTGTGATTAAAAAAGGCTCTAAGTTTGTACGCATGTTTTTAGTCGTAATTATTATTGTATTTTCTTTCCATTTATTGGGCGTGTGGGAATGGGCTTATCTTTTTCTCGTTTAACCCTTATTCTTTTGTTAGCTATAGGTTAACACATTTATCGTAAAAATAATATTGGGTATTCCTTAAAAAAAATGGAAAAATCAGGGCAAACGCATACTTTTTTTATCACAATAATTTCAAATATGCCGACGAATCTCTTTTGGCATGATTTTTTGGTGCATAGCAATCCAAAAATCATGACAAAAGAAAAGTATGCGTTTGCCCTGTGAAAAAATACTATTTTTACAATATCATGTAAATTTTTATTATTTTCGTGCAGATAAATTAAATTATATTAATTTAATGTCAAAACCGCGAAGTATATTTCATAAATTCCACCTTTGGAGTATTGTAAGGCGTAATGAACGTCAGTTTTTTTTGCTTTGTAGTTTAATAATTGGTTTAATTGCTGGTTTTTTAGCTCTAGGATTAAAATCAGCCGTCTTTTATTTACGAGATTTTGTTTTGGTTGAGAGTTTTACCGAAATTCGTTTGTTGTTATTTATTCTTCCTGCTCTCGGTATCTTTATTACTTATATTATAAAAAAATGGATACTTAGAGATCTTAGCAAACATAATGTACAGGAGATTTTATATTCTATTTCAAGACGAAATTCTAAAATGGAGCGTCATAAAATAATAAGTTCTGTGCTTGGTGCGGTTTTTACTGCTGGATTTGGTGGTTCGGTTGGGCTTGAGTCTCCTGTAATTAGTTCGGGTGGTGCGTTTGGTTCAAATTTAGGGCGTTGGCTGCGAATGAATTATAAAGAAATTACTGTTTTGTTGGCCTGCGGTTCTGCCGCTGGGATCTCAGCTATTTTTAATACGCCTATAGCTGGAGTAGTGTTTGCTATCGAAGTTCTAATGATTGATCTTACTCGCTTTTCTCTAATTCCACTTTTGCTGGCTTCTACTACTGGAACAATTGTTACACATCTGTTATATAGCGAAGGTATGCTTTTTCAATATACTATAACGCAATCATTTTTGGCTGGAAATATACCTTATTATCTACTCCTCGCTGTAATTGTGGCTTTTGTTTCATTATATTTTACGAGAACATTCTTGTATATCGATAAGGTGTTTCAAAAAATAAAAAATGACTGGGTAAAAATTGCTGTCGGAGGTTTATTGTTTGGGATTTTATTGTACGTGTTTCCGCAACTATACGGTGAAGGCTATTTAAGTGTTACTCATTTGCTTAATGGCGATTTAGACGCATTTTCGGGTAATGCATTTATGTTTAATGAAATTGGTTCATCAGCATTACTATTTGTAATATTGATGCTATCGTTAATTTTGCTTAAAGTGGTGGCAACGAGTATTACAATTGCAGCAGGAGGAGTAGGAGGGATATTTGCCCCTTCGGCAGTTACCGGAGCTATGACTGGATATTTATTCGCTTTTGCGGTTAATATAATTGCTGGCGAGTATATTTTGTCGCCAGGAAACTTTGCATTGGTTGGAATGGCGGCCTGTCTTAGTGGTGTGCTTCACGCTCCGTTAACAGGATTATTCCTTATTGCTGAAATTACTTCTGGCTACGAACTAATTGTCCCCTTGATGATGGCAGTTACTGTTGTGTTTATTATTGTAAAAATTATTGAGCCACATTCTATCTTTACTTTTCAATTGGCAAAGAGAGGGGAACTAATCACTCACCATAAGGATAAAGCTGTCTTAAATTTTCTTACAATTGAAAATGTGTTGGAAAATAATCTCCAAAAAGTCCCAGTTGAGGCAAATCTTGGAGAACTTGTAAATTATATCTCTAAGTCTAAACGAAATATATTCCCAGTGGTTGATCATGAGGGCAAACTGGAAGGTATAGTGTATGTAGAAGACATTAGAGATATTATGTTTCAGCAAGAACTTTATCAAAACACATGGGTTAGACAGCTTATGCGAGTACCTGATATAGTAGTTGACGCATGCGATACTATGCAAGAAGTTATGGATAAATTTAATGTCAGCAATTCTTGGAATCTCCCTGTAGTACAAGATGATAAGTATATTGGAATTATTAGCAAATCTTCACTTTTTTCTGTCTATCGCAAAAAACTTATTAGTATCACCGAAGATTAATCAGACTATATTAGCCTTTTTTTCTATTTTTGTAAGTTGATGTTAAATGTTTTCTACATAGTACTAGGTAGTATATTTGTATTGTTGGGTGTGATTGGAATAGTGATACCTGGATTACCGACAACTCCATTTTTGCTTCTTGCAGCATGGTTTTATGTAAGATCAAACAAACAATTGTACGATAAACTCATAAATAATAAGATTTTAGGAAAGTATATATGTCAATATCAAAAAAATAAAGCAATTCCTCTAGTAACAAAAATATACTCCATACTAGTAATGTGGGTTATGATTGTTTTTTCTATAATTATATTCATAAATAACATACATGTTAAAGTCGTGGTTGTTTTGGCGGGTATAGTTGGAACCATTGTAATGGGGTTTGTAATCAAAACTTTAAAAAAATAGTTTGTTGTTTGCCAATACGCTAGAGCAAACGCATACTTTGAACGTAAAAAGTCTTTTGTCATGGTTTTTGGTTTGCAAAAGCACCAAAAACACATGCCAAAAAGAGATTGTGCTGTAGATTTTTAACCAGTAACTTTCACTATGTTCAGTCATGGCTCAAACTATTTGTGCAATTCGTAGTAATTGCAGCACCATAAAAGTGTGAGTTTGCTGTGGACAATACAGTAGCCTGTTGTTTTTTATTAATTATTTTATTTTTATCTCAACTTAGTTAATTTTTACCGTATCTTTGAATATTATAATTCTAATTAATTTATTTACTAACTAAAAATTATTTTTATGGAAATGCAATATTATTTTATTATCGGAGCACTTGTGCTTGCTTTCTTAATTTCAGGTATCCGAATTATTCGACCGACTCACAGAGGTTTAGTCGAAAGACTAGGAAAATACTCAAAATATGCAAATCCTGGGTTTCACTGGATTATTCCTGGGATTGATAAACTGTACAGAGTAAATATTACAGAGCAAATGGTTGATGCACAGCCTCAAGAGATTATTACAAATGATAATCTTAATGCAAGTGTGGATGCACAGGTTTATTTTAAAGTAAATATGGACGAGGAAAGTGTTAAAAGCTCACTTTATAATGTCGATAATTATCAGTGGCAGATTGTTAATCTTGCTCGTACAACTTTGAGAAATATTATCGGTACTTTAACCTTAAAGTCGGCAAATAGTGAACGTGGAAAAATTAATGCAGAACTCCATAAAACATTATGTGATGAGACAAAATCATGGGGTATTGATATTGTGCGTACAGAATTAAAACAAATAGATCCGCCAAGTGATGTGCAAGAAACAATGAACAAGGTTGTAAAGGCCGAAAATGAAAAAATTGCAGCAATCGATTATGCAACTGCTGCTGAAACAACTGCTGATGGGACAAAACGTTCTAAAATTAAAGAAGCAGAGGGTTTTAAACGTTCACAAATTCTGCATGCTGAAGGTGAAGCAGAGGCTATAAAGTTAGTGAATGAAGCTGCTGATAAATACTTTATAGGTAATGCTCAAATTCTAAAAAAATTAGAAACTCTTGAAGTCTCTTTGAAAGATAATGCTAAAATTGTTGTCCCAACAGGATCTGATCTTGTAAATGTAATTGGCGAAATGGCTGGTGTGCTTCCTATCGAGAAAAAGAAAAATAAAGAATAAGTTTAATGAAATTTTAAAAAGCAGAACCTATGTTTCTGCTTTTTTTTATTAATATACAGTGTTTTTACAAAATAAATATAAATGAGTATAGAATTGCAAATCAACGAGTTTACTTCTGAAATTATTGGGGCGTTAAAAGAAAATGTCTTTGCGAAAATAAGTTTATCAGGCAGTGTAGGAGAGGAGAAAGACCTCAAAAACGTGTATGTGAAAATAGTTGAAATAAAATCTGGTGTTAGACTAAATTTTGTTTACAGATATAAAACCAAAGATATTACAAAAAATTATGAGCAGGAAGAAGCTTTAAAGCAAATCAAAGATTTGTTAATTAATCAGTTTAAAATTGCTACTTTATTAACTTTAAAAAATGATATTGTTTTTGAAAGAGTAACAAGTTTAAAAGCAAGAATTCGCAAAAATAAGCCGTCTATAAAAAAACTTCTTGATGTTGATCACGATAATGCGAAAGTACGTAAAATTGGAAAGCTTAAAGAGAAAAAATATCTACATCTACTTGACATTACTGATGCAAATGGTAAAGTTTTAGCAAAATCGCAAGATAAATACAAACAATTAAATCATTATATCGAAATTTTAAGTTCAATTTTAAGCAATCTAAATACGGATTCAAACTTAAAAATTGTTGATATGGGCTCAGGTAAAGGATATTTAACTTTTGCTTTGTATGATTATCTGATAAATGAATTAAAAATCGAGACAAATCTTACGGGCGTTGAGTTTAGACCAGAACTTGTTGAACTTTGTAATAAAATTGCAGTAGAATGTGGATTTTTAGATCTTAATTTTATTGAAGGAGAAATTCAAAACTTTGCTGTTACGAAAACTGACGTAATTATAGCATTACATGCTTGTGATACCGCCACTGATGATGCAATTGCCAAAGGAATTAAAACAAAAGCACAATTAATAGTAACTGCTCCTTGTTGTCAGCATCAAATAAGACAGCAAATGGAACAGACAAATACTGAGAATCTTTTAAGTCCTATAATTAAACATGGTATTTTTCTTGAGCGACAGGCAGAGTTGTTAACTGATGGTATAAGAGCCTTAGTTCTTGAATATTTTGGATATAAAACAAAAGTGGTTGAGTTTATTGCAGATGCTCATACGCACAAAAATGTAATGATTATTGCCGAAAAAACTGGAAGAAAATCTAATGGCACTAAAATTCTACAGCAAATCCAAGAGATTAAAAATACCTTTGGCATTAAACAGCATTATATTGAAGATATACTGGGATTAACTTTAGAAAAATTGTAAGTAATTCCATAAAGTTTAGTTAGTTAGAGGGGAATATACTTATTGGTAGTGTAAAACTTATTCTCCAGAATATTGATACAATGATAAATGAAAACAGTTTCCTGAGACCATAGGGCAAATAAATACACAAAACAACTGAACTTAATGCATTGTGTGGCGTAGCCGAAATAAAGTTAATTATTATATATGTGGCGCTTTATGATTATATGATATAAAATTATAAGCTGCCCTTTCAGGACGCAAATTCCAGTTAGTTCATGGAAACGAGGCGTTGCCTCGTTTTAATTTAAATCAAACTTTCAGCTTGATTTAGAGTCGCTTTTGTCAAAAGCAAGATTTGTATCCCTAAGGCTGAAAGCTTGATTTATTATAACCAGATGCGAAGCTTCTGGTTATTAATCAAATACAAATGGCGTCCTGAAAGGGCAACTTAACATATATATACATAGGTTTAGAAATGATGATAGTCTTTTTGCCTCGTTTTAGTATCTTTTTAAAATCCTAACACCAATGAATAAATATTCCTGTAATTATCTAATTTACAAGCAATTAAATGAATTTAAAATAATTATGGGTCAGTTGTTCTGAATTTAATAGTCATGTAATACTTGAAATATCACGTCTCTACGAACTTTTTCGTCCTATTTGTTTTGCAGATATATGGACACTTAACGGTTTCTGTCCCGTTAGGGACAACATATTCTTTTTATCTGTCCCTCATGTGTCTTTTTATCGGACAATAATGTAATAATTACGTAAGACTGCGGCAATTATAACATTTGCCGTAGTTTTGAGCAATAAATTATTTTGGCAGTACGACAAATATCTCTGTTCAATAGCATATTCAAATATTTTTGAAATCCCATTATTGTTTTTACCTTTGTTTAGTCTAAAGAGAGCGAAAGTCGGTCTTAAAAGACATGAATTTATTTTAATTATCTGACCTAAAGAGACATCTGATGGAAAAGAGAATTGGCGCTGCAATAATACTGATACAGGAAAAAACTTCCGTTCCTGAACTTAATGAAATTTTAAATGTCCACAGTGATATTATAATTGCTAGACAAGGACTTCCATTAAGTGATAGAAATCTCAACATTATTTCTTTAGTACTTGAAGGTACCACCAACGACATCAGTAGCCTTACTGGTAAAATTGGAAAATTAAAAAACATTCAAGTAAAATCAGTATTAACGAAAAAAAATGTAGAAAATGGCAACAAAGAAAACTTGGGCTGAACAAGTCATTAAGCAAGATGAGATTGACAAATATTTGGTTAATGGCAAAGACTTTATTGACGAACAAGAAATATTTCGTCATTTAAAAGAAAATCAAAATCCAGATAAACAGAGAGTTCGCGATATAATGCAGAAGTCGCTTGCGATAGAACGCCTTAATCCTGATGAGGTTGCAGCATTATTAGCTGTTGATGACGAAGAGTTGTTGCAGGAAATGTATGCAACTGCTCTTGAGGTTAAGCGAAAAGTTTATGATAATCGCATTGTCTTTTTTGCACCTTTGTATTGCTCGAATTTGTGTGTTAATTCATGTTTGTATTGCGGTTTTCGAAAAGAAAACACAGAAGAAAAGCGTCGAATTTTAACAATGGATGAAATTCGAGAAGAAACACGAATTATGACTCGGGAAGGGCATAAACGAATGATTATCGTTTTTGGTGAACATCAGCGAAGTAATGCTGATTATATGGTAGAAGCTATTGAGGCTGCATACTCTGTGCAAGAGAAATCTCCTAATGGACCTGGTTGTGGAAATATTCGTCGGATAAATGTAAATGCTGCACCAATGGAAATTTCTGAGCTTAAAAAATTGTGGGACGTTGGCATTGGTACATATCAGGTGTTTCAGGAAACTTATCATAAACCTACATATAAAGTTGTGCATCCTGCTGGACCAAAATCGAATTATCAATGGCGTTTATACGCTCTTCATCGTGCTATGGATGCAGGTATTGATGATGTTGCAACT
>JAQUBO010000027.1 GCA_028686735.1 Bacteroidales bacterium
CACCTTTTGTAAATACTGCTATCTTTGAGCAATCAAATTTTGTAATATATCCAAACCCAAGCAATGGAGATTTTACTTTAATAATTGCAGATAATCAAAAAGATATTATTGCAGAAATATTTAATTTGCAAGGACAAGTACTTTATAGTACAAAAATATACTCGAATACTGACAAGGTAGAATTTAAGGACTTAAATATGAATTCTGGAATTTATTTATTAAAATTAAGTTCTGATGAGCAAGTTATTCTTGAAAAGATAATTATTAAATAAAGGATAATAATAAGAAAAAACATTAAGTCTTTTTGCTATTTATCGTGTTATTAAATAATTTTTAGTAAATTTACACTTTAGAAAAAGAGTTGTTATTATGTTAAGAGAAATTGTTTTAATTGTTTTCATGGTATTGTGCTTTATAGGGTATTCACAAGAGAATAATCTTGATGAGTTTGTAGCCGAGCAACAAGCTAAACTGGTTTATGACCAATCAAAGCTAATACAGGCTCCAAATACTAATGTTTTTTTAATTCCTCCTGAGCATTTTGTTGCAGATCCTACTATAAATGGTTTTGTTCATCCTGGTTCGGCAACAACTATTCAGATTATTGAGATCCCTGATAAGCCTTTTACAGTAATTGATGAGGCAATGAGTGAAACGCATATAAAATCACAAGGATATACATTTAAAGAGCGGCAAGAAATAATTACTGAAACTGGTAAAAAATCAGTACTCTATTTTGTTGGTTTTATTTCAAATGATGTTGAATATGAAAGAGCAATGTTTTTTACAGGCGAACAAAATACTATATGGATAAATGTAAATTATCCCCTTAGTATTAAAAAACTTATTTTTCCAGCAGTCGTAGCAACTCTCAAATCAGTACAATAAGCATGAAACAAACAATTAAATATTTCATATTATTAATAATTATTATACAGGGGTTTTCAATCTCGGTATTAGCTCAGGACGAAAACAATCTTTTGCATGAGATGTATTATTTTTCACATGATCAAAATATGTGGGGACCCGACACTGCTTATGGCATAGATGTAAGTCATACTTTATTTGATGTTGAGATTGACGAATCCTGGGGTTTCTCCGAGATATCTGAATTTCTCGGACAACAATTTGGTGTTGGTATGGATATAGGAATTTACGCCTTGTTTCGTTCTGCCTTTGAGGCACATGGTTTTCATTCGGGTAGCTTTAGTCTCGACTATCCAATAGCGGTTACAATGGATTTTCCCGAAGATTTTACTTTTGATTATGGAGGTCCAGCAACTATACATTCATCTTACGAAGTTACTGAGGGCTGGAATTTAGAAACTACCTTTCCTCCAGTGGGTGTTGTAACTCTTGACCTTGAGTACGAATTTGACCCTTTTATGGATATTTTAGTTTGTGTTTTTAGTTGTGATACAATTCATTTAATACCTGCAAGTGTTAGTGTTCCACCTGCGCATGATACAATTCTTCATCTTGATACAGGTGGGGATCCTCCTTATGCTGTTTATCCTTGTTATGTAGGTGATGATTTGACTTTCTGTCATTCATATACTGATACAATATTAGTTGATTTAACAGATCTCTTGAATTTCAACTTTGAGCTTTATCTGACTATGCCAAATGTAATTACCGAAGATTATATTGAGGAGGGTACAAACTGTCTAATTGCTCAAGGCGAAGATCCTTATATGGACGTAAATCTTGATGTTATAGGGTTTTTGTATGTAATGGCGGGATTTATCCCAGAACCCGAAGGGCCTCAGATACAAGAGGCTATAGGTTTTTTAAATGATACGATTTCTTATCCGCTTAATACACCGCTTGGAGATATTGTCTTTCAAATTGAATACTCACTTTTGAGTGTCGATTTTGTTATAACTAACACATTGCATCAGGATATTTATTTTTGTCCAACAATATGGGCAACTCTTGACTTTCCTGTCGAAATGCCTTATAGTGTAACTGATCCTACGAATGGTGATGTCGAGGTTGATAATGGTTTTGGTGATACAATTACATTTGCGGTAGGTAATGACTTGACAATACAATATCCCTGTCACGACTGGGATTCAATGTATGTTGGATGTCGGTATAATATTCAACCTACCATTCGTAATCATACCTGGGATAGTATTGCATTTTCATTTGTTATTGAGGCTTTAAGTGCTGAAATTACAATAATTACCCCATTTAAATCATCAATAGAACCAGCAGTTATGCCAGAGTTTATTTTGCCAGGAGAAGAGCCATTGCCTCCAAAGTCTCCTTCTATTGTATATTCTGGATATTATGATGATACAGAAGAAAAAGATATTGGTCCTTGGGAAATTGGTCCTTTATTTGAGTGGACTGTAAGTCTTGGTTATGTTCCGCTTACCTGGTTTGACCAAACATGGGAATTAATGCATTTTGAAGAGGATATCGTATTTGATGGAACCTACATAAGACCTTACGATAAATCAGAAGTTAACGCATTACTATACACTAACGGAGCTTATTGTTATGGTCAAGCTTATGATTATGTTTATGCCGAAGCACAAAATGGAATACCTCCTTATGATTTCGAGTGGTCATCTGGACACGAAAACTTAGGATTGTTTACTGATACTGATAGCATTTTTGCTGTACCTGATTATTATATGGTTACTATAACAGATGATAATAATTGTGAAGCTTACGACTCTATTGCTGTTAATGTAAATCCTCCTATTTTGCATTCAATTACTGCCACTGATGTTGATTGCCACGGCTCATTTACTGGTGCTATTCAAACCCAAGTGAGCGGTGGAACAGAGCCTTATTTCTTTAATTGGTCAAATGAAAGTCAACAACAAAACCCACATAATCTCTCGTCTGGCTGGTATTATGTAACAATATCAGATTTTGTTAATTGTTTTGTTTACGATTCGGTTTTTATTGATCAACCACCTACTCCAGTAAGTATTATATCAAATGTTACACATATACCTTGCCATGGTACGGATTATGGATCTATTGATATTACTCTTTCGGGAGGTAGTCCTCCATATACTGTTGAGTGGTCTAGTGGACAAACTTATCAGGATTTGAATAATCTTACTGCAGGTGTTTATACTATTTCGGTTAATGATGCCAATGATTGTCTGTGGACACAGAATATTACAGTGATAGAGCCAGATACACTTGTTGCTAATATAAATTCTACTAATATTCCATGTTTTGGACTAGATAACGGAAGTCTAAATGTTCAAACAACTGGTGGTACACCTCCTTATACTTATCATTGGTTTCACAATCCTAATTATGATGCACCAATTTTAACGAATATGCACCCAGGATATTATTTCGTGTCAGTTACTGATGCAAATGAATGTGCCGATACGGCTAGTGCTACAGTTGCTCAACCAGATGAGTTAGTTCTTAATTTTGATATTCAAAATGTTAGTTGTAAAGGTGGACATGATGCATATATTATTGTTTACCCACAGGGTGGAGTACCTGATTATAGTTTAGCTTGGAGTAATGGTTATTATTCCGATTCGATAGGAAACTTACCAATAGGTAATTATATAATTACTGTAGTAGATAATAATAGTTGTCAGAGTGTTGAGACTATTACAATTACAGAACCAGCACAAAGCCTTAATTCCGATTTTATTCAGATTAATAATGTTAGCTGTTTTGGCTTTGAAGATGCAAGTTCAAATGTTGCTCCAAATGGTGGAACAACCCCATACCAAGTAGTTTGGGAAGAGGGCGTAACGCAAGAAGAGTTTGCAGGGTATAATATGGTATCTGATATTTATTATAATATTACAGTTACGGATAATAATAATTGTGTATATTTTGATAGTATTAAATTTACCCAACCTCCTTTATTAACACTTGAGGGATTAACAAATCCGGTTAATTGTGGAGTATCTGCAGGTAATGGAACAGTTAATGTTCAAGGTGGTACTGCTCCTTATACTTATTTATGGTCAAATAATCAAACATCTATGCTCGCTGACAATCTTTCTGCTGGCGAAGTTTTTGTAATTGTAACAGATAATAATTTATGTGTTGATACTTTGTATCTTAATATTGATAAAACAGGGAAAATATTTGGAACTTATGAAGTTACGCAACAAAATTTATGTTTTAATGATAGTATGGCAAGTGCCATTGCATATTTGCCCGAGGGATTTGAACCCAAAACTTATGTATGGTCTAATGGGCAAACAGGAGATGTAGCTGTTAATTTGCATGCTGGAGTATTCCAGGTGTTTGCATCAGATAAGTATAATTGTACTGACACTATCGAAGTCTTAATTCCAGCACCTGACTCTATAAATCCTAATTTTATTATTACTCAACCTTCATGTAGTAATGTTTATGATGGTGAAATCGAAACTTCTCCAACTGGTGGAACTCCAGATTATTCTTATTTGTGGGATAATGGAGATAATACTGATAAAATTTCTGGAATAAGAGAGGGAACTTACATGCTTACCATTACCGATGCAAATGATTGTTCTTTTATTTATTATGTAGATTTGCCCGAAGCTGAATATTGTGTAAGCATTTATAATACAATTACACCAAATAATGATGGCGTAAATGATACGTGGATAATTGAAAATATCCAACATTTCCCATTTAATAAAGTTTGGATATATAACAGACTTGGTAATGAGGTTTTTTCTGTCGAAAATTATCAAAATAATTGGGACGGAACATTTAACGGTAAGGATTTACCCGCCGCTACATATTATTATGTAATTGATTTGGGGGCTGGTAAAGATTTGATAAAAGGGCATATAACAATAATTAGGTAAGTATGAATAGAAATAAATATTTATATATCATAAGCTTATTTGTAATTTTCTGCGGATTATCAGATTATAATCTTAATGCTCAGCAATTACCACATTTTAGAAATCCATTTTTTAATTTGTTTGTTCAAAACCCTGCAACAATTCCTGTATCTGATGTCCCTGATATTATGCTTAATCATCGTTCACAGTGGGTGGGCTTTTCGGGAGCACCAAAAATGTCCACTCTGGCTGGTAAATATTTATTTCGAGACGATATGGCTGGTGGGGTTTATATGATGAGTGATAGTTATGGGTTAACGCAAAAACTTGATTTTAGCTTAAATTATGCGTATGTTTTAAAAACAGAACAATTTAATTTAAGTTTTGGTCTTGCATGGACACTTACACAATATAAACTTAGAGGTACTGAAATAAGTTTGTATGATGTTAATGATCAGGTAGTTAATCAGAACCTAGATGATAAAACATGGAAACCTGATGCAAATGCAGGATTGTTTATTTATAATAAAGATTTTTATGCTGGTTTTTCAGTTTTACAATTGTTTAAAACCAAATACGCATTTTTTCAAGCCACTAATGATGTGCCTGGGTTAATGAAGAATCATCGTCATTTTATAATTTCAGGAGCATATAATATTGATGATAAAAACTTGCATTCTTTTTCACCATTTGCAAATATATATTTTGCCAGTGCCACACCATTCAAATTTGATTTAGGTGTTAATTATAGCTATAACTCATCTTTATTAGGATCATTATTCCTTAGTAAAAGTGATGCTTTGGTTTTTTCAGCTGGATATAAGTACGACCGGTTTTATTTATCTTATTCTTTCGATTTTGTATTAACCAGAATTAGAAATGTAAGTAGTGGTGCTCACGAAATTTGTTTAGGAATATATCTTTCTCAAAAACAATCTGCGAATCGAGATTCGAGCCCAATGTTCTAGGATACGAATAGTTTCATATTTCGATTCTGATAAACACTTATGGCTTATAATCACTTTTACGTCATTTTATATTCAAAACTATACTCTCAAAACTGACAGTACGTATAAAACAGACAACTAAAAAATTATTTTTACGTTTTTATAAAAAATATCCTTACGCTCTGCTTGATAATTATTGTAAATAAGTATATTTGTGTTTTAATAGCTTAACTAAAAATAAATAGATTGTATATACACCATTTTATATTGACTCGGATTTTTAATAGTTTTGGATAATTAATTGCATTAGAAATGTAAAACAATCATAAAAATATAGTCAATTATGATTGACAGATGGATTTATTACAATTGTGAGAAGTTTTTGTAAAAAATAGGGATGAGAAAAATATTATTATATATTACTATAAGTTTTTTTGCTTCAAATCTTGTTGCTCAGCAAGTACCTTTATATAGTCAGTATTTGGAGAATAATTATATTATTAATCCTGGGGTGGCAGGTTCCGAAAAGATGTATTCCCCTTTACTCTTAAGTGTTCATAAACAATGGATTGGAATTCAGGAAACGCCTTCTACTCAGTATATTTCATTGCATCATCGACTTGCAAATGATATTATGGGTATAGGTGGTTTGATATTTCACGATAGTTTTGGTCCTGTACGAATGATAGGAATTCAATCAACTTATGCGTATCATCTTAAAGTTAATAATAATTTGCGAGTTTCTTTTGGTGTAAACGCAATTTTTATGCAGTATATTTTGCGTATAAGTCAAGATGATTTTTATGGTTATGAACCCGTTCTTACAAGAGAAAGAACAAGTGTTATTGTTCCTGATGCAAGCTTTGGGGCTTATGCGTATTCTAAGAATTATTGGGCAGGTATATCAGTTTCGCATGTTTTACAATCAAAAATGAAAATTTCTGGAACATGGATAGATGACTCCAATAAAATGGTGCGACATTATTTTGCTATGGGAGGGTATAGATTCTCATTTCCTGGACAATATCATTTTGAGATTGAGCCCTCAGTTTTGTTAAAATTTACCGAATCAACACCATTTCAAACAGATGTTAATGTGAAAATTTATATAAATAAAAGGTTTTATACTGGTTTGTCTGTGCGAAGTGGAGATTCTTTTGTTGCTATGTTTGGCTTTACTTTCGACGATTATTTCTTTGCCCTTGCTTACGATTTTACTTTTAGTGATCTTTCAACACATACAGTAGGCTCGCAAGAATTAGTTTTTGGTTGGAATCTTGGTATAAATTCAGCTCAAGGGCGTGCTTTTTATTAAAAGTCAAAATTTGTTGATTAATATTTTGTTTGTATTGAAAAATGCCTTAAATTTGTAGATAAGTATGTTTTGTTATTAGTGTATATAATTTATATAAGCTCCTTAATATGAAAAGATTTTTACTAATATTTGCTTTTTTTAGTTTTGCTCTCACAAGTGTGTTGTATGCACAACAGTTACCTCTGTATAGTCAGTATATGATGAATGATTTTTTTATTAATCCTGCAATTGCTGGCAGCAAAGACTATTCTCCTGTGTTATTAAGTATCCATAAACAATGGATAGGGATTAATGACTCTCCTTCGACACAAACATTAAGTGGACACACTATGTTGTCGAATAATAATGTGGGTATTGGTGCTATTATCATTAACGATGGTTTTGGCCCCGAAAGTCGTATTGGATTACATGCAATCTATTCATACCACTTTCATATTGATAGGTTAAATAAAATTTCGTTGGGCTTGTCTGCAATTGCTTTCCAGTATAAAATGGATCAAAGATTTTTTAATCTGACGATTTATGATGACCCTGCTATTACATATATGGTCGAAAAAACTATCGTACCTGATGCTACATTTGGAGTATATGCTTATGGAAAAAGATATTATGCAGGTATTACAGCTGCTCAGCTTTTCCAATCAAAATTAAAAATAAATAGAAACCTCGATGATAACACAATGGTAAGGCACTATTTTGTTATGGGAGGATATAAATTCGTTTTCCCAAATTCACCTCAACTCGAAATTGAACCTTCTGTGTTGATGAAAATGACAGAAATTACTCCACCACAGTTGGATGTTAACCTTAAGTTTTATTATGATAAAGATTACTGGTTTGGAATGTCGATTAGACCAGGTGATGCTTTTGTAACGGCTATTGGTTTTAAACATAATCAATATTATTTTGGTTATGCTTATGATTTTACATTCTCCGATTTGTCAGGATATACTTTTGGATCGCAAGAAATTATCTTTGGAATAAATATTGGCGAAAATGTGAGACGTAGTCGTAGTTTCTTCTAAATTAAAATATGAGAAAAATTGTTTCGCTACTGTTTTTAGTAGTAATAGTCTTTATATCTGCATCGGCACAGTCTATGTACGACTCTGTTGGATATTTTTATGATTATAAAAATAATTGGGCAATTGTAGAGCTTGACGCTAAGTATGGCTTTATTACTAATAAGGGTAAAGAAATTGTAAAACCTATTTACGATTCTATAGGATATTTTTACGAATATCAAAATAATTGGGCAATTGTAAAGCTTGACACTAAGTATGGCTTTATTACTAATAAGGGTAAAGAAATTGTAAAGCCTATTTACGATTCTATAGGATATTTTTATGAATATCAAAATAATTGGGCAATTGTAAAGCTTGACGCTAAATATGGCTTTATTACTAATAAGGGTAAAGAAATTGTAAAACCTATTTACGATTCTATAGGATATTTTTATGATTATCAAAATAATTTGGCAATTGTAAAAATAGATGATAAACTAGGATTTATAAACAACAAAGGCGTCTTTATTCCAAAGGGTAATTAATAAACTTATGTTTTTAGATGTAGGAACAGGGCAAACGCATACTTTTCTTTTGTCATGATTTTTGGATTGCTATGCACCAAAAAATCATGCCAAAAGAGATTCGTCGGCATATTTTAACCCTTGACTTTCACTACGTTCAGTCAAAAGTAATAAAAAACATTTGAAATTATTGTGATAAAAAAAGTATGCGTTTGCCTGAGTGTAGGAATTTATTATTAACCAGCATCAATTATTTTGTTTAACTTTGCGATATAATCTAGAATTTCTTGTTTCCCAACTCCTTTGACTGCTGAGCTTACAAATATTTGCGGAAGATTTTCCCAATATTTTAAAAGTTCTGATTTGTAGTCGTCAATGTTTTTTTCAAGACTACGAACTCCTAGTTTATCACTTTTTGTAAAAATTATACTAAAAGGTACCGCATTATTACCTAACCAATTAAGAAACTCAACATCTATTTTTTGAGCTGGATGTCTGCTGTCAATAAGAATGAAAAGCGAAACCAGATTTGTCCGTTTCAAAATATATCCTTCAATCATATTTTTAAACTTTGCTCGCAAGGTTTTGGGTAATTTTGCATATCCATAGCCAGGCAAGTCAACCAGATACCATGATTTATTTATCAAAAAATGATTTAGATGTTGTGTTTTACCAGGGGTTGACGATGTTTTTGCTAAGTTAGTATTATTTGTGAGCATATTTATTAATGATGACTTGCCAACATTTGATCTACCAATAAAAGCATACTCATTAAGATTTGCTTCGGGGCATTTCTTTAAATCTGTATTTGACATTAAAAATTCTGCGGTTTTGATTTGCATGATTTTATTTATTAGTGATTATTTTTTCGAGAAAATCATAAAGTTTTTCTTCGTTATATGGTTTTGCTACAATTTTCATTTTATTATCTATTATAATCATCCAAGGGCTTGCAAAAATAGCATAATCGACTGCAATACTACCATTCCAACCTTCGCATTGGCAAATGATCTTCCATGGTAGTTGGTTTTTATTAAGATAATTATCTAGCTTGTCTTTATTTGAATCTAGTGATATTGCTACAATATCTATATTAGCTTCATTAAAAACTGATTGTGCTGCTGCTAAGCGAGGTAATAATACTTGACAATGAGAACACTCTGTTGACCAAAATACTAATAGTGTATAATCAGATTTCATTTTTGATAAGGTATAATTACCATCTTTTAGAGTTTGCGATAAAATATCTGGAGCGGTCTTTCCTATAGCTAATTTAGTATTATTATTTATGCGTAGTTTTAAATTATCGTTGTTATCGCTGCAAAGATCTCCATATTCTACACTTAGTTTATAAGCCGATTCGTTTAGCGAAAGGGACTCTAGGCCCGATAAAATATACTCAAATACATAATTAAATATAATAGGCTCTCCAAAGAATATTTCATCAAGAATTGTTTTTGCAGCATGATAATACACGTCTTTTTTGTTACTTTTATACAATTTAAAGTAATTAAGGACTAAGTTTGTGTATGCGTCAGAGTTTAATAAATCAATATCATCAATTGAATAAAAATCAAAGTAGTTTTTTTTTAGATATTCGTTTTTTTCGTAATCATTTAGTTTCCGTGGTGCAGTTAGTACCTTAAAATTGTTCAAATACCTTCCTGCAAAGCTTGTGGGATTGGATTTAATTACTTTTTCGATATTTTTGTTTTTATGCTGTTTTTCCTGTTTTAGTTCTTTTTCAATTTTAACATAGAACTTACCAGTTGGATATATCTCTAATAATTGGGTTAAAACATCAATTTTATAATCGTAAATATAGTTTTCAATCAGATAGGAGTATAGTTGGATATTCTCGTCTGATTTTAATACCTCGAGATTGTATTGTGGGTTTTCAGGTTTGGTTCTGATATGAACATCTTCGTTGTTATAAATGATGTCAAAATAATTTTGATTTTCTAAGTATATCCTATATAAGCCTTTATTCTCGTCTGTAAACTGGAAGATGAAGTTTCCGTTAGCCCCTGTTCTTATTGTTGATATAATTTTACTTTCTTCACCAAATTGTTCGCAAATATTTAATTCACGATACGGATACTCGTCAATTACTCCTGTAAAACTGTGTTGTGCGCAGTTAATAAGCGATGTCAGTAATAATATGTTAATTAAAAGTGCTTTTATCATTATTAAATATTTATCAATAAAAAAAGGCTGTTTCAGGAATTTCCTTTCCACAGCCTTGCAAAAGTAGTTTTTATCTTTTATTTTTTACATGTTTCGCACCATAATTTTTTAACTTCAGTATTAACAAAAGTCTGTACAGATAGTTTATTGCCTTTGAAAAGATCACAGAAGAACTCAGGATCATGTTGTTTTATTTTATTTAAAGCGTAATGAAAGTTCTTAGAATGTACTTTGTATTCAACTTTTGAACAGGCTGTAGCATAAGATGTTAAAAGAACAAATGGAGCTTGTTTTTCATATATCCAAGGCTCAAGTAGTTTTACCGCAAACTCATAATCACCGTGATTAATAAAAACAGAGGATAATTTTAAGGCGTTTTCCCAAGATAATTCTTCAAATTTAATAATTTCCTTAATTTTATTTACACTTTTTGTAACAAGTGGATGATTATAACCTAAAGAGTCTTTGTAAATGTCCATTATTTGGTATTGGAGCTCAATATTTAATAAATCTATAAGTTCAACATTAATAGGAGTATTATAAATTTTGTTTATTCTTTCTTGCGTTTTGGCAGCGTAATCTTCATTTTCGAGATTATGTAAAGTGATTTCACATAATATGTCGTTATACTCTACATAGATATTTTCTTTATCTAAAGTATTTAAATCATTGATTTTCTCAAGGTATTCTTCATCTAAATCGTCTTCGAAAATAAATTGTGTTAGCCATATTTTATTCATATTAAGACCAACATAATCTTTTCCTTGGGGGATCCTCATATCCGAAACAGCATTTTCGTCATATAATCCTTCGACTACTCGTTTTAGGATATATTTTTGTATTGCAAGAGCTTTATTGAATTGTTTTGCCTCAACAGCTTTATTAAATTGATCTACAACATATCTTTGTTCTTTTCCATCTGATAAATCGTAAGTTACCCATATAACAATGTCTGCATATCTGTGTTCTTCAAGCAGAAACTCTAATTCTTTTGCATTACTATTTACATAAGTAATGGCCTCTTCAAGTTCCATTTCGCAAACTTTATCGTAAATTGTGCCTTTGGCATCATTTTTTAATGCTTCAAAGTTTGGTTTTGTAACAATTGAATCAACTATACTGGCATTTTGATTTTTTTCAAAGGCTTTGACAATACTTTGTGCCCTTCTTTTTTGTAGAATTTGGTTTGCTTGCTGTGTACCTTCTAATGAGGAATATGCAGCGATAAATATCTTATTAATAATAAAATCAGGTTCGTTTAGAGCTTTAAGTACAGGTATCATATCTTCTGGGTGGTAATCATATTTTGCCTGTTCAAATGGAATGCGGAATTTAAGCTCAGTACTTGTAGCAGTTGGAGCATATGCGTTAGCTTCGTTAATAATAGTGTCGGGTAAAAGTCCAATTTTAGGAACGTAATCATAAAATTTATTATCAACATAGGATGGCGGTACATTGTAGCATACCGATTTGTCTTTAATAATCATTAAATTAAGTTCAACATCTTCTGGTCTAAATTCTAGTGGTAATTCTCCTAGAATAACTTCAAGTTTGGTAACCTTATTTCTTCGTCCTTCGCCAGGAGCGATATTTTTTTTGTATATTTTTTTTGTCCATATACGTTTGGTCATATAGCCAATGTTTACATTAGAGTAGTCTGCTATGTTTTGTTCACGGCAATTGTTAAATTGTTCTTTTTGCACAATATCAACAGCTAGTCCATCTTTTTTACCTCTTAAAAATCGTCTAAACTTTTTAAGATTATTATATTTAAAAACGATTTCACCGTTATCATTTATGGATAAGTTTTCTTGCAAATCCATATAATTGGGCATTTTTCGTCCTACTTTTTTACAAGCACGTTCATTATAAGGTTGTAAACCATATTTTTTTGTTGTAACTGGTACTGTGAGTTGTCCAGTAACATCGCCTGAAGGTAAAAATGAGGCATAATTTCCAACATACATAGAAATAAACACCTTTTTACCTGATTCTTCAACTCTGCCAGATACACCAGCGAAAAAGTATTTTTGTGAAAATAATATTCTGGAGTATTTGCTATCTGCCCATTTTTGGACAACTTCATCTGCAAGAGCATCATAACTAATGTATTCGTTAGATATTCTTATTGTGTTTCTTGATATAACTTCATCACCAATCCCAGTTCCACCAGCAGCGATAAGGCGATCTCTAACAGTTTTGTATCGCCCTTTGCCATCAAGACTTGCTTTGGAGTTTTCTGCCATTATAATTGCATGCTCTCGTGCTGGTCCCATTAAAAAATCGCTGGTTTCATAGCCCTCTATACCAATCGAATCCATATAAGTATTAAGCTTATAAAATAGAACATCTTGAAATAATTTGTCGTTAAATGATGCTGCATCAATAGGATCATCACTATAAATGTCTCCATCCATAAATCTTTTTTGAGCTTGCGAGCTTATTGATATAACAAGCATAATGAGTGTCGAGATAGTAAAAATATTTTTCATTTATAAGTGTAATTTGGTTAATAATATTTTCGCCTAAATTTTTGCCTAAAATAATAAAAATATATTTATTTAAAAAATATATTTTACTTTTGCTGTAAACATTTAGTAAATAATGCTTACACAGGTTAGAATAGATAAATATCTCTGGGCAGTTAGGCTGTTTAAAACTAGAACGCTTGCGAGTGAGGCTTGCAAAAAAAGACGGGTGTTTGTTAATGATGTAGAAGTGAAACCCTCACGAATGATAAGAGTAAGTGATAGAATTGATGTTAAATTTCCTCCTATAATTAGGAGCTATAATGTTACTGAACTTATTGAGAAAAGAGTATCGGCAAGTATAGCTGTTGATAAGATTAAAGAAATTACCTCGCCAGAAGAATTAGAAAAACTAATTTTGTCAAAAACTAATATTTTTAAACGTGAAAAAGGAAGTGGGCGTCCTACTAAAAAAGAGCGAAGACAAATTAATAAATTTAAAGATAATAAAATATGATTGTTGCAAATTTAAAAAAAGAAGAAAATATTGTCGAATACATAATATATATTAGGCAAATTCAAGATATTTTACGTGCTATTGATTTTGATATAAATAAAATTGAAAAGCTTATAATTAGTAGGTATGATGTTGACGAAACTAAAAAAAATGAAATTCGTCAATGGTATTCAAATTTGATTATCGAAATGAAAAACCAAAACCTCGAAGTAAGTGGTGATATTGATGAGATTAAAAAACTTATTGAAGAATTATCGATATTAAACGAAAACCTGTTAAATACTAAGGGTGAAATAAAGCATAACGAGTTATATCGTTGGGCAGCTGGAAATATAGAGGAATATCGAAAACTTTCTAAGGCTGGTAAGATATCTGATGTCGAAGTTTGTATAAATGCTGTGCAGAGTCTTTTATTGTTAAGACTAAAAAAGGAACCTATATCTGATGAAACTGCACAAGCTATGCAAACTTTTAGCAATGTTCTTGCTAATTTGGCTTTAGAGTGGCATAGTGAGAATATAAAATAGTTGGTAGGATAGATAAGTAAGTAGTAGGCAGTATATCAATTGCGAACTGATAAATCAATCAGCTGATCAGCCGTTTATTTTTCCATATATGAAATTGAAACTAATTGTAAACCAACATTTAACGCATCCTTATTTGTACTTAAAAACTCATTGTCACCAGTAAGTTTATTATATTCATCAGGAGAGTTAGTACTAAAATCTGGATTTTGATGATCCACAAACAACTTATAATCATCAAATTTAGCATCAAGTTTAGAGACAAATCCGCCATAATCCCAACCAAGTCCATAAAATGTGAAAGTTGAACCATTAATTTCTTGGATTTGCCCGAGTAACATTCCTATTTCTAAACCTACTTTTGTTGGATAAATGTCGCCACCAGCTGTAGCTTTGCTACCCGTATTGGTGTATATGGAATTTATGTTTTTAACAAATTCAACTTGCTCCCAATCATCTTCTTCTCCCCAATAAACGATTACTTTGTTTCTGTAATTTGGGTTAATAATGCTTACATTGTATTCTACAGTTCCTTCATCTTCCAAAAGGCTTGTTTTTACAACATTTTTATCTCCAAAACACTCAACTATTTGCTCGTGATTATCGAACTGCAAAAAATCTTCGAGATATTTTATTTCGATTTTTTTGGTTTCAGCTATATTTTCCTTTTTTGCTTCAACTTTGTCTTGTTTTTTATTTGCATTATCACACGATATTGCACTAACTATAACTACTGATGCTAAAATGTAAAATATCTTTTTCATGTTTTTTTATTTAGTTGTTTTATAAAATTTAAATACTATTTATTCTATTTCGGTATTGTTTTGTTAAAACATTTATCACAAATCTTATTGCTTATTGTGTTTAACAAAAATACAAAACAATTATTAGAGTAATCTTAAATATTTGTATAAATGCTTATAAAGAATCATTCTAAATTTTAATTGTATTATAAAACAAATGAATTTTATTTTATATATGTAACAGATGTTACAGATAAAAAACATGTTAGTTTCAATTCTACCACCAAAAAAGTGGAGAGTACCTGTCATAATTGTTCTTGGTACATTGTGTGGTGTAGGATTATACAATTTTTATGTTTCGAGAGCTTGGTCATACCTTTCTGATGAACCAGAAACATGTATAAATTGCCACGTTATGACCACACAATATGTTACGTGGAGGCATTCTTCACATCGTGAATATGCAACTTGTAACGATTGTCATGTGCCACAAGATAATGTTTTTCGTACTTATTACTTTAAAGCAATGGATGGGCTGCGACATTCGGCAATTTTTACTGCACGAACATATGAGCAAAGTATTCGAATACGTGCTCCAGGCAATAAGGTAGTTATGGAAAATTGTATTAGATGTCATGGTGAGTTAACCGAAATGGTAAAGGCAAATGTAACATATAAAGAGACTTTAGAAGGGAATGGCAAAAAATGTTGGGACTGTCATAAAGAAGTGCCACATGGTACTGTTAGGAGCTTAACCACAACACCTTGGGCAGAAGTTCCTGCACCAAAATCGCCAGTACCTGAATGGATAAAATAATTATCAAGATATAGAATTTAATAAAAAAACAGGCAAATATGAAATTTAATTTACGTAATCTGATTGAAAAAAAACCATGGTTAGGATGGGTTTTGTTTTTTGTGACTACTGGTGTCGTTTTTGTCCTTGGAGTGTTGGCATCTTCTATAATTCAGAGAAGAGCCGAGGCAACTTTACTTAATGTTCCTTTATATGAGTTGGCAGAATTTGAGCCACGTAACGAAAAGTGGGGTCAAGCATATCCTCGAGAGTATGAGACTTATCAAAAAATGGCAGACACAAGCTATAGTTCTAAATATAATGGTAGTGCTATGCGTGATGCATTAGGTGAAGACCCTCGACTTGTAATATTATTTGCGGGATATTCATTTGCTATGGAGTATAATCAACCCCGTGGACATATTTATGCTATTGATGATATTCATAATATTTTACGAACAGGTGCACCCGAAGAGGGATCTCCCGAAATGCAAACAGCTAGCTGCTGGACATGTAAAAGTCCAGATGTGCCAAGAGTGATAAACGAAATTGGAGCCGAGAATTTTTATAAAACTCCGTGGTCGGGTATGCTTGCTGAAATTGTTAACCCAATAGGTTGTGCAAACTGCCATAATGCAGAGGATATGACACTGAAAGTTAAGCAAGTTCCACTAATAGAAGCTTACGAAAGACAAAATAAAGACATTATGTTGGCAACTCTAAATGAAAGAAGAAGTTTAGCTTGTGCTCAGTGTCATGTTGAGTACTATTTTAAAGGTGAAGGCAAATATGTTACTTTCCCATGGGATAACGGAATGAGCGTTGAAGCAATAGAAGATTATTACGATAATTACGAATTTGCTGATTGGATACATCAACTCAGCAAAACACCAATTATTAAAGCTCAACATCCAGATTACGAAATATTTACTACAGGCGTTCATTATTCAAGAGGTGTTTCGTGTGCCGATTGCCACATGCCTTATGTTAGGGAAGGATCACAGAAAATTACAGACCACCAGGTGCAAAGTCCTCTAAATAATATTGAAAACTCATGTATGGTATGTCATAGAGAATCAAAAGAGGAACTTATTGCTAATGTGTATGATAGGCAAGATAAGGTGTATCAGCAAAAAATATTACTTGAGGATTTGCTTGTTTCTGCTCATGTTGAGACTGCTTATGCTATCGAACTTGGTGCAACTGACGAGCAATTGAAGTCTATACATAAATATTTACGTGCTGCTCAATGGAGATGGGATTATGTGGCTGCAAGTCATGGTAGTAGTTTTCACTCTCCCGTAGAATGTTTGCGTATTATTTCTGCTGGTATCGAAAAAGCCTCGCACGCTCGAATAGAAGTAACTAGATTATTAGCCGATTTGGGCTATAATAAACCCGTCGAAATGCCCGATTTGAGCACTAAAGCAAAAGCTCAGGAATATATAGGGCTGGATATGAAAAAATTACAGTCTGATAAAAATGAATGGGTGGAAAATAAACTCCCATATTGGCTCGAAATAGCTAATGAACGTGAGAGTAAAATGCCTGAACCTAAACGTATTAGATAGTGTTTGTTTATATATCAGTTAATAACACCTAGGTAAATATCCCGAATTAAAATTAGTATTATAAATTAATATTGTTAGTAATTTGATTATTATAGAATGAAGAACACTAATCGAAACACTTCTTTAATATGCACAACTGCCTTACTTGTTATCGGATGTGTTTTACAGCTCTTCTTTGACGACTTCCCTTTACACTACTTTAAGTTTCCTATTAATTTAATTGTTATTATTCAAATAATAGCAATTGTTGTGGCTTTATTTGTGTTTCTAAAAGGCAAGAGGTTGGTTAAGTTTTTATCATCAGGATATGCTGCAATAAGTGCTATTTCGTTATTTACTTTTGTTGTAGGTATTATGGTACTGGTACATCAAGATGGTAGTGGCTCCAGATTGGTTTCTGCTTTGGGATTTGATAACGTGATTGAAACCTGGCTTTATGCTTTTTCTAGTTTTTACCTGTTAATCAGTTTGGGATTAGTCATAATGAGAAGATTGTCGTTTTCAAATTTTAGAAATGTGTTTTTCTTTATAAATCATTTTGGTTTATGGTTAGTGATTGCTATTGCTAGTTTAGGCCAGGCAGATAAAATAAAAATAAACCTTACTATACCTGAAGGTGAACTTATTTGGTATGGATACGATTATGACGATAACTATTTTGAACCAGATTTTGCAATTTTATTAAATAAATTCAATATTGATTATTACGATACTAAGTTGGCTATTGTTGATGATTATGGTAAAATGTATGATGCAAAAATGTTTCAGCCTTGTGAAATTTCAAAGGGTAAAATAACTAGTTTTGAGAATTATGTCTTTGAGACTATTCGTGTGTACGAAGATGCAGTAATATCGCGGGATACTGTTTTATTTGTTAAGGGGTTGCCCGAAAAATCTATTGTGGCGGAGATTATTATTAAAAATATTGAGGATGAAACCGAAATTAAGGCTTATATTCAAAATAGTACAAGTTTTCATCCGCCACAGCCTGTAGAAATTAAAAAAGACTTGAATTTAGTTTTATTAAACCCTGAACCAAAATATTTTGGCTCGGAGATAGAATTATTTACAAAAAGCGGTATAAAAAACGAAAAACATAAAATTGAAGTTAATAAACCATTGGTTCTTAATAATTGGACAATTTATCAAACCTCCTATTTTAAATCTCCTGAGTATAGTGGGGTAGTTTCGGTTTTTACTGCTGTTTATGATCCTTGGCTAAAGAGCGTTTATATTGGATTCGTATTAATGTTTATTGGAGCTATATATCTAATTTTTAGCAGACAAACTAAAAAGAATAACTTGAAATGATTTGGGAATTTTTAAATATCGTCTTTGTTGCATTTTTTGGATTATGGCTTTTTGGGGCATTAGTTTTATTACTATCAAGAAGTAATAAGTATTTGAGAAAACTGCCTGTATTTCTCCCTGCAATTGCTAATGTTTTATTAATGATATTCATTGTTTTTTTATGGTCAGAGTTAGAACGTCCACCATTAAAAACTATGGCAGAAACTCGTTTATGGTACGCAATGTTTGTCTCAATGATTACTTGGATTGTTTTTATAAGAACAAAATCAAAACCTTTATATTTGCTCGGATTTATAATGTCCACGGTATTTCTTTTGGTTGATATCCTTAAACCCGAGTATCAGACTAAAAACTTAATGCCTGCTTTACAAAGCCCATGGTTTATCCCTCATGTTGTTGTTTATATGATGTCGTATGCTGTTCTGGCTGCCGCCTGTTTAACTGTTTTAATAGGTGTGTATAATACAAAAAAATATAAACAAATCGATACTGAAAGTATAAACCTTTCTATGAATCTAGTGTATCCGGGTTTTGCTTTACTTACTTTGGGTATGATTATGGGGGCGGTTTGGGCAAAAATTGCTTGGGGAGATTATTGGACTTGGGATCCTAAAGAAACCTGGGCATTGCTAACTTGGCTATTTTATCTTATTTGTATTCATCTGCATTATTCTTTCCCAAAACGTCAAAAATTGCTTATGTTTTTATTAGCATTCTCTTTCATTGTGCTGATAATTACGTGGCTAGGGATACGCTATTTCCCAAATGGACTTAGTAGTATTCATGTATATGGTTAAATCTTAATTTTTGCTGTTTGTGAAGAAAAGAACAAGTAAGCGGGGTTTCTGTAATCGGTTCTCGGTTAATTTGCTCATAAGTTAATGTTTGTAAAAAGCAAAACGTTTTTGAACAAGAGAACAAGAGAATGCTTCGGCGAAAAGCTCAGCACATCGCAATGGAACAATAGAACAATAGAACAATAGAACAATGGAACAATTGAACAATTGAACAATTGAATGCTTCGGCGAAAAGCTCAGCACATCGCAATGAAACAATAGAATCCGCCAGTTGGCGGAAACATTCGAAGTAAGAACAAAAAACTAAAGTAAATTGTATTAGCGAAGGCACTCCCCTTCAGGGGTTGGGGGTAGCGAAGGCAATTTACTGAGTTTATGTGTGTAAAAAGTAAAACGTTTTTGAACAAACGAACAATTCGATAAAAGCTCACTTCGACAAGCTCACTTCGACAAGCTCAGCACATCGCAGCACATCGCAGCACATCGCAGTGCATCGCAAGCAGCACCAAAATTTGGGTGCATTAATGACTTTTGATAAACAATATAAATGTTTGACAATCTGACATTTACTTACATGTTTTACAAAAAGCGGTGAACGGCTTTAGCCCTCACCGAAGGTAATAATGCGAGCTAAATCACTGAATTACTGTATCATTATTTTTTTATTACCGATAATAAAAAATTAAAGATTGTTTCGTTTGAGTGTCTTTTAATAAATTTAATATTAACAACCTTTCCTATGCAGGGTTGAAAATCTGGTGAGTTATATTTTTCGTTATCCGTGTCCTTAATAAACATATAAGGCAATTCAGAGTTGCATTCTAAAAACTTTAGTAACGTATCCCCTCCTTCGTCAGCATAGAGTTCGAACTCAACAGGTTTAATAGATTTTTTTGACATACTTATTGTCTCAGTATTTTCGTCATCACCGAAAACCATTGTTTCTTTAACATCTTCGATTATAGTAAAAATAAAAACATAAGATTGTCTTCGCTTTCCAGTCGGTATTATTTGTATTAATCTAGCTTCTTTTTCAAATAACTCATCACTGGGCTCTGTATTTATTAGTAGTTGTGCATTAGGGTATTCCCATTTTTTTAGATTGTTAACTTCTTGTGCAGAACAAAATAAACTAATTGTAAATAAAGTAAATAAAAGAAATATTTTTTTCATGGTAATAAATTTATTTTTAAGTATTGATTATTATCAAAAACTGTTCCATTACAGATTTTCACATTTTACTCATCTATTATTATATTTATATTTCGTATTCTATCTGTCAATTCCGATATTTTAGTTAATAATTCTTCAAATGTCTTTTTTGATTTGTCGTAGATAAAACTTTCCCGTAGATTATCGTAATAGTTTTTCCAATCCTTAATCAACTTTTCAGGTGGATAAATTTGTATTGCATCAGGATAATGAGACCGATAATCTATATTTTGGATATCATTGAATTTTTGCCTGTGTTTGATTATTGTTTTGTATAATTCTGTATTTTGCAATGCCAATTCTGCATAAGACTGATCATCATGGTTTCGCAATGTCTGACTACCATTGTCTTTCTCAGCCTTCTTCAAGTTTATGATTATATATAATATGTCATACCAATTAAATATCAAAATACATAATTTACCATGTTATTGTTAAATCTAACTTAAATATAATCATGGTAAAGTCATGAAATCTTTTACATAAATGCAATTTTTTTCTTTTCTAACTTATTAATTTGTGTTCTAAATATAAATGTGATGGAATTTTCATATTTTACTGATATTAGAGAAGTTTACCTATTGTAAAAATTAAAATTATTGAAAATTTCTCAATATTTAGTTAAAAAATTATATGTGTTTAAATATTTAAAAAAAATAGATGTCAAATAAAACTGAAATATTAAGATTATAAATCAAAGACCTTGCAGACAGTCTTTTTCAAGGTCGTTTATTTGGTATAAATGATGATCTTACAGCGGAAGAACAAGAAAAAGTTGTTGAACTGGCGGAAAGTATTCGCGAAAATGGATTATTAAATCCTATTACGTTCCAGTATAATTTCACATCGTTTTATTTAGAAATGTTTTTTGCAAAAGATTTTTTTGTAAATTTGTAAAGAAACAAAACCAATGATTATGAAAATTCTAAAATTAAAATCTAGATTCTATAAAAGAGTATTAGGCGTATTTGGTGCCGCTGGGTTTCTTGTAACTTTTCAAGCTTGTTATGGAACTCCTCAGAATTTTGTGAGCGTGCAAGGTAGTGTTAAAGACAAAGATACTAATGAAGCTTTAGCCGGCTTGCAAGTGAGTGTTTATTCTAAAACTGATTCTGTCTGTGTTGCAACTGATGAAAATGGAAAATTTGATGGGTCGTTAATTGCAGAGAGCAGTATTAATATTAAGGTTATTGATGTAGATGGGCCTGCAAATGGGAGTTACGGCGAGTATAACACAACTTTAACAAATACTGATCATATTATTGAAGTTAGCTTGCCAAAGAACTAAAATGTCGATACCGATTAAACAAAAAATTGTTCGGCATGTTTTTTCTAAATATGCAAAAACACAGGCACAATTGCATCCTTTAACCTATCTGTTTTGGGAATGTACTTTGCGGTGCAATCTTAATTGCTTGCATTGTGGCAGCGATTGTAAAAAAGAAAGCAATATCGAGGACATGCCAGTGTCAGATTTTATTAAAGTACTTAACGATATCTCTGTAAAGTATAATCCTGCAAGTGTGATGGTTGTTCTTACAGGTGGTGAGCCTATGGTGCGTAAGGATTTGGAAGAATGCGGAAAAGAAATTACTAAATTAGGTTTTCCCTGGGGCATGGTAACAAATGGGATGATGCTTACTCAGGCACGTATGAATTCATTAATTGCAGCGGGATTACGTTCAATTACTTTAAGTGTTGACGGTTTAGAAGATAACCATAATTGGTTGCGAGGAAGTAAAAAATCTTTTGCTGCTGTTAAAAATGCTCTTAAAGTTATTTCCTCTCAGAAAGATTTAGTTCACGACGTTGTTACTTGTGTAAATAAACGTAATTTGCCCGAATTGGATCAGATAAAACAGCTTTTAATTAATTCGGGAATTAAAGCATGGCGTTTATTTACAATTGCTCCAATTGGTCGAGCAACTAATTATCCTGATTTGCATTTAGACGGTGCAGAAATAAAATATCTATTCGACTTTATAGAAAACTCACGTTTATCCACCAAAATAAACACATCATTTTCGTGTGAAGCATATACAGGAGAGTATGATCATAAAATTAAAGACGGATTATTCTTTTGTCGTGCTGGTGTAAATATTGGCTCAGTACTCGCAGACGGTTCTGTTTCCGCTTGTCCTAATAATAATCCATTTTTTATTCAAGGGAATATTTATAATGAAAGTTTTCTTGATATCTGGGAGAATAAATTCCAGAATATGCGAGATAGGTCTTGGATGAAGACTGGTATTTGTGAAATCTGCAAAGAATTTAAGTACTGTAATGGCGGAGCAATGCACCTTCGCAAAAATGACCAATCAGAGATATTAAGGTGCTTGTATTGGGAGATGGTGAAAACTTAATCCAAAAGTGCTTTTTACGAAAACTATTTGGTAAAATTGGAGTTTACCTTGCAGTTAGACTCTAATACTAAAGGCATCTGGTCTGGTACCGTTAAGCAAGGGCTAATTATTTACTAGTGATAAATATTGTGGGATAAACTTATAAATGTTTAGCAAATTCCATTAGTTCGTATGCGAAATTTGACCAGCTTAATTCTTTTTTTAATTCTTTAATGTTTTTGATAAATGTTGTTTGTGAGCAAGTCTCAAAGTAATTTTGAATTTCATTTTTAATTAGTTCTATTTCAGGTTTTGCTACAATAAGTCCAGTTTTTTTATCTTGAATAATTTCAGATAGTCCTCCTACATTAGTTGCGATCATGGGGGTTTCAAAGTGATAAGAAATTCCAGTAATACCGCTTTGGGTAGCATTTTTGTATGGTAATATGCAAACATCAGAGGCTCCAAAATATAAGCTTACTTCTTTGTCTGAAATATATTTTATGTGCTTATGTATATTTTCTTTGTTTGAGTTATTATTTATTAACACATCATATTTATCAAAATTACCATAAACTTCGCCAGCAATTATTAATTGATATGATTTGTCGAGTTTAGAAAATGCTTTTATTAGTAAATCTAAACCTTTGTAATCGCGAATAAATCCAAAAAACAAAATTGTTTTTTTTGACGTGTTAAGTCCTAGTCTTAGTTGCGCAGTTTTTTTATCTACAACAGCACCAAAATGGTCGTATAGTGGGTGAGGTAGGAGTTTAACTTTTGCATTTGGGAGATAAAAAAGCAAATCATTTTTGACTTTCTCTGACATTGCAATAAAACCGTCATTTCGTTTAAGAAAGTATTTTGTAAATGCTTTGTCAAAAAACTTTTTCTCGTGTGGAATTACGTTATCTAATATTGTAATGACTTTAGTGTTTTTTTTTATTTTTGCTGCAACATAGCCTAAGGATGGACCAAAATACGACATCCAGTATTTCATTAGTAATATATCTGGCGATGTCTTTTTTATTTTTGCAGCCGCATAAGGCCAGTTTAATGGAAAAGCTGAGTTTAGTATTCGTTTAGATTTAATAACATCAACAATATCGCCTTCTTTAACCATTTGAGTTTCGCCAGGAAATAAAAACTTTGGATATTGAGTTGTAAAAGTAAAAGCTTGTACCTCGTTTCCTAAATTTTGTAACTCTCGCATTACAGATGCATTAAACTGTGCAATTCCTCCTCTAAAAGGATAAAATGTTGATAAGTATGATATTCTCATTAGATTTTGCTAAGTTTTATAATTTCGTCAAAAACACTTATTGGTTTTAAATCATACATACATGATTTTTCTCTTTTGCATGAATTGCCATAAAAACAATCGCAGCCACTATCTGGTTCCACGATTACACCTCTATTATAAAGATAAAATTCATGTTTATTAAAAATATTATTCATTAATACCATTTTTTTCTGTAATGCAGTTGCAATGTGCATCATCATGGATACTTGGGTAACAATAATTTCTAACGCAGATGTAATCGCAAAAAACTCTTCTAATGTATATGTGCCTGGGTACCAAGCTCCTGTTTTGTTTGCAAGCATGGTGTTTTTTTCGTCTTCTTGAGGACCACCTAGAATTACTGGATAAAAACCTCCTTTATGAAGAAGTTGAATAAGCTCAATCCACATTTCATTTGGCCATAACCGAGTAAGCCATCTGTTACCACATCCTGTATTTAGACCAACAACTAATTTGCCTGCCGATTGTTTGAGGATTTTCTCTTTCCACAATTGTGATAGCTCATGATTATAGTTTAACAAGTATGGCTCATCACTGAACTTTTGATGACAAATCTCAAAAATCTCATCTAAATAATGTTTTGTATTCGCTTGTGAGTAATGATCAAAATAACCAGTTATTAATTTCTGTTCAGCGGCTTTTGTGGCTGCATCAATATGATTATTATTCCAAATAAAACCAAATTTTTTAGTGGATGAAACTTCAGCTAGCAACATGCATGCTTCTTCTTCTTTGTCAAGATTAATTGCAATATCAAATTGTTTGTTTCGCAAAATATAAAGCGAAGTTTCGTTCCATTTATAAATACTGTCAATATCTTCTTTTGGCAGTACATCGGGCGAAAGTGTTAACCAACTAATATGGCAATTGGGATATAGTTGTTTGTACTTAACTACTAAAGGGGTAGTGCGTATAACATCGCCCATGGCTCCCAACTTTATAATTAAGATGCGTTTGCTTATTTTTTGATAATAAGAACAATTTTTACAATCTACATTGTGAGCTTTATTGGGCTTACATGGTATTGCACCTTTAAAGTGCTTACAATCGTATTTAACTAATTTAATATCCATAATTGAAATTTATTGAGCAAATTTAAGAAAATATATTAACTGGTAAGTATAAAATTCTTAATGTATATGTTTTTGTTACATTGTTTTAAAATTAAAAAAAAAATATCATCTTTGTAAACTATAAAAAGAAAAATAAAAAATGATGGAAAAGATACTAATTCTTGATTTTGGTTCACAATATACGCAATTAATTGCTAGGAAGATTAGAGAGCTAAACGTTTATTGTGAGATTTTTCCTTATAATAAAGTGCCAAACTTAGATAATGACATTAAAGGAGTAATTCTTAGTGGGAGTCCGTTTTCGGTAAGAGATAAAAATGCTCTAAAAATAAATTTGTCAAATATTAGATCTAGGTTTCCTTTATTGGGAATTTGTTATGGGGCACAGTATATGTCTCATTTTTTTGGAGGAGAGGTAGCACCTTCAGAAACTAGAGAGTATGGACGAGCAAATCTTAGTTTTGTTAATTCGGACAATCAACTATTAAAAGGCATAAGCTTAAATTCCCAGGTTTGGATGTCTCATGGAGATACAATTATAAATATTCCTGACAAATATAATATTATTGCCTCAACTAATGATGTTAAAGTTGCTGCCTATCAGGTGCAAGGCGAAAAAACATGGGGAATACAGTTCCATCCAGAAGTATCTCACTCAATTGATGGTAAAACCTTACTAAAGAATTTTGTAATAGATATTTGTAAATGCAAACAGGATTGGACTCCCGACTCATTTATAGACAGCACAATAGAAGGTTTAAAACAGAAAATTGGTAAAGATAAGGTCGTTTTAGGCCTTTCGGGAGGGGTTGATAGTACTGTGGCTGCAATGTTGTTACACAAGGCGGTTGGAAAACAATTAACTTGTATTTTTGTTGATAACGGACTTTTGCGTAAAAATGAATTTAATATGGTTTTGGATTCATATAAAGGAATGGGCTTAAATGTTATAGGCATTAACGCAAAAGATAAATTTTACTCACAACTCGCTGGAGTTTGCGATCCAGAGAAAAAAAGAAAAATTATAGGTAGAGTCTTTATAGAAATATTTGATGCAGAAGCTCATAAAATTGAGAATGTTGTTTGGCTGGCTCAAGGAACTATTTATCCTGATGTTATTGAATCGATTTCGATTAAAGGTCCTTCGGCAACAATAAAGTCGCATCATAATGTTGGTGGTTTACCTGATTTTATGAAACTTAAAATAGTTGAACCTCTATACTTATTGTTTAAAGATGAAGTTAGAAATGTTGGAAAAGCACTAGGAATTCCTGACAATATCTTAGGCAGACACCCTTTTCCTGGCCCAGGACTTGGAATTAGAATACTTAGCGATGTAACTCCCGAAAAAGTGCGGATATTACAAGAGGTTGATGATATTTTTATATCAGGTCTTAAGGAATGGAAACTTTACGATGAGGTGTGGCAGGCAGGAGCAATGTTGTTGCCAGTGCAATCGGTTGGTGTTATGGGAGACGAAAGAACTTACGAAAATGTTGTGGCTCTTAGATCTGTACACTCAACAGATGGGATGACCGCAGATTGGGTGCACCTGCCTTACGAATTCCTTGCTAAAATGTCAAATAATATTATTAACAGGGTTCGCGGTGTTAACAGAGTGGTATATGATATAAGTTCAAAACCACCAGCAACTATTGAATGGGAATAATCCTAAAACTAGATGTTCTTTTATAATAAACTTGAAAGAGTCGAGAAAAAAACTTTTACATTACACTTTATCTACAGTATTATAGAGGGAGTTGTTGTAGGTGTAACTCTAATGAATGAGTTTGTCTTTTTGCGTAGTTTAAATGGCTCCGAGTTTCTTACTGGGATCTTGTTTTTTGTTAGTGTAGTTGTGTTTTTGAGTTTAATCTTTTTTAATGAATTAATTCGTCGAATTAACGATAAGAAAAAACTGATACGGGTTACAGCACTAATAACTAGACTCCCTTTAATGTTATTTGTCTTTTTCCCTAAGCAGGTAAATGAAACAGGTAATTTAATAGTTCACTTAATTTTTATTTCAATTTTTTTCTTTTATTTTTTAGGAACAACAATTACTCTTCCAACTATCAATTTATTGTTAAAAAATAGTTATCGAAATAATAATTTTGGAAAGTTATATGGATATAGTGCAACAGTAAATAAATTTGCAGTTTTAGTTGGTACTTTTGTTTTTGGACAGATGCTTTATCAAAATTACTTTGTTTTCCGTTTCGTTTATCCTTTAATTGGTTTATTAAGTATTGTAGCCCTATTTACTTTGTCATCTATTCCGTTTAAACAAACCGAAATAATTATTAAAAATAAATTTGTAACATCATTAAAAAACTCTGTAAAACGAATGTATGCTATTTTGAAAAATGATAAGGCATTTTTTCATTTTGAATTAGCCTTTTTTTCTTATGGAATTGCATTTATGATTACATCGCCAGTAATTACATTTTTTCTTGAGTCATATATGGCACTAAGTTATGCAGGTATTTCTGCTTATAAGTCTGCAGCCGGAGTAGTTACTGTCTTAGCCTTACCTTTGTTAGGTATTCTTAGCGACAAAATTGACCCACGACGATTTGGCATAATAAATTTTAGTGCTATGTTAGTTTATGTGTTTTTTATTATGATAACAGAATACATACAGCAATATACAGTGGTGGCAAATATTGAGGTTTATTATACTCTGGTTATAGCGTTTTTTGCCTTTGGTATTTTTGGTGCAGCAGGAGTGTTGTCCTGGAATATTGGTTCTTCTTTCTTTAGTAAAAATGCAAACGATTCGGCTGATTATCAGTCTGTCCATATTTCGCTTACTGGCATAAGGTCTTTAATGGCTCCCATTGGAGTTTTGATATACACAATAATTGGGTATAAATATACTTTTGGTATTTCAATTTTTTTTCTAATTTTAGCAATTGTAATTTTAATGTTTTCAACAAGAAAAAAATAGATATAATGGCAAAGAAAGATTTTAAATATAAAGATGCTTTAAGCGAACTTGAAAATATATTGTATGAAATAGAAAATGGAGAACCCGATCTGGATAGCCTTAGCGAAAAAGTTAAAAGAGCTACTTTGTTGATAAAAGAATGTAAAACAAGATTGCGAAAAACATCCGAAGAAATAGATAGTATTCTTGAGGATTGGGAAACAGGTGAGTAAGAAGATATAATCTGAAGATTATTTAGAACTCTAAAAAAGATTATTCAAATTTAGTATTTAATTAGAATTTTGTAACTTTGACGGTTAAAAGATTTCGTAAAAATTATAAAAAATGGGATTTAACAAAATAATAGGCAGTTTATTTGGGTCAAAAGCAGATAGAGATATGAAAGTGGTGCAGCCTTATCTGGAAAAAGTGTTAGCTGTAGAACCCGAAATAATTACCTTAAGTAATGATGGACTTAGAGAAAGAGCTCAAAACCTTAAAGCAGGGATTCAGGAATTTATTAAAGAAGATAAAACTGAAATAAATAAACTTAAAGAAAAGGCAGAAGCTTTAGATATTTGGGAGCGTGAGGACATTTTTAATGAAATTGATAAAATTGAAGAGAGGATAGATGAAAAATTAGAAAATCATTTATTAACAATTCTGCCCGAAGCCTTTGCAATTGTTAAAGATACAGCACGGCGTTTTAAAGAAAATCAAAAAATAGAGGTGAGTGCATCCGAATTTGACCAATCTTTAGCAACTGCAA
>JAQUBO010000185.1 GCA_028686735.1 Bacteroidales bacterium
TTTTTAATACTTGCAAATTAAATGTTTTTTTTGTAAATTATTGCTTAAATTTGATGAGTCAATTTATAACAAATAAAAATGAAAATTAGCAGAAAAATGCTACTGTTATCAGGATTTATAATAATAGCATTGTATTTTTCTTTGAACAGAATAAACGACATTCAAAAATCTGAATTTACGTATGGTACTATAATAGGAACTAAAGAATGGCGTAATAAATTATTTCCAGAAGACTCTGAAGAAGCACCTATTGTACATTTTATTTATGAAAATCAAGAAATAGTATTTGTTGCACAACGAAACACAAAATATGAAAACGGCGAAAATGTTAAAGTTGTTTTTAGAAAGAAAAGTCCAGATACTGCTAAAATCTATTCATTTACAGGATATTGGCTTATACCTATTATTATTTGTTCAATACCTATTATATTATATTTTGCTCTAATCTTGTCTTTTGTTGGAAAGTTTGATTTTATTGTTTTTAATTTCAGAGAATTTAAACTTTATAAAAAGGCTGATAAAAATGGTACATTGCCCTCAAAACTAAAATAATGTTTTAAATAGCCTTTACAAGTACCGAGTTTATAGTCCACCAAGCCATATCGCAGTGAGCTCGTAAACTTGGTACTTGCAGAAACTAAATATAAGTAGGTTTGAGTTATTTTGGTAAATATAAATATATTGTTCTTATAAAATATGCAAAATAATTGCCGATTATTTATTATAGAATGATAATTTTGGTTATCTTGTCCCTTTAAAAAATATAAAGCATTGTAACATAAATTTAAAAATATATTTTTATGAAAAGACTTAAACTAATACTACTATCTTGTCTATTCGGGTTAGTAGCTCATGCTCAAGTACTTCATTATTGTGATAGTGTGCAAGCTGATTTTTCCTCATCTGCACCTGAGTGTACAGAAAGTGCAGTAAGTTTTGCAAATAGTGGTTATAGTCATTTTAACTGTACGTATGAATGGGATTTTGGAGCAGGAGCAAGTCCAGCGACTTCTACAAACGAGTTTCCACCTGCTGTAACATATAGTTTGGCAGGAGTAAAAGAGGTCTCTCTTACTGTAACTGATGTGGTAACTGGTTGCGTTTCGTACAAAAATAATGGCGTAATGATTTATGAAAACCCTACGGCAGCATTTACCTCTAGCTCTGTAGAGGTTTGTGAAAACGAAACAGTTGATTTTACAAATACTGGTAGCTCAGGAACGCAATGGAATTACACTTGGGATTTTGGTGCAGGAGCTATACCAGCGGTTTCATCAGCTCAAAATCCAAATGGCGTTTATTGGATAAATGCTGGTGTAAAGACTGTAACATTAAATATTTCTAATGGACATTGCATACAATCGACAAGCCTTAATATTAATGTAAATGAAACTCCAGATGTGAGTTTTGCCTCTAACGCACCAGCTTGTGCCGGCTCAGATGTTGATTTTACTAATTTGGGAGCATCGACAGACTGTAGTTTTCATTGGGATTTTGGTGTAAGTGCAAGTCCTGTAAGCTCAACTGACGAAAACCCAAACGGTGTAGTTTATGCGTCGCATGGAGCCAAACAAGTATCTTTAACAATTACTAATACAACAACAAGTTGCAGTGCTACTTATCAAGATAATATCATTATTCGAGAAACACCAACAGTATCATTTACTGACTCAGGTGATGCTTGTATGGGAGTTGATTTTAATTTTACAAATGCTGGAACAAGCGGCTCTGCATGGAGTTATTCTTGGGATTTTGGTACAGGTGCAGTTCCGCAAATATCTACTGCCGAAAATCCTATAGGTATTCAATATATATCATCAGGAGTAAAAACTGTTAGTTTGTCTGTAAATAATTCTTATTGTTCAAATAATACAACTCAAACAATAGAGGTTTTTCAATCTCCAGAAGCCGATTTTACAAGCAATGCTCCTGTGTGTGCTGGTCTTGATGTAAATTTTTTAAATACAGGAACTACTAGCGATTGCACTTTTGCTTGGGATTTTGGAACTGACGCAAGTCCTGCTACTAGTACTGACGAAAGCCCAACTGGAATTTCGTATGCTACTTCTGGAAACAAAATGATTACACTTCAAGTAACAGATAACATAACATCTTGCACTAATCAAATTAGTAAAACTATAACTATTAAAGATACGCCAAATGTGAGTTTTGATTATTCTGGTGATGATTGTGTGAATTCTGAATTTAACTTTACTAATACCGGAAGTACTGGTATGGGACTAACGTTTTATTGGGACTTTGGGGACGGAGCTATTCCAGCTTCTTCAACAGCCGAAAATCCAGCAGATGTTATTTATGCTAGTAGCGGGATAAAAAATGTAAAATTAACTATTAGTAATGGTGTCTGTTCAAATTTTATCAATCAAACTATTACTGTTTATCAAACTCCTGTTGCAGATTTTGTAAACACAAGTCCACAATGCGTTGGATTAAATGTTGATTTTACGAATACCGGAACCAATACTGATGTTACTTATTTATGGAATTTTGGTACAAGTGCTGTACCTACAACTAGTACAGATGAAAGCCCTATGGGAATAATATTCTCAGATGCTGGAACAAAGCAAGTTAAATTAACAACTACTAATAGTACGACTGGCTGTTTAGATAGCATTACCTATAATATAAATATCTTAGAAACTCCAGTTGCAAATTTCACACATTCCGACTCATTGTGTTTAGGAGATATTTACACCTTTAATAACACAGGTAGTACTGGGAGTAATCTTAGTTTTACTTGGGATTTTGGTAATGGAGCCTCACCATCTATGGCTAATTCTGAAAATCCAGCAGGAGTATTATACTCAACATCTGGTATGAAATATGTTAGCCTAACTATCAGTAATGCGAGTTGCTCAAATACAATTATAGACTCTGTTTTTGTTCTTGCAACACCAATTGCCGACTTTTCAAGTACTGCACCGCAGTGTTCTGGTTTGCCAATTAGTTTTACAAGTACAGGCGATAACCTTGGGGTAGATTTCTTATGGGATTTTGGTAACAATGTAAATCCAACTAGTTCAACCGATCAGAACCCTCAAGATATAGTATATTCACAACACGGAATCAAAGAAGTTACTCTTACTGTGTCTAATACCGGAACTTCATGTTCTTCATCAACCACTAAAACAATACTTATCCACGAATCGCCAATAGCAAGTTTCTCAAGTAATGCTCCTGTTTGTGGCGACGAAGGGATTGACTTTCAAAATACTGGTAGCACAGGAAGTAACTGGGCGTTTAATTGGGATCTTGGAGCCAATGCACAACCCTCAAGTTCAAGCTCCGAAAATCCAAGTTCAGTGCTATACACACAAGGAGGTTTAATACCAGTAACATTATATGTATCAGATGGGGTTTGTTCTCAATCTGTTACCAATACCATTGAAATATTTCAATATCCTGATGTAAACGCTGGTAATGATACTATTATTTGTGCAAATTCAAGTTTACTGCTTGGTACGCCCCAAGAGATAGGACATATTTATAAGTGGTTTCCAACTTCAACACTCGATTACGACACAGTTCCTCAACCAATTGCTAGCCCTAATGCTCAAGTAAGTAATTATACTTTGATAGTTACAGATACCATAACTGGTTGTCAATCAAAAGATACTATTATTGTAACAATGCTTCCTTCGGCTATTGCAAACGCTGGCCCTGATTATCAAATATGTCAGGGGGACAGTGTTCAAATTGGAGCTGGACTAGTGGAAGGTCAAATGTATTTTTGGGCTTACGACACTATTGTGGAGTTTATAGGTGTTCCAAATCCTTTTGTATCTCCCGATGAATCTCGAGTTTATACTTTAAATACTTTTTATTTGGGTTGCGATACAATTACTGATAATGTGATGGTAACAATCCACCAACTTCCAAATGTACAGGCAACAGATTTACAAAATCAAGATACTGTAGAAATAGCACAAGGAGAATATGTACAACTGCTTGCTCGTGGAGGTATCCAATTTGAATGGACTCCAGAAGAAAGTTTGGATAATTCATGGGTATATAGCCCAATGGCTCATCCTGATACTACAACTGTTTACACTGTACTCGCAACAGACATTTATGGTTGCTCAAATACCGACCAAATTACTGTTGTTGTTAATATTCCAGGTGTTTACATACCTACTGCATTTACGCCAAATAATGACGGTAAAAATGACATCTTTTATATTAGAGGAAAAGGGACAACAGTTTTTGAGTTAAATATATTTAATAGAAACGGAGATTTAATTTATCATTCTACTAATCCACAGGAAGGCTGGGATGGAACAATTCAAGGAACGGGAAAGAAACTACCAAATGGTGCTTATGTTTATCACACTAAAGGTGAATATAGCGATGGTGGAGTATTTAATACCTCTGGAATGATAAATTTAATTAGATAAGCATTTACAAATTAAAAAAATAGAATTATGAAAAAAATAATATTTATATCATTAGGTTTACTAATAAGTTGGTCAATCTTTGCACAAGACGTTCGTTTTTCTCAGCCTTATTCTGCTCCGTTAAAAGTAAATCCTGCTATTATGGGATCAGATAACGGTATTAATGCAAAACTTAATTATCGTTCGCAATGGGCCGGAATTGACAAAGGGTATCAAACCGCTTCTCTAACTTTCTTTATGCCTGTTTATGAACAGAGTAACGACAATAACCTTACCGCTGGTTTGTTTACAATGAACGACAGGGCAGGAGCGTTTAATCATTTAGAGGTTCTTGTTGCGGCAGCATATAATATAAAACTTAACGATAATGGACACTTTCTAAGTGCCTCAATTTACGGAGGTTTTAATCAAAAGTTTATGGATACACAAAGTCTAACATTCGACGATCAATATGTGGTTGGGTCTTATGTTCCTGCAAATCCTAGTAGTGAAGCAGTAATGTATGAATCTAAAATGTTTGCTGATGCTGGTTTAGGACTTTTGTGGTATTACCAACCCCAAACTGGTAATATTAGTGCTTTTGCAGGATTCTCAGCTTTTCATTTAACTTCACCAAACGAAAGTTTTATCGAAGATGATGGATCTTTATATACCAAAATGTCAACTCAAGCAGGAATAAGAATAACACCCGAAGGCAGTTTAATGTCTTTTATGCCTAATATTATTGCAAGTTCGCAAAATGGCGTTTATGAGCTTGCAACTGGTTTACATGCCGATTATAATATCAATGACGAATATATGGTTCGGATTGGAACATGGTATCGTGCACATAACTCAATAGCTTTTCTTGTTGGATTTCAGTACACTAATTATTACATAGGGTATAGTTACGATTTACCAAGTGCTGGAATTAGTAATCTTGCAACTGGAGCTAATACACATGAAATAAGTATAGGATATTATTTTAATAATACTGAAAATATCCGCAAATTATTTTAAATAAACGCTATGAGCAAAATAAAATATATATTAGTAACTATATGCTTTTCGATTGTTATAAGTCTTTCGGCTAAAGCTCAATTGCTAATACAGGATTTCCTTACTGACGCTCAACTTGTTCAACAAGTATTGTTAGGAGAAGGGGTACAGGTCTATAATATTACATCGTCTGCTGCCCCACAGGCAATAGGAGAATTTACTACAGTTGGCTTTATGTCTGAGTTGCCAATGGATCGTGGTATCATAATGTCAACAGGAAATATTTTTGATGCAATAGGCCCAAATATTGATGAAGGAACTTCTAGTGATAATGGAAGACCTGGCGATACTGACATTGAAAGTATTATGGGAGGAGTTACTTCTTCTGATGCAGCAATAATTGAATTTGATTTTAGATCGTCCTCGGATACAGTGAGTTTTAACTATATTTTTGCTTCTGAAGAATATCGCGAATATGTGTGCGATATTAATGATGCTTTTGCCTTCTTTTTATCAGGACCTAATCCGCTCGGAGGAAATTATACAAATCATAATATAGCACTTGTACCTGGTTCAACAACAAATGTGTCTATTGCAAATATAAACAATGGTGATTCTAGTGGATCTTGTCCTTGGGAAAATTCTAATTCAGAATATTATGTCGATAATCCTGTCGGAAGTCCAAATATTGAGTATGATGGACTTACAAAACTATTAACTGCAATAGCAACTGTTGTACCTTGCAAGGAATATCATATTAAAATTGTTGTAGCAGATTCTTTTGATAGTGCTTATGATTCGGCAGTTTTTCTCGAAGCAAGTAGCTTGGGAGCAATGGTTGATACAATAGTACCAGATTTTGTACATGATGGATCAGGTTGCACTGGGGAGTTAATCGGATTTATAAATGCTGGACAAACAGGACCTGAAATAACTTATGAATGGACGTTTTATGGACCCGCATCTATTGCATCTTCTACTGACGAAAACCCTTCAGTTAGCTGGTCTGCCCCAGGTTTGTACCAAGTAGATTTTAGTATTATTTACAATTGTGGTTTAGATACAGCAAAAAATACAAAATATGTGAATGTTTATGAAAACCCTAATGCCGATTTTACTTTTACAACTGATGTTTGTCAGTTAAGTGAAGTGCAATTTACAAATACTGGCTCATCTGGAGATGAATATACGCATGAGTGGATTTTTTCAACTGATGCAAATCCTAGCGTTTCGTATGCCGAAAATCCTTCGGTTATTTTCTCAACTCCTGGAAATAAACTTGTACGACATATAGTTTCAAACGACCATTGTACAACTGTTTTTGAAGATTATATCAATATAACTGCTGGACCCACAGCATCTTTTGCTCATAACGGTCCTTTGTGTTTAAATCAAACTATTGATTTTACAAATACTGGCACTAGCTCTGGTGTTGATTTTGAGTGGTCATTTGGACCAAACGGAGTTCCAACAACTAGCACTGATGAAAACCCAACAGGAGTTAGCTTTACTACTGCTGGGACACATATAGTTAGTTTAACACTTACAGATTTAGCTACTGGTTGCATTCAAACTTACGAGTCAAATGTGCAAGTTTTTAACATTCCTGTGGCTGATTTTTCATATATTGATAATGTTTGTATTGGTACTGGAGTAGATTTTACAAATACTGGTAGTTCTGGTAGT
>JAQUBO010000186.1 GCA_028686735.1 Bacteroidales bacterium
CATAGAACTCCTTGGCTCATAAAATATGAAGCAAATTAAAAACATAAAATAATTACTGTAATTCTGATAAAAGAAGATTTGGCAGATTGTTGCTCGGTGAACGTATGCGGGGTAATTCTTTAATTTTACGCATGGTTCCTTTTTTACAAACCGGACATTGACAAACATTAAAACCGGTAATACCATTTTAATTACAAAATACTCTATTGGATGTTGTAATTGTTTTTTGCCTTGTATATCCAAGGAATAATTGAAATATCCAATACGGCATTTCATAAGTAAATAGGTATTTGTGAATAATAAATTCGTAACTTTAGGCATTAAATAGCCACTCGGATTGCAAATATATACCTTTGCCAAATGGCACAAAGAAAAATCCGAGCGAGCGAATGTAATTATTTAATGTACTTTGGCTCTGCCCTCGCAAAGCAACTTGTTGATCAAGTTTTTTAAATACTTGCTCAAAACCTGGAACAGCTATAATTGCTCGCTCCACAATTGTTAATAATATTGAAACGATATACAGTTAATTAAGATATTATGTATATTTGCATTAAGCTATCCGCTATAGCGGATTTAGTTCAACAAAGTGCAAGTAAAATACATTTTACGTAATTGATACGTAAGTACTTTCAAATCCCGCAACTACGCATATACATTTCCGTTAACGCCAAGCAAAAAAAAGCAGATTGCACATTCGATTAAGCTTTTATTAGAAATATTGTTAATTCTGTTGTGCATTTTGTATCTTTGTGGAAAATAATTTATCATAGCATGAAGACACTTTATCAGAAATTTGAAACGCAATTACGAAATACTACAACAGACTTTAAACGTTATTTGTACGAAAAAGTTTCTTGGGACAGTCGAATGATTGGTATTATTGGTGCTCGTGGTGTCGGTAAAACCACCATGATTTTGCAACATATAAAAGAAAATTTAGACAGCAAAAAAACATTGTATGTATCTGCAGACGACATGTATTTTGGTGAAAATAAACTTTTTGACTTAGCTGATAACTTCTATAAATCTGCAGGAGAATATTTGTTTATTGATGAAATACACAGATACTCCAACTGGTCAAGTGAATTAAAAAACATTTACGATTCATTTCCTACTTTAAAAATTGTTTTCACTGGTTCTTCTATTCTTGATATACTTAAAGGTTCTGCAGATTTAAGTCGTCGTGCTATAATCTATAAATTACAAGGACTCTCATTTAGAGAATATTTGAAGTTATTTCATAATTACGAAACCGAAGTTTATTCGTTAAAACAAATAGTCAATAACGAAGTGAAACTTACAAATATAACCCATCCGTTACCTTTGTTTAATGACTATTTGAAACGTGGGTATTATCCTTTCGGGCTTGAAAATGAAATAAATTTACGTTTAGGACAAATCATTGTGCAAACATTGGAAACAGATATTCCGCAATATGCAAATCTGAATGTTGGAACAAGTCGTAAACTGAAACGATTACTCTCCATTATCGCAGAAAGTGTACCTTTTAAACCAAACTTCTCAAAAATATCAAAAATAATTAACGTAAGTAGAAACTCTTTAGATGATTATTTTTCATATATGGAAAAAGCTGGTCTTATTGGTCAGTTACGCAATGAAACAAGCGGTATTCGCGGATTAGGAAAGGTTGATAAAGTGTATTTAGATAACACGAATATCATTTTCAATTTGGTCGGAGATAAATCAAATATTGGAAATATACGAGAAACTTTCTTCTTCAATCAAATGCAAATAAAAAATGATGTTATATCATCAGAAAAAGCCGATTTCATCATTGATAATTATACGTTTGAAGTTGGTGGGAAAAACAAGCAGCAAACACAAATTAAGCAGGATGGTAAATCATTTATAGTAAAAGATGATATTGAATTTGGTTATCTCAATGTAATACCATTATGGGCTTTTGGACTAAATTATTAAAATACTAAGACAAACAATGCCAGGCGTTAACAGCAGCTATGTATAATGCGGAGTTTTCTTGAACTTTGAAAGTGAGTATTACTTACGAAAATCCGCCAAATCGCTTTTTGAAAATTTTATCTATATTTGTAACAGAAAATCTATTATTAACAATTTAATATATCAACGGTTTGGTTAAGTGCGAAAAATACTGTGAAATATGTATTATTCCGCACTCCAAATAGCCGCAACCGATACAAGCAAGCCGAAGAAACAGCACTGCACATATTTGCCAAAACAATCTTCGGCAACCAAAATATTTTTCTAATTACCAAAATAAATTTATTATTAACATATAAACAAAATACTATGAAAAACACTATTCTACTTTTTGCATTGTTCCTAGGTATAGTTGGAATTATCAATACTTCAACACAAGATGTACACTCCTTTCCTTCTTTTCAAGAGGACAATCCGGTGTCATTTAATTGCTTATTTCTCCCAAATAATAATGGGTCAAAGTTTACACCAAATGAAAAGTCCATTTTATGGATGCCAGACACAGTGATAACATATAATGCTACAGATTTGCAAGAAAGGTATATTTTTACTTACGATGACGATGGAAATAAATTATCTGAGTTAAATCAGTTATGGGATACTGGAGACTGGGTAAATAATAAAAAGAATATCTATACATATGACGCAGAAGGGAATCTATTAACTGATTTATTTGAGCAATGGCAATTAAGTGATTGGGTAAGTTATACAAAAGCTACAAACATATATGATGATAATGGAAATCTATTAATTTTGGTTCAAGAACGTTGGCAAAGTGAAATTTGGGTGAATGAGTCTAAAACAACTTACACTTATGATGATGATGGGAACAAATTAACTAAGTTAAATGAGGATTGGGAAAGTGATGCATGGATTAATTCTATACAAGAAACTTACACTTATGATAATAATGGAAATGAATTAACTTACCTATTTGAACAATGGCAAGATGATGCTTGGATAGTTTTCGCTAATATTGTTAATACATACAATGACTTTGGTAATCTATCAACTCATATAGAAGAGCTTTGGTTTAGCGATACATTTATGAGTAGAAATAAAAGTACATATACTTATGATGAAAATAGTAATAAATTGACTGAGTTAACAGAACACTTTGAAAGTGAAGTATGGGTAAATAGTGGAAGATATACTTTCACCTATGATGGCAATGGAAATATGTTGACTTATTTAATTGAAGAATGGCAAGATGATAACTGGATACAACATGAAAAACATATTCACACATATGATATAGATGGAAATATGTTAACGTTTTTGTGTCAAAGTTTGCAAAATGACATATGGATAAACAACGGTAGAGTAACCTATGAATATAATGAAAATGGGGATAAACTATCAGAGTCTCAAGAAAATTGGCAAAGTGAAGCTTGGGTATATATAAGTAGGAGCACTTTTACTTTTGATAATAACTCAAATGCTTTAACAGGGATGTATGAACAATGGCAAAGTAACGCTTGGCAACCTGGTAATTTTTATTTAGAATTATTCTCTAATCATGAAGCTATATTAGGGTTTTCTAATACATATCGTTATGAGACAAGTTTCTCTTCTTTTACTAATGGCATAACCAGTGTGCAAAATGACAACAATGTTAAAATTTATCCAAACCCGGCAACAGACCTAATTTACTTAGATTTATCTGACTACACAAAAACAAATATTGAAATTTTTAATATTAAAGGGACTTTATATAAAAGTCTATATGTAAATTCAAACAAGACAAAAATAAATATTGCTGATTTACCAAATGGCGTATATCTAATAAAATTACAAAGTGCAACAAATACTGAGGTTCGAAAGTTTGTTAAAAAATAATATCATTATTGAGGAATAATTAGTTCGATTAGAAATTTTCTACACTTCTACTCTTATGATTTTGTATTCAGTCAACTATTTTAGGTGTTAAATGGACGGTGCCTAATAAACAGTAATATGAGCGGTGCGTAGCACCCAGCGAGTATTACAGGTTGAATTACACAGCCTCCTACCATCTCATATTTGGTTTTTTAAATTTGTATGTGTTTTGCGAGGGTTTTGTTTTGGAATGGCTTAGAAAATTCCGTTTTGATGCTTACTTTAATTTTACGCATGGTTCCTTTTTTACAAACCGGACATTGACAAACATTAAAATCGGTAACTCTCATGATAAGCAGTTTCTTTTGGTTTTAATTTTTTCTCAATGTTTTCGATACTTACCGGTACAAATTGCAGATTAAGAATATTGTTGCCTAAGCAGGTAAAGAGAATAAAGAGTTTATGAAGTAAAATATGTTAAGGTTTGTTTTATATCTCGATTTGTTTTTTCTATATTTACAATCGGAAAATGATTAAGTATTTTTAAAATGAATTATATCAGATATGTGTTGGAGTAATTCATACTTTATTTGAGTTTTAGTAAATATTACTCGCAAGCTCGTGAGCTAAAGCTTATATTATTTAACAATACATATATGACCGTTATAGCAAATATAATATGAAAAACTATTGCATCTTAGTACTACTATTAGTATCAGTTCAATCGTGTGAAAAGGAGACGTTTGAAACGAAAAAATACAACTCTGCAACCGAATGGCAGAGTGATTTTAATTATTTAGACATTAAAAATCAGGTTGAAAGTCAGTATGTTGATGGCATTTATAACAAACAGCTTCCTGTTGGAGAAAAGTGGACTTATGCGACCATTCAACCAGATGCCAGTCAAATTGAGTTGATAGATAATAATTATATTAGATGTTACACTGCTCCTGAGAATGGACTTACAAGTAAAGCACAGGTTGTAAGAAAATTTGCTCCTTATGGAATTTTAGATGGTTACAATGGTATCACAGCATTCAATCCAACAGACGTTGTAACCATTACCATGGATATGTACCTTAATGGAGATTATCTAACTGATGGAAATGTTTATTTTTTGGACTTTGAAGATAGTATGAGTAAAAGTACAGGCATACGTTTCTTTATCTACAACAATACTGCTATAGGAGTGAATATAGATAAAATTCGGAATAACAATACTGTGTTTTATACTGAAACTCCTATTCCAACGAATACATGGTTCTCATTTAAACTCGAGCTTTTAATTGGAGTACAAGGGAATTACAAAATTTGGATTGACAACAACTTGGTGTTTAATATAGATGAGCAGAGTTATGATGAAAAATTAAACTTTTATGATGCTGTAATGACTGGTATAACTGGTACTATCAAAGACGCGCCAAGTGAAGTTTGGATAGATAATTTTTATTTACAAGTTAACAGAGGAGATTATTAAATAAATGCCCCCGCTCGCTCGGATGTATTTGTAATCCGAGTGTTTTAACCAATGAAATATTTTAGTATTTTTATAACAAACAGTATGAGCGACCGATATAACATATACGATCAACAAGCAGTATATTTCATAACATTAACGATTGTTGAGTGAATAGATATTTCGATTAACTCAGTACAAGTATTTTTACAAGGAAGGAACAAAAACTAATGATTGTGGATTCATTGCACCACTGTCAAAAAGAAAAAGGCTGTAGAAGATATGTTGGTTGCCCATTCAGAAGATTATATGTTTAGTTCAGCCTGAAATTATGCTGATTTAGATTTTTTGTTGGAAGTAATTGTGTAACCACAGCAATTGGTATTAGTTAATAATAAATTCGCAACTTTAGGCATTATTCAGCCATTCGGATTGCAAATCCGAGCGAGCGGGAGACCGTTACAGCCAGTTAAACACAGTACATTAAAAATAAATTTGTTTCCTATTAAGGAAACTCGTATCTTTGCAAAAAATGAGTTGAATGGAAGAAAGATTTAATGTCGAATTTTTGGAAGAATCTGTAAATTTCCTAGAAAGTCTTGAAGAAAAGGCAAGAGAAAAAATTATTTACAACATCTACAAAGCCCGTGTAACACAAGACAACGAATTGTTTAAAAAGTTATCTGACGATATTTGGGAATTTAGAACCTTATTTAATAAAACACATTATCGTCTCTTCGCTTTTTGGGATAAAACAGACAAAGTTGAGAAACTTGTCGTTTCTACACATGGCATAATAAAAAAGACAAAGAAAACGCCATCGAAAGAAATCAAGAAAGCCGTTCAAGTCAAAGAAATGTATTTTAAACTAAAATCTGGAAGCAATGAAAAATAAAGGAATGAAAACAACTTCATTAGAAGCGTTGACCGACAAGTTTATCGGTAAAAAAGGAACTCCTAAACGAGATGCTTTCGAATATGAATTAACTCTTGAACTTATAGGAGAAGCTATTAAACAAGCTAGAAAAGAAAGAAATTTGACTCAGGAACAACTTGGTGAACTAGTTGGAGTAAAGAAATCTCAAATATCTAAAATTGAAAACAGCTTAACAGATGCAAGATTTGAAACAATTTTAAAGGTTTTTCGTGCTTTGAATGCAAAAATTAATTTTAATGTTGAGCTTTTAAATCAAAACATCAACCTTACTTGACGAATGTGATGAAAAATAACCAGATGGTAATCGAGTAGATCGCCGATAGGCAAAATGCCTATCGGAGAGTCTCTCACACCACCGTACACTTCGACTTTCACTCAGTGTAAACCAAGCGGGTCACGTATAAGGCGGTTCCTTACACATCAGCAATTTGCTCTTTTCACCAAACTACCTTCTTGCTAGTTTAAGAAACGGCTAGAAAACTCGAAGTTTAAACCTCTGTATCGAATTTTACAAGGTGTAATGTTCGTCCGCAATTATGCTGACTTAGATTTTTTGTTGGAAGTAATTGTGGAACCACAGCAATTGGTATTAGTTAATAATAAATTCGTAACTTTTTGCATTATTCAGCCACTCGGATTGCAACCGAAGCCCATAGGGCGAGCTCAGCGTAGCTAAATCCGAGCGAGCGGGGCTGACGGAGAAGTAAGGTGTCTAACTTTGCAGTTATACAAATGTATTTACTCCCTTTGGTCGTGAGCTAAAGGTTCAATAAGTTAGCAACGCAGTAGATGCACAAAGACAATCGCAAGCAGCACTAAAATTTGGGTGCATTAATGAC
>JAQUBO010000028.1 GCA_028686735.1 Bacteroidales bacterium
TCAAATTTTGCAAAAGGATAACCCTTATCTGCCAAAACTTTTAAATATTTTTCATGATTAAAACTTGGGTCAAAAAATGCTTCTTTATCAAAATCCTTAAAATTCAAGGTTTTAGCAAGGCTATCAAGGAACAGATTTTTTTCATTTTGATTGGGGTTGGGGTGGTTCGCATAATGGATATTTCTATCTAAACGACCTAAGCCCAGGAGGTTCAAACTATACTAATAGTCAACAAGCAGTTATCGGGACTATCCCATCATCATCTTTTACAAATTTAGATTTCTCAGGAGCACTAAGTTTAAATTGTGCCACACCAATAAGTCAAGACCTATCAACTGGCAACGATTATAATAATTTATATAAATACACTTTCCCAAAAAACCCAGGGAAAGAATTAGTTTACACTTTCACAACAAGTCTCCCCGGTCGAATCAGAATAAAAACAACTAATATTTCTGAAGGGGATTTGAATATTTTCCTACTATCTCACCCACACCAAGATTCGCTGATATTATATTCATCTAACGATTTAGTAATAGACGATACAGATGCTGGCACATATTATTTGTCAATCGAAAGCTCCAGTGCTTTAGAGCCAACATTTGACATTGAAGTTATTTGCCCTACTATTGATGCAGACTTGATTTTTACCAATGGGCAGGTAAGCCCAGATTTTATAACATCACTACAATCAAATGTTCTATTTTCTTCAACTATAAAAAATATTGGAAATACAACAGCAGCTACTAACACAATCACTTATTATTTATCTGACGACATGGTTTATAACGCCGGAACAGACATTTACCTAGGTAGTGATGTTATTCCAGAACTAAGTCCGGGAGCTTCAACTGATGTTCAATCAATCCTTAATATGCCTGCAGGGTTAGTTTCAGGTAGTAAATATGTAGTTTTTGTAGCGGATGAATCCAATATTGTTCACGAAACCGATGATCAAAACGAATATTTTGAATGGATAGAAGTGCCCGAAACTGGGTTACTAGATTGTTCTTCTTCAATTAGTTTAACTGATGACGTTTGGTATTACGACAACACAGAGCTAAATGGCATCAATAATGTTGTTAATCATCATAGCGTATTAGAACAAACTGCACCTGAGATTATCCACAGTTTTATATCCCCATACTCTGGAATGGCAACAATTTCGTTTACAGAAAAAATACCTGGAAAACTCAATTGTATAGTTTATCCAATCTGTAACGAAAACACTTATTTAGCTACTATATGGTTTAACAATATTACAGACACTCTTGCTTCTGAGGTGTTTTATGTAAATGCAGGCATGGAGTACTATGTTATTGTTGACTCAGAGCTACCTGTACAAGGTGAATACGGTGTAAAAATCAATTTACCGCAAGAATGTCCAAATCTAGTATTAGGCTATTGGGGAGATCTTGAACTTTGCGATGGTGATCCTTATCCTTCACTTGATGCGATGTGGGGATATACTAACTATCAATGGTACAAAGATGAGCTTGTATTAGCAAATGAAACTTGGAGCAACTATATGCCAGAACAGCCAGGCAACTATTATGTTGTCGTAGAAGAAAATGGTTGCACAGCATATTCGGACACACTAACAGTATCGATGAGCTTTCCTCCAGATACTGCGACAATTGTGAGTTTGGGAGCAATTGAATTTTGTAATGGCGGTAGTGTTGACCTACAACTTGATAACAGTATTGCCCATCCATTACAATGGACTCAAGACGGAGAAATAATCCCAGGAGAAACAAATAATTTACTTACTGTAAATACATCGGGCAACTATTCGATAATTACAACAAACGGCTCATGCTCAGTTGAGTCAGACACAATAATTGAAGTTGTTGTCAATAATAATCCAACTGATATTAACGAGATTACTTCTTTGCCATCCGATTCAATACAATTTTTCTTTACTTTTAATGAAGATAATTTTGACATAATAAACAATTACAATTTTTCATGTTGGGATTTTCTCCCTGCTGACGACAGACATGGAGATTTTTGGCAAGCAAGAGATTTCTCAACAGGCGATTATTTTGGATATGCCTCTACTTATTATGAAATGCCTGACGAGTTTACTCTAAGCCTTTGGTTTAATACAACAACAACAGAAGGCGGAATGATTGCGTCTTTTGTGAACACTCCTTACGGACCAATTAGTCAAGATGCAGTATTATATATGTCTGATGATGGTAAATTAAACTTTTATATGTCTGATGGAGGAACACCGCAAGAACTCAGTAGTACAAATGCTTATAACGATGGAAATTGGCATCATGTTCTTATTGTTCACGATTCAGGAATATTGATGGAAATTGACCATAATGCAGAATTTGTTAACATTTCAAGTCCTGTTGCACATAGCACATTCGAAGGATATTGGACATTTGCAGGTCCAGAATTGCCAATTGATGTAACAAATATGCCAAGTTCACAATATTATGACGGACTATTGGATGATATAATGGTGATAAATGAGCCAAAATATATGATTAGAAATTATATTGATAACACTCCCAAATTAGACATTCACATAACTTCTGGAGACAGTATTTTATGTGATAACGGATTGGCATACTTCACATTAGAAAACTCAGAATTTGGAATTGAATATCAAGTTTGGAATAACACTACATCCAGTTTTTATGCAACAAGTGAAATTGGAAATGGGGGAACTATTTCGCTAGGTGGAGAATCGATAAATGTAAGCACAGAATTTATGTTTTTAGCGACAAACCTACAAACTGGATGCGAAACATGGCTAGATACTACAATAAATGTCTATGTTTACCCTAGCCTAGTCCCTACAATATCAATAAGCTCTGATGCAACTGACCCAATATGTAAAGGTACAATGATAAACTTTACCGCTATAGTTTCCAACACAGGATTATCTCCACAAATCGACTGGTATTATAATGATATATTGCAAGGAACTTATACCGAAACCTTTAATTTTGATGGTTTTACAGATACAGATACAGTGTTTGCAGTTGTGCATAGCAATTATTATTGCCCAAGTGTTGATACAAGTATTTCGAATTTGAATATTCATACAGTTTATCCCATAACAACTCCGGATGTAGTAATAACAAGCTCCGAAGCAGGAATTGCTTGCGAGAATACGTTAATAACATTTACAGCTTTGGCTACAAATTGCGGAACAAATCCTTCTTATCAGTGGTATCGCGAAAGTACACCAGTTGGAACAGATTCTAACATTTATGAAGCTAGTGATTTTACAAATGGTGAAGAAATTTACGTTGTGGTAAGTTCTGATTATGCATGTTCGTCTGCAGCCAACGTAGAGTCTAACCATTTGATAACAAGCATCTCAACCATTCCAGAATCTGACATTACTATTTTAAGTGGTGGCAATTGTGTGAGTGAAGAAATATGCTTTACATATTCTGGTGAAACCGAAAACCTAGATTATGTTGAGTGGTTAATAATAGAAGGTGGCGGTGGTTTACCCGTAGTAACTTTTTTAGGAGAAGGACCACACTGTTTTACACCAACAAATAATATTGTTGATATAATTGCTAGATCATATAACCCTGAGTCGTGCTATGATACAGCTTGGGTATCAATCTCAGCATTAGAAAACATGCTTACTCCTACTGTTTCAATTAGCACTGACGAAACAGCAACATATTGTCAATATTATAGTGAAATTACATTTACAGCAACTACAACAAATAGCGGAATAAACCCAACCTATCAATGGTATGTTAATGGCACACCTGAAGGAACAAATTCAAACATATTTTCATCTTATTCTCTAAACAATAACGATGAGATTTATTGCATTGTACACAATACTATTACGTGTGCAACATCTAATAATGTAGAGTCAAATCACATAAATATAAATATTGAACAAGCTCCAGTTATCTCAGTCAATACAACAGGTGGCACATGCAACAACGAGGAAATCTGTGTAAATTATGACGGCTCTATGACAGATGTTGCAAATATCAACTGGATTGTTCGCGAAAACGCTATCGAAACTCATATTTTTTCAGATGTAGGACCACATTGCTTCATGCCTACTCACGAAAACATTGAGGTTGTAATAACAGTAATTGGCACAAACACGTGCTATGACACTTTGGCCACTAATTTTTCAGTGAACGAAACACCTATGCTAACAATTCCTGACACTCTTTATAAATGCATAAACACTTTGGGCAATCTTTCCGAAGCAACTGGATATACAGCATATAATTGGTCGAACGGAGAAAGCGGAAATTCGATTTCTATTATTGATGAGGGCACATATTATTTGACTGTAACAAATGAACATGCTTGTAATAATGCAGATTCTGTTGAAGTAATCAACTATCCCGATGAAGATATAGTACTTGTTTCGGACACAACAATTTGTATGGACGGTACAATGGTTTTGGGCATTGAGAACGAATATGTTTACGATAATATTTTTTGGTCAGATGGACTTGGTACGATATGGAATGAAGACAATCCAGAAATTGGTTATATGGGAAACAATCCTCAGTTTATTTATTTAGAGGCTCAGTCAGAACATTGTAATTTCTCCGACACGATATACATTCATTTTGACTTATGCAATAATGTCGAAGATATTTCAGCAGGCATTGTTCGTATTTATCCTAATCCGGCAAACGAACAAATAACAATAAGTTCCGATAAAGCAATAGGCGAAATAATAATTTATGATATCACAGGAAGAATTGTGTATCAAACTTACACAAATAACAATAAATTACAATTGGATATTGACAATTGGGCAAAAACAACATATATCTTACAAACTACTAATATAAAAGGAGAGAGTTTTAAAAGCGGATTTATTAAAATCTAAATCCCTTTGAGTTTTTTTGTTCATTAGCCGAGTGCCACCGCATTCGGCTTTTTTACAAATCTTTTTCTTCAATATCTAAAATATCAAAACGACTCATTCCTAACCAGTATTTTTTAATAGATATTTCACGAAGTTCTGACCAATACATCTCACTTTCTAAGCCATATTTTTTTACTAAACTGCTAATATCCTTAACAACTTCATCAACGACCTGCTGTTTTAAACTAAATAAAATTTCTCGACCGTTATATTTGACCAAAACGGCGGGTTTTTTATCTTCTGAGTCATCAACTGTAATCGTTCCGTATCCTATTGTAGATCCTGTTCCCACTTGCAATCCATCATTAAAACAACTTAACGGAGGGGTGTATCCTGCATAAGAAATTAAGTCTATTTCATCTAAACCTGCATGCAAATATTCCATAATTCTTAAACCCGTTTTTGCACCAAGAATCGAATAAACACCAATATGTGAATGAATTTCATTTGTAAGTGCAACAATTTTAAATTCAGCGTAACCATGTGATAATAAGATAGAATCGGCGACTTTCTCAATATCTTGCCGCAACATATATCCACTTGTCGGTATTTCGTTAAAACTAACACCTTGGTCAGGCTTGTCAAAATTTAGTACTCCAGTTACAAGTATATCGAAAAAGTTGCCAGATTTCGGAACAATTCTTCTGGCATATTCCTCAATTACCAATTCATTAAACATACTTGGGAATAATAAATACAATGGTAAAAAATCGTCCCAATAGTATATTTCTGTATTTTGAAACTCTGAATTTTTAAAAGCCTTTATGAGAGCAGTGGTATAAACATTCTCAATTTCGCTACAAACTTCTAAAAAATCTTTTTTATATTTTTCACCTTTAGCATAAACCAATTTAATTGGTACCTTTAATTTTTTTAAGGTTTCATACGCCTCAGTATCTTGCTCATAATTATACCCTTTTGGAGTTGTATCATAATCGGCATACCACAAAATTGTTTCAACCTTAGGACATAAATTTGGATTTTGTTTAAGAACAGCCGCAATAGTGGTTAATGGACCCATTGCAATAACGATTGTTCGTTTATTTTCAAATTCTATAGCATTTGCAAATAGTTTTTCAGCGGTTTGATGTTTAATCTGTTTTACATCGGGGATTAAGTTTTTCCATATTGGCAAAGCGTGCTCGTAATATTGTTTTGATGCTCCCGATTTATTTCCCTGTCCAATTCTAATGCCTTCGTGATTAAACAATTTGCAAAGTTCACTAATATAATCAGCTGCAAGTTTAGGCGGCAATACGCCATCGACGGTAGTTATGGCATTAATATTAAATTCTCTTGAGGCCATAAAATAAGTCATTGCTCGCAAGTCATCAACACCACCATCTGTATCGATAACAATATTGTATTTTGCTCTTTTATGAGCAAAAGTTTCTAAGCCCGAAAAGCAAAATGTTAGGATAAAAAATAAAAATATTGTTTTTCTCATAATACCGTTTTTTTTTGCGATTTTTATCGAGTTTATGAAACTACTTTTCAATCATAAAATAAAAATCGCCATTATAGGTTTCAATAGCTTTCTTGTCAGCACTAATAAGTTTAGACTGCTTGAGAAAGAAAACATTATATCCAATATTCTGGAGTATTTCGATACTTGTTTCACGATTTTTACTACCGCTCAGTTCTGCTTGAATAAGCGGTTTGTGTTTTTGTAATGTATCCTTCATATTTTGAAAAACCTCAGATTCAAAACCTTCAACATCTATTTTAACAAAATCAATATGCTCAATATTTTGGAATAATTGATCAGGATTTTTCATTTCTACCGAAAAAGTCTTTTCAAATCCTGTCTCACTCTTATCAATAACCCTTGTCATACCATGATGCACAACTCCGTCAATTGCGGGCATTCCCATTTGCACAGTTTTTTCTGTTTTACCTAAAGCAAAAGGCAACAATACAGGCATTAAGGATTTGTATCGTTTAAGATTTTGTTTCCAAATTTCGGCGAACAAAGGCACAGGTTCAACAGCATATAGTTTTCCTAATCGTCCAGTAATTTTCGCTAAAAAATAAGAGTAATAACCAAGATTTGCTCCAATATCTATACAAACGAAACCTGGCTTAATTATCGATTTAAGATAATGTAATTCGGGATATTTATCTTTACCAAAACCGCAATTTATATATCGTAAATATAACTTACTAACTATTTTTAGATAGACTTTAAGACCAAATATTTTATACAATATAACTCTAAATATTCTCATTTAATTTCCTCATAATCAACATATTCGCCATTATCTCCATCATCGTCATCATTCTTATCTTTGTTCTCAGGGACATAATCAATATTTATCTCTCCCTGCTTACGTTTTTGCTTTTCAGCATCCTGTTTAAAGTCTGGATTCATTCTTTGTGCTGCTTTTTTTACCCAACGTTTTAATAGCCAGGGGATTATGCGTCTAAAGAACAGATATCCTAACAGATAAATAATCAGCAATATGAATAAAAACTTTAAAAACCCCATAATTAAAAAAACATCATTGATAAGTAAACACAAATAAAACCAATTAAGAATCCACCATATACTTGCATTGGATTATGTTTTTGTAAGAACAACTGAGACGATGCCACCAATCCACTAACAACAATAATTAACAAACCAATAAATAATAAATCTAGCTTACTATTTATTCCAATAAACATTACAAAACCAAACACACCTCCTAAAGCCGCAAGATGAATACTAATACTCCAAAACAAGGTAACTACAGTACACAAAGCGACAACAACAATAGATGAGATAATAATATTCAACAATATTGGGGGCATATTTACTTTTTGCATAAAATAATACGCTAAAGCATAAATAATAAGCACCGCCCCCATCGGAATTAACTTTTCTTTCTTAGTATTTGATTTAAGATTTGTGATTATTCGGAAATAGTACAAAATTGGGATAAACAAAGCAGGCAATGCAAAAGTAAGAATAAAGAAAATTGAATATATTACATTTCTCAAATCTGAATTTACCACACTAAGATAATGCCCTGAATTAAATAAAACGACAACTGCTATGCTTGTCATCAACAACGGATGAAAAACATACTCGGTAATCTGTGCACTTATTATTAATGCTTTATTTTTTTGCATTACAATTCCTTTCTTAATCGGGCAACAGGAATATCTAATTGCTCACGATATTTAGCTACTGTTCTACGTGCAATTTGATAACCTTTTGATTTAAGTATTTCTGCAAGTTTATCGTCGGTAAGGGGTTTTGATTTATTTTCTTCGTCTATACAATCTTTAAGAATTTGTTTTATTTCACGAGTTGACACCTCTTCGCCAGATTCCGTTAACATCCCTTCACTAAAAAAATACTTTAACAAATAGTTACCATAAGGTGTTGCCACATATTTACTGTTTGCTACCCTTGATATTGTAGATATATCCAAGCCTGTAATCTCGGCAATATCTTTAAGTATCATTGGTCTAAGCTCCGCCTCATCTCCTGTTAAGAAAAATTCTTTTTGAAAATCGGCTATGGCGTTCATGCTAAACAATAATGTATTTTGACGTTGCACAATAGCATCAATAAACCATTTTGCAGAGTCTAATTTTTGCTTAATAAAAACCAATGCATCTTTATCAGATTTTTTTTTGTTTTTATTATTCGAATAATCTTTCATCATCTGCGAAAAATTACGACTTATTCTTAATTCGGGAGCATTGCGCGAGTTTAAATTAATTACAATTTCATTATCAACAATTGTTAAAATAAAATCAGGTATTATTGATTGTGTCGAACGCGTTTGTGGTTCACCAAACGAGCTTCCTGGTTTTGGATTTAATTTTAATATAAAGTCTATTGCCATCTTTAACTCAGCCTCATCGACATCACACTTAGTCATAATTTTAGTGTAATGCTTTTTAGTAAACTCATCAAAACAACTTCCAATAATTTTCTTAGCAAGAACAACAGCCTCACTGTTATTTTCTTTTCGTTCTAACTGAAGCATAAGGCATTCTTGTAGGTTTTGTGCACCAACTCCTGCAGGGTCAAGTTCTTGCACAACTTCCAAAACACGTCTTAAATCTTCTTCTTCTACTTCAATGTTTTGAGAAAAAGCAATATCATCAACAATAGCATCTATTTCACGTCTCAAGTAGCCATCCTCATCAATATTACCAATAATAAAAACAGCCAATAATTTTTCGTTTTCATTTACATCTTTAAGCCTTAATTGATCTGTAAGATGCTCATGAAAAGATTTTGCAGAAGAATAAGGAATATCTCGCTGCTCATCGTCTTTAGAGGTATTATTTGCATTTAATCTATATGAAGGAATTTCGTCATCGTCTCCAATATATTCTTCAAATGAGAACTCGTCATCATCGTCGTTTTGGGCATCTTCATTTTCTTGATTTTCATCAGCAGAAAAATCATCTTCCTCTTCGTTTCCTTCATCAAGAGCTGGGTTTTCTTCAAGCTCCTTTTTTATTCTCTGCTCTAATTGCAATGTTGGCAACTCCAGAAGTTTTATCATCTGAATTTGCTGAGGAGACAATTTTTGCAGAAGTTTCTGCTGTAAGTTTTGTTTTAGCATAATTATTTTCTCTTACTTCAAAAATACAAAATAAAAAAGAAATCTACAATTAAAATGCAGCATTATGAGGAGTACGTGGGAAAGGTATTACGTCGCGTATATTACTCATGCCAGTAACAAACAGCATTAATCTCTCAAAACCGAGTCCGTAACCGCTATGTGGCACTGTCCCAAACTTCCGTGTTTCAAGAAACCACCACATTTCCTCTTCGGGGATATTCATTTCATCCATCCTTGATAATAGTTTTTCATAATTCTCCTCACGTTGCGAACCACCGATTATCTCACCTATCTGCGGAAAAAGCACGTCCATTGCTCTAACAGTTGTTCCATCGTCATTTTGCTTCATATAAAAAGCCTTTATTTCTTTTGGATAATCTGTTAAAATAACTGGTTTTTTAAAATGTTTTTCGACAAGATAACGTTCGTGTTCACTTTGAAGATCTATTCCCCATTCCTCTACAGGATATGCAAACTTTCCTTTTTGATTATGTTTTGAATTTTTAAGGATTTCATAGGCTTCTGTGTATGTAAGTCTTTCAAATTTATTATTCACAATAAACTCCAGACGCTCTACTAAACTCATTGCATCTCTTTGGTTTTGTGGCTTTTGACTTTGCTCGTCTGCACGTCTTTTAGTTAAAAACTTTAGATCATCACTACAGTTATCAAGAGCATATTTTACAAGATATTGGAGCATTTCCTCTGCAAGATCCATATTATCGTGTATATCGTAAAATGCCATTTCGGGTTCTATCATCCAAAACTCGGCAAGATGACGAGCAGTATTAGAGTTTTCGGCTCTAAAAGTAGGTCCAAAAGTATATACCTCGGAGAGAGCCATTGCTGCAAGCTCTGCTTCAAGTTGTCCTGATACGGTAAGATGTGTTTGCTTCCCAAAAAAGTCTTTCGAGTAATCAATCTTATTATCCTCAGTACGAGGAAGATTATTTAAATCTAAACTTGTTACATGAAACATTTCTCCTGCACCTTCGGCATCTGAGCTAGTTATAATTGGCGAATGCACATTACAAAACCCTTTGTCATTAAAAAATTTATGTATTGCAAAAGTCATTGCATGGCGAATGCGAAAAACAGCAGAAAAGGTATTGGTTCTAAACCTCAAATGAGCAATTTCTCTCAAGAACTCAAGACTATGTCGTTTTGGTTGCAATGGATATTCGTCAGGATTTGCTTGTCCAATAATTTCGAGTTTTAAACAATGTAATTCAGCATTTTGTCCACTACCCATTGACTCTACAGTTTTCCCCAAAACAGAAATTGAAGCTCCAGTATTTATCTTTGCTAATATGTTTTCAAATTCAGGATTTACATCCACTACTATTTGAAGATTATTAATAGTTGAACCATCATTTAAAGCAATAAAGCAAACATTCTTACTAATACGCTTAGTTCTTACCCAGCCCATTACCAAAATTTCTTTTCCGTAGTCCTCCGATTTAAGGACATCAACAATTTTTACTCTTTTCATTTCCAATAAAATTTTAATCTACAAAAATAAGGAAAAATTTTAACATTTTATCAGTTTCGCCTTTTCAAACTGAATTCACAAATTTGATAATCATATTTATTCTTAAAAAATATTGATAATTAGTGCCTTTACCAATACTAATTATTTCCTAATTTTCTTGAATTTGCGATTATTTTTTAACTAATTTGACAGTCTTGAAAATAATAAGCAAATAACAACTATTTTTAGCAACTTTTAATAGATATTTCCGTATAATGACCTAAAGCAATCTTTTATATACAGCACCCTTATGAAAGTACATATTTTGTAAGTAAAAATTAAGAATTATTTAATGTGTAATATTAGTGAACTTATATTGCTTAAATTACTTTTGATAAAAATATTCAGACAATGGGAATCATCAAATTTAACAAAAAAGAGCTTATTAATTTAGAATATTCGCTTAGTCGCGAATTATTGCGAACGAATCGTGCTGGAACTTATGCCAACACTACAATAGTTGGTTGTAATACGAGAAAATATCATGGTTTGTTGGTATGCCCTATGGAAGACATTGACAACGATAACCACGTTATGCTTTCCGCTTTAGATGCAACAGTAATTCAACATGATGCCTCGTTTAATCTCGGAGTAAGGAAATATCCTGGTATTTACGAACCCAAAGGACATAAATATGTTAGAGATTTTGAAGTAGATGTTATTCCGAGAATAGTTTACCGAGTTGGCGGAGTTGTACTTCAGGTTGAACGAATTTTGAGCGAAGACGACCGAATACTGATTAAATATACATTGTTGGATGCCCATTCTGAAACCAAACTTAGGCTAAAACCATTCTTAGCATTTCGAAATATTCATAAGTTGAGTAAAGCCAATTTGTTTGTGAATAAAAAATATCAATCTATCGAAAACGGGATAAAACTTAGAATGTACGATGGCTATAAAAATCTTTTTATGCAGTTTAGTAAAAAGGTCGAATATATACATGTTCCCGATTGGTACTATAATGTTGAATATCTAGAGGAGCAAAAGCGTGGTTATGATTATCAAGAAGATTTATATGTTCCTGGATATTTTGAAATGGACATAAAAAAAGGTGATAGTATCATTTTTTCTGCGGGATTAAAAGAAATTAAAACAACAACAATTAAAACAAATTTTGCTACTGCTCTCAAGAAACGAACTTCTCGTGAAACATATATTGATTGCCTTAAAAGCTCGGCACAACAATTTTTTTACAAACGAGATGGTAAAACTGAAATAATTGCCGGCTTTCCTTGGTTTGGACGTTGGGGACGCGACACATTTATTGCATTGCCAGGTTTAACTCTTTATAATAATGGAGATATAAAAACTTGTAAAGACGTTTTAAATACAATGACAACTGATTTAAAAGACGGTCTTTTTCCCAATATTGGTACAGGCGAAACCACTGCAATGAATTCGGTTGATGCTCCTTTATGGTTTTTTTGGAGTTTACAAGAATACTCAAAATTTATTTCAGATAAATCTGAGATATGGAAAAACTTTGGCAAAAAAATAAGACATATTCTCGAAAACTATCGTAATGGCACCCACTACAACATAAAAATGCACGATAATGGATTAGTTTGGGCGGGTGAAACAGGTAAGGCATTAACATGGATGGATGCTATTGTTGCTGGAAAACCAGTTACACCACGTCATGGTTTTGCCGTTGAGATAAATGCTTTGTGGTATAATGCTGTTATGTTTGCTTTAGAGCTTGCAAAAGAAGCGAAAGACAAAAAGTTTGTTGAAGAGTGGTCGGTAATTCCTGAGATTACAAAACTTTCTTTTTTAGAAAGATTTTGGTGCGAAGAGCGTCAATATCTTGCAGATTATGCTACTTATGAATATATCGACATTAGCGTAAGACCAAATCAAATACTTGCATGTTCATTACCTTATTCGCCTTTGTCTGATATTAAAAAAGAACGAATATTAGAGACTGTACGAAAAAAATTACTTACACCCAAAGGACTTAGGTCTTTAAGCCCCGACCATCCCAGCTATAAAGGGTTTTGCGAAGGCAATCAAGAAGAGCGTGATAGTGCATATCATCAAGGAACAGTTTGGCCGTGGTTACTAGGACATTTTTGTGATGCTTATTTAAAGATACACGAGAAGAGTGCATTGAGTTTTGTCGAAAATATTTTTAATGGATTTCAAGAAGACATGATGGTTCATGGTATTGGTTCAATATCAGAAATTTATGATGGTGATCCACCACATTTACCACGAGGTGCAATTTCGCAAGCATGGAGTGTTGCCGAAATTATCAGAGTTCATTATATAATTGAAAATTACAAAAATACGGAGGTAAAAATATGAAAGTTTTAATGTTTGGATGGGAGTTTCCTCCGCATATTACAGGAGGATTGGGAACAGCCTGCTACGGACTGACAAAAGGGCTTTCGCATTTTGATACCGAAATTCTTTTTGTGGTTCCAAAGGCTTATGGCGATGAGGATCAGTCGTTTATTAAACTTGCTGATGCTGGTGATGTAGAAATTACTGAGCGTCAAAATGTAAAAGAAGACTTTTGGGATAATTTTAGATATATGGAAGTCGGCTCAAACCTTATTCCATATATGGATCCAGAAGAATTTGCTAAAATCTTCAAAGGGAAAATATTTTCTCATACCGAGTTTAGCGAGCAAGTTTTTACCAGTAAATTTACGTTCTCAGGAAGTTATGGAACAAATCTTTATCAGGAAGTTGCTAGATATGCTTTAATTGCGGCTTATATTGCAGGAACAAATGATTTTGATGTAATACATGCCCACGACTGGCTTACATATTCTGCTGGAATAGCTGCAAAAAACGCATCAGGAAAACCTTTGGTTGTTCACATGCATGCAACCGAGTTTGATCGTAGTGGCGAAAATATTAATAAAAAAGTTTATGACATTGAACGTGCTGGAATGGAAGCTGCCGACAAAGTTATTGCTGTTAGTAATCTTACACGAAAAACAGTTATTGATAAATATGGAATACATCCCGACAAAGTTGTTACTGTACATAATTCGGTTGAACCAGTTTCGATTCCAGAATTTAAACTTAGTAAAGGTGTAAAAGAAAAGGTTGTAACTTTTCTTGGTAGAGTTACTTTTCAAAAAGGGCCAGATTATTTTATTGAAGCGGCAAAAAAAGTTATCGACAAAGACCCAAACGTGAGATTTGTTATGGCTGGAAGCGGTGATATGCTTAATAAAATGATTAAACGTGTTGCAAAACTTGGTATTGCCACTAAATTTCACTTTGTTGGATTTTTACAAGGAAATGAAGTATTCGAAATGTTTGGAATGAGTGATGTCTATGTTATGCCCTCAGTGAGTGAGCCTTTCGGAATTTCACCATTAGAAGCAATGATGTCGGATGTACCAGTAATTATTTCAAAACAATCGGGAGTTGCCGAAATTTTACGTCATGCTTTAAAAGTTGACTTTTGGGATGTGGACGATTTAGCTGATGCTATTTACGGTATGTTGCACTACGAAGCCTTATCAAAAATGTTTATTAAATATGGAAAAATAGAGGTGGAAAATTTAAGATGGGAAAACTCAGCTTATAAAGTTAGAGAAGTGTATAAAACTTTGATTTAAACAATTATAAATAAAATATTATGAGAACAATTTGCTTTTACTTTCAGGTTCATCAACCATTTCGGTTAAAAAGATACAAGTTTTTTGATATTGGCAATGACCATCATTATTTCAACGATTTTGAAAACAAAAGCATCATGCGTAAAGTTGCCGAGAAGTGCTACTTACCAACAAATCAAACATTTCTTGATTTGATAAACGAATATGGCGATAAAGTAAGAATTGCTTATTCAATATCTGGCGTAGCCATTGACCAATTTGAGATGTATGCTCCGGATGTTTTAGAGAGTTTTAAAAAACTTGTTGCGACAGGTAATGTTGAGATTTTATCTGAGACTTACGCACACTCACTAGCTGCTTTAGTTAATCGCGAAGAGTTTGAACGACAAATTAAAATGCACAGAGATAAAGTAATGGAAGTTTTTGGGGTTGAACCTCAGATTTTTCGAAATACTGAGTTAATTTACTCCGATCAAATTGGCGAATATATTGCAGATTTAGGCTATAAGGCAATGATTACCGAAGGTGCAAAACATGTTCTTGGCTGGAAAAGCCCTAATTATTTATATTGTAATGCAATCAATCCAAAACTTAAGCTATTATTAAAAAACTTTAAATTATCTGATGACATTGCTTTCCGTTTTTCGAATCAAGCTTGGGAGGACTTCCCATTAACAACAGAAAAATTTGTTTCTTGGCTTAATGCTATTGATCCCAAAGAGGAAACTGTGAATTTATTTATGGATTACGAAACGTTTGGCGAACACCAGTGGGAAGAAACAGGTATTTTTGATTTCCTTAGAGCCTTACCTAATGCTGTGTTCAAAAATTCGAATTTTACGTTTTCTACTCCGTCAGATGTTATAAAAGCAACAGAACCTGTTGGAGCGATACATGTGCCACATCCAATTTCGTGGGCAGACGAAGAAAGAGATTTAACTGCTTGGCTTGGTAACGATCTTCAAGACGAAGCATTCGCTGAACTTTACAAACTCTACGATGCAGTTAAAAAGAAAGACGACCCACAGATTTGGAAAGACTGGCTATACCTACAAACCAGCGACCATTTTTATTATATGTGTACAAAATGGTTTAGCGACGGCGATGTCCACAAATACTTTAATCCATACGATTCTCCTTACGAAGCTTTTGTTAATTTTATGAATGTTTTAAGTGATTTTATAATAAGACTTGAAGAAAGATAAAAAAAGATACGAAAAAATAATAATATATGATTACTTAAGGTTAAACATAAATTCATTTTTATATCTAATTTCTGCTATCAGAAGTCTATCAAATTTCTTTTCGCAATACCATCTATTAAACTTGTAGCATAATTCATTGAGATAGCTCTGCAAGTATTCTGGCTGTAATCCCCTGATTTAAAGATTAGTCTTAAATTTGTAGTAGAATTTTGACTTTACATTGCCGACTAAAACAAAACAAACCTTATTTCTGCTAATAAATTTGAGGCAATATAAACATCAGTAAAGACCACAAAACAAGTGGCTTTAGCCACATTTAGATTATAAATTCCATTTTATTGTTATTAAAACACAGTCAAAATTAAGTTTTACTAAACGGTCTAGCTTTTAGCTACTCAAACAACAATATATATCTAATTGGTATAAGCGTTAAACGTATGCTATAAAACAGCAAAAGCAATGGTAAAAATAGATTCAAGCCTAAAATCGGTAGTTTTACAAACTACTTTATAAAAAAAAGCATACAATCTTCGGTTATATCAAATAATCATAGTAATTTTGGCACAATAAAACTAATATATCTGAAAAGATGGACAAAAAATTATTTCAGGAATTTTCTCCAATCTCTACTCAAGCATGGGAGGAGATTATTCAAAAAGATCTTAAAGGTGCAGATTACGAAAAAAAGCTAGTTTGGAAAACCAACGAAGGCTTTTCGTTACAACCTTATTATCGAAGCGAAAATTTAAAAAAATTGGATTACTTAGAAACCAATCCTGGCGAATTTCCTTATGTTAGAGGTGTAAACATTGATAATATCTGGGAAATCAGACAAGACATAAAGGTAAAAGACATTGCTTCGACAAATAAATTAGCTCATAAACTAATTAAAGGCGGTGTTACTTCATTAGGCTTCATAATAGAAAATGAAATCAATGAAAATGATTTTACTGGTTTAATGCAAGGTATTAATCCAGAAAAAATTGCAATCAACTTTATAAGCAATGCACTCACAGGAAAAAATGTGTCAATGCTTGCTTCGTATTCAATAAAAAATGGATATGACACATCGAAAATAGCAGGATTTAATGATTTTGACTCTTTAGGTTATATGCTAATTAACGGAAACACATATTGTGGTGATGAAAACTGCAAATGTGCTGAATCAATGCTTAAAGAATATGGTAAAACCCTAAGCAGTTTTCGACTGATAAGTGTAAATGCAAAACATTTTAAAAATGCCGGTAGTTCTTCGGTGCAAGAACTTGCTTTTGGATTAGCAATGGGCACTGAGTATTTACGTAAATTTATAAATGAAGGTTTTACTGTTGATGAGATTGCTCCAAAACTGCAATTCAATTTTGCTGCTGGCACAAATTATTTTATTGAAATTGCCAAAATACGTGCTGCAAGATTATTATGGGCAAAAATTGTTGAAGCAAATAATCCAAAAAACCTTAAATCAGCAAAAATATTTATCAATACGGAAACTTCGTTGTGGAACAAAACAGTTTACGATCCTTATGTAAACATGCTAAGATCAACAACTGAAGCAATGTCAGCAATTCTTGGTGGTACAAACTCACTTAATGTTAATCCATTTGATTCTGTATTTGCAGACCAAACCGAATTTTCACTTAGGATTGCACGTAATACTCAAATAATCATAAAAGAAGAAGCACATTTTGATAAAGTATCAGATCCAGGAGCAGGTTCATATTACATTGAAAACATTACCAGTTCAATTGTAGAAAATGCTTGGAAACTTTTCCTCGAAATTGAAGAGAAAGGTGGATTTGTTGCTGCTCTCAAAGAAGGATTTATCCAATCTGAAATCGAGAAAATGGCAGATAAGAGAAATAAAGATATTGAAACACGCCGAGAAATAATTCTTGGAACAAACCAATATCCTAATTTTAACGAAATACTTCCTGACATTAAGCCTCGTGAATTATACACACCAAAAGATGCACCAAGATTATTTAGACCAATAAAACTTTATCGTAATGCCGAAGAATTTGAGAAACTTCGTCGAGCGACCGATAAAAGTGGTAAACGTCCATTAGCTTTTATGCTTACTATTGGGAATCTTAATTTTAGAAAAGCTAGAGCTCAGTTTTCTTGTAACTTTTTTGCTTGTGCAGGTTTCGAGGTGATTGATAACAATGGTTTTGAAACTATTGAAGAAGGCCTTAAAGCAGCTCAACAAAAGAATGCCGATATAATTGTTTTATGTAGCTCAGACGAAGAGTACGCAAGCATGGCGGTAGAAGCTTTCGAGAAAATCGGAGATAAAGTATTGGTTATAGCTGGAAATCCTGAAAGCCGTAAAGAACTTGAATCTAAAGGCATCACGAATTTTATTCACGCTAGATCGAATGTACTCGAGGATTTAAAAAAATATCAGAAACTTGTTGGCATTAACTAAAAAACAATAGCAATGAACCCAAATTATAAAAACATAAACATCACATCAAAGCCTGTCAGAAAGTTAAGTGGTAAAGATTGGCAGAAAAAAAATTCAATCAAAAAAGATTGGTTAACTGCAGAGCAAATACCTGTCAAAAAAGCTTATACTGCCGAAGATTTAGAAAAGATGGAGCATCTAGAATATGCAGCAGGTTTACCTCCATTTTTACGAGGACCTTATTCAACAATGTATGTAATGCGTCCATGGACAATTCGTCAGTATGCTGGATTTTCTACTGCTGAAGAGTCAAATGCGTTTTACCGTCGTAATCTTGCCGCAGGACAAAAAGGTTTATCTGTCGCATTCGACCTTGCAACTCACAGAGGATACGACTCCGATCACCCCCGAGTTTCTGGTGATGTAGGAAAAGCGGGAGTTGCAATTGATTCGATACTTGATATGAAAATCTTGTTCGACCAAATTCCTCTTAACAAAATGTCTGTATCAATGACTATGAATGGGGCAGTTTTACCCATATTAGCTTTTTATATTGTTGCAGCATTAGAACAAGGAGCTAAATTAGAAGAGCTTGTAGGAACGATACAAAACGATATTCTAAAAGAATTTATGGTTCGTAATACATACATTTATCCTCCAGAGTTCTCAATGAAAATAATAGGAGATATTTTTGAGTTTACCTCTCAAAAAATGCCAAAATTCAACTCTATTTCAATTTCTGGTTATCACATGCAAGAGGCTGGAGCGACAAACGATATTGAGTTAGCTTATACTCTAGCTGATGGACTAGAATATCTGCGAACAGGTATAGCTGCCGGATTAGATATTGATGCTTTTGCACCACGATTATCATTTTTCTGGGCAATCGGAACAAATAATTTTATGGAGATAGCTAAAATGCGTGCAGCACGCTTACTTTGGGCTAAAATTGTTAAAAAATTCAATCCTAAAAACCCAAAATCCTTAGCTTTACGTACACATTGCCAAACATCAGGTTGGTCGCTTACTGAACAAGATCCTTTTAATAATGTTGCACGAACTTGTATCGAAGCTATGGGTGCTGTTCTGGGGCACACTCAATCTTTACACACAAACGCTCTTGATGAAGCGATTGCACTTCCGACAGATTTTTCGGCACGTATTGCTCGTAATACTCAAATTTATATTCAAGAAGAAACAAACGTTTGCAAGCATGTTGATCCTTGGGCTGGCTCATATTATGTAGAAACTCTTACACATGAAATTGCTCAACGTGCATGGAAATTAATTGAAGAAGTCGAAGAACTTGGCGGAATGGCAAAAGCTATTGAGTCGGGGATCCCTAAAATGCGTATTGAAGAAGCTGCTGCACGTGCACAAGCACGTATTGATAGCGGCGTTCAAACTATAGTAGGAACAAATAAGTATCGTCTCGAAAAAGAAGACCCAATTGATATTCTTGATATTGACAATACTGCCGTTAGAGGGGCACAAATAAAAAGATTAGAAAAACTAAAAGCCGAAAGAAACGAAACCGAATGCCAAGCCGCACTTACAGCAATTACTAAGTGTGCAGAAACTGGAAATGGCAACTTATTGGCGCTTGCAATTGATGCAGCACAAAAAAGAGCCAGCCTTGGTGAAATTTCTGACGCTTGCGAAAAAGTAGCAGGGAGGTATAAAGCTGTGATAAGATCAATTTCAGGAGTTTACTCCTCAGAATCGCAAAACGACCCAGATTTTATAAAAGCAAGAGATCTTTGTAAAACTTTTGCAGAAAAAGAAGGTCGTCAACCACGTATTATGGTTGCAAAAATGGGACAGGATGGGCATGATAGAGGTGCCAAAGTAGTATCAACAGGATATGCTGACGTTGGTTTTGATGTCGATATTGGACCTCTTTTCCAAACTCCTGCAGAAGCAGCTAAACAAGCAGTAGAAAATGATGTACATATTCTTGGAGTTTCATCACTCGCTGCGGGACATAAAACACTAATTCCTTCTGTAATTGCAGAGCTAAAAAAACTTGGTCGTGAAGATATTATGATAATTGCCGGAGGTGTAATTCCATCTCAAGATTATCAATTTCTTTATGATGTAGGAGTTGCTGCTATTTTTGGACCAGGAACTTCGGTTTCAAGAGCTGCTGTACAAATTTTAGAAATATTGTTAGAGAAATAAACTTAATCTATATAAATTAATTGTTTTACGTATCTGCGGCATTAAAAAACATTGACCTTACTAATAGTATGTCGTTAATTTTGCCTTGTATATGTAAAAAACAATTACAACATCCAATAGAATGTTTTGCAAATTAATTGGGATAACTTTCAGAAAAGTTGGATAAGAACTAAAGCAGATTAACCGGATTATAACACACACAAAAAGTAAAATCCGATTACAATTTTCTCAACATTTCTAAACATGCGTCTGTCCAGTATGGGATACTTATATTATAAGTTTTTATAATTTTAGATTTATCTAATACGCTGTAGGCTGGTCTTTGTGTACGTGTAACAAACTCACTGCTACGCACTGGGAATATTGGAGTATTCAAGTTTCTTTGTTTTAATAAGAATACGGCAAAATCGTACCACGAGCAAACCCCAAGGTCTGAATAATGATAAATCCCCGATTTCCAAGTGTTTAAATTAACGTAATCTAAAACTATTTTAAGTACTGCTTTTGCCAGACTACCAGCATAAGTAGGTGTTCCTATTTGATCGAATACAACATTTAGCTTTTCCTTTTCTGTTGCCAATTTCAACATTGTTTTAGCAAAATTATTCCCATATTCACTGTACAACCAGGATGTTCTAATAATTATACAATCAGAGGAGTTTTTAATTGCAAGCTTTTCTCCTTCGAGTTTAGTTCTACCATAAACAGATACTGGTTTCTCTACATCTGTTTCTATATATGGAGTATTTGCTTGTCCATCAAAAACATAATCGGTTGATATATGAATAAATTTTGCTCCAGTTTCGGCTGCTTTTTTTGCCAATATTTCGGGGCCTTTCGCATTAGCTTGGTAGGCATTTTCTTGATCATCTTCTGCCTTGTCAACAGCAGTGTATGCAGCACAATTTATGATAATATCAATCTTATTTTCTGCAAATATTTTATCAATACTATCGACATTAGTAATATCTGTTTCGGGGAGATCGGTAAAGATAAATTCTAATTCAGAAGTTTTTACAGAGACATCATTTATTTTACGCCCAAGTTGACCATTTGCACCTGTAATTAGTATTGTTTTCATAATTAAAAATTCATTTCAGCATTTATAAATGCTGGATTTTTTTTGTCCTTATCTGAAATAACATAGTCTTTAGGGTCAATACGCCAATCTATTTTTAATTTAGGATCATCGAATTTTATTCCACGTTCAGATTGCGGATTATAGTACTCATCGCACATATAAGAAAATATAGCTTTTTCAGATAAAACAGCAAATCCGTGAGCAAAACCTTTTGGTATTAGAAATTGAGTTTTATTATCCGCACTTAATTCGACTGCCAGATGTTGACCGAATGTAGGCGAGTTTTTTCTTAAATCGACCGCAACATCTAAAACTTTTCCAGAAATTACTCTTACCAATTTAGCTTGTCCAAAAGGAGCCAGCTGATAGTGCAAACCTCTGATTACGCCATATCCAGAACAAGACTCATTATGTTGAACTGGATTAAAAACCACACCATTTTGTAATGCGAGTTTTTGATTCCAAGATTCAAAAAAGTATCCTCGATTGTCATTAAAAACCTTTGGGTTAATTATAAGTAATCCCTCTATTTTTGTTTTTGTAATCATCATAATGGAATATCTTCATTTAATATTTTTAAGAGATATTGTCCGTACTCACTTTTTTGCAATGGAATAATTAGTTTCTCAAACTGTTCTTTAGAGATAAACTCGCGGCGGTATGCTATTTCTTCAATACAAGAGGCCTTTAGTCCTTGTCTTGCTTCAATTGTCTCCATAAAATTAGCCGCTTGCAGCAAACTTTCGGGCGTACCTGTATCTAACCAAGCAAAACCGCGTCCTAGAAGTTTTATTTGCAAACGTTTTTCCTCTAAAAACAAATTATTTAAGTCAGTGATTTCATATTCTCCACGTTTTGATGGTTTTAGGTGTTTAGCTTTTTCAACAACATCATTACTGTAAAAATATAATCCTGTAACCGCATAATGTGATTTCGGCTTATCTGGTTTTTCTTCTATTGACAATACGTTACCTTCAACATCAAAATCTGCAACTCCGTATCTTTGCGGATCCTTAACATAATAACCAAATATCATTGCACCATCCTTAATTTTTGCAGCATCTAACATAACATTACCAAAACCTTGGCCATAAAAAATATTGTCTCCTAAAACTAAGCAAACGCTATCATTCCCAATAAACTCTTCGCCAAGTGTAAAAGCTTGAGCCAGCCCGTCTGGAGATGGTTGTATTTTATACTGTATGTCCATTCCTAACTGAGAGCCATCGCCAAAAAGCCTTTCATAAAGCGAAATATCTTGAGGTGTAGAAATAATTAAAACTTCACGAATACCTGCAAGCATAAGTACTGATAATGGATAATATATCATCGGCTTATCGTAAACAGGGATTATCTGCTTCGAGATACTTATTGTCATCGGGTGCAACCTTGTTCCAGCTCCTCCTGCTAAAATAATTCCTTTCATATTTTTACTATCTTTAAATAATTGGTTTAAAATAATTAATTGTTTTAATTAAGCCCTCTTCTAAATTGATATTTGGACTCCAACCACCAAGAAGTTTGTTTGCGAGATTAATATCTGGCTGTCGCTGAATTGGGTCGTCTTCGGGTAATGGGAGATACTCTATTTGACTCTTTGAGTTTGTTAATTTAATAATTTCATCAGCAAGCTGAAGGATAGTAAATTCTCCAGGATTACCAATATTTACAGGACCAATAATATCATCAGTTGTGTTCATTAATCTTATAAGACCTTCAACAAGATCATCAACATATTGGAAACTTCGTGTTTGTGTACCATCGCCATAAATTGTAATAGGTTTATTTTGCAAAGCTTGTACAATAAAATTTGAGATTACTCTTCCATCATTTGGGTGCATATTTGGTCCATAAGTATTAAATATACGAGCAATTTTTATTTTTACATCATTTTGTTTATGATAATTAACAAATAGCGATTCGGCACATCGCTTTCCCTCATCATAACATGATCGAGAGCCAATAGGATTAACATTACCCCAATATGTTTCGGGTTGAGGATGAATATTTGGATCGCCGTAAACTTCGCTTGTAGATGCTTGCAAAATTTTTGCTTTTGTTCTTTTGGAAAGTCCAAGCATGTTGATAGCACCCATTACCGAAGTTTTAATTGTTTTAATAGGATTAAACTGATAATGTATTGGCGAAGCTGGGCATGCCAGATTATATATTTCGTCAACTTCTATAAAAAATGGCATTGTAATATCATGTCGTACTAACTCAAAATACGGATTATCAATTAAGTCTATAATATTAGACTTTGATCCTGTAAAGTAATTATCGAGACAAATTACTTCGTTGCCATCTTTAAGCAATCGTTTACATAAGTGCGAACCAATAAAACCAGCACCTCCAGTTATAAGAATTTTTTTCATAGATAATTTTTTAATCTATATTAGAAAGTAAAAATATAGGTAATTTCTTAGAAAAGCAACTTTATATCTGAAAACAGTTTGTATCGGTTTGCGATTTGTTCAAATTTATTATTCTACTAACTATTCTCGGACAGTAACTATTGTTGCTTGTTTTTTAGAATCTTTAGTTATTAATACGCCACATTCACTATATAAACGATCTATAAACTCTTCGCTTGACTTAATTCTTAAAAGTTTCCAATCAAAATCAAAACGATAATTTTTATAATCATCATCCAAAATTAAAGGCAATTTATAAATATCCCTAATAGAACGAGACATGGTCTTAATATTTGTTTCTTGCCTATTTTCTGCTGGTGGCAAATAGTTGAGTAGTTTAAGAGAGTCTTCAATAATCATAATATAAGCCTCAGAATACGAAGTGTCTAAAACAAGTCCAGTATGCTGTACGAAGTCGTTAAATAGTTGGTCTTCATTAATATTATCTTCAGATTTGCTTGTAGCGATTAAGAGATATCTGTTAATATCTGAAATTTCGAATTTATATATAATGTCAGTTTTAAAAGAAGGCAACTCTGATGCTATTTGAGTTATATATCCATTTTGAGAAATAGAATCAGGGAAACTAAAGCACATTGGACTCGAAAAATCAAATGAAGACATTTTAGAAATCTCAGCAGTATATGTTGTGTTTTCAAATTTGCCAGCATAATCTGTATTAGCAAATACGGTAAGCAACATCAATGCAATTAAATTATTTATAAAGTGTCCTAAAATTGTATAAACAAATCCAAAACGTAAACCAAGATAACACAAAATAAATGACAGCCCGATTAATTGGATTATAGCAAAAAGTCTTGCCCAAGACTCATAATTTTCATAGTGCATTATTCCAAATAATATACTCGTAGAAATTATTAGAAGCACCAATCTGAGCTTCTCATTTTTTAACACAAAAAATATAAAAAACAATATCGGTGAGACAATTGCTATTAACCAAATACTTTCAAAACCAAGATAAAGGAAACTTAATATCAAAGAAAACGATAAATATTTACCAAACTTCTTTTTGATTATCCATCCACGAAATGCAAACTCTTCGAAAACTGAAGCACCAATAAGTATTAGTGCATACACAATAAATGGCGGGAAAATTTGTAATATATTAAATAATGGCTGCTGAGCATTAATCTCTTGAGGGTTATTATTACTCAAAAAAGCTAAAACTATTACCCCAATTAGATAGGTAATAACCCCTGCATAAAGGAATATTTTGTATTTACTAAACACTTTTTTTACAATGTCCATTTGTATATTATTTGAGATATATTTTCAATGCTTTTTGAATATAGAAAGTCCAAATATAATTTAAATTATCAACATAATTAAAACTTAATTAAAGCTGCCTAGGGCAAACGCATACTTTTACCGTAAAGAGTCTTTTGTCATGGTTTTTGGGTTGCAAAAGCACCAAAAACACACGCCAAAAGAGATTTATCGGCATATTTTAACCCTTGACTTTCACTACGTTCAGTCAAAGCTTAAAATAAATGAGTTCGCCAGCTGGCGAACTCAAAAGTAATGAAAAATATTTGAAATTATTTTAATGTTATAATAATTCAGTCTTTTCAGAATGATAACATTGTACAGAAATTTTCTTTGAAAAGCTGAAAACCTAACTTATGCCAATTCAGTCACAACCGTTAGCTCAGAAGCTTGCGAGTAAAACACCCAATATAAATTGATTATTTGAACTTGGAGCAAAGCTCCAAGTTCAAATAAAAAAGTTGGAAGATTTTTATTCCGACTACCAATTGAACAACATTCAACAAATTTTATTTTAGGATTATAAGATTTTGATCTTTTGTAATTACATCTCCAGGTTTAACAAGTATTTTATCAACTATACCATCTTTAGTAAAAGCTAATCTGTTGTTCATTTTCATAGCTTCAATAATCAACATAATATCCCCTTCTTTGACTGTTTGTCCTTTCTCGACCATTACATCAATTATGGTACCAGGGATAATAGATTTAATTATATTATCATCTGGGCTTTCCCATTTTTTCTTTTTATCAAAAGCTGGTGTGGAAAAAGTCTCATAATTTTGGTCATCTATTTCTATTTGAATTTTTTTCTTTTGCTCCATAGTTTAAAGTTTAAAATGGTGGGATTCCGTGTTTTTTATCAGTTTTAATTTCTGCTTTATTTTCGCACACTTTAAGAGAATGCATTAACATCTCTCTAGTTTCTGAGGGATTAATAACGGAGTCCACATATCCTTTAGCCGCTGCTACATAGGGGTTTGCAAATCGTTGTTTATATTCTTCAACCTTTTGTTTTCTCATTTGCTCTGGATTTTCGGCGGACATTATTTCTTTACGAAAAATAATATTTGCTGCACCTTGTGGTCCCATTACAGCAATTTCGGCAGTAGGCCAAGCATAAACAAAGTCAGCTTCGAGATGTCTAGATCCCATAGCTATATATCCACCACCATAAGCTTTACGGAGTATTACAGTAATTTTAGGAACACTTGCTTCGCTATACGCATACAGTATTTTTGCTCCATGCCTAATAACTCCAGCATGCTCTTGTTGTACGCCTGGCAAATATCCTGGCAAATCGACAAGAGTAATAATTGGGATATTAAACGCATCGCAATACCTAATAAACCGAGCCGTTTTATCAGAACAATCTACATCTAATACTCCAGCAAGATAATAAGGCTGATTAGCAACAAATCCGACAGTTTTCCCATCTATTCGTCCGTAACCGATAACCATATTCTGTGCGAATTTTTCCATTACTTCAACAAATTCCGACTTATCTGTAATTGCTTTAATAACGTCACGAACATCGTAAGGTTTAGTTGGGTCTATTGGAACAATGTTATTAATATCGATTTTTGATGTAGGAATTTTTGTTTCCTCCTTCTCATCAGACTTTTTATTATTATGAGGTATAATAGCCAATAAATTTCGTATTTGCGAAAAACATTCTTGTTCATCATGTGCAAAAAAGTGAGCATTTCCAGTAATTTCGCTATGAACCCTTGCACCACCAAGATCTTCCTGTGATATTTCTTCACCTAGCACCGTTTTTATGACCTCTGGTCCAGTAATAAACATTTTAGAGACCTTATCAACAACAAAAACATAATCGGTAAGAGCTGGAGAATATACTGCACCACCTGCACAAGGGCCTAATATTACAGATATTTGTGGAATCACACCACTTGCCTGCGTATTACGGTAAAAAATCTCTCCATATCCAGCGAGTGAGCTTACACCTTCTTGAATTCTGGCACCACCTGAGTCGTTAATTCCTATACAAGGGACACGCATTTTCATTGCAACATCTTGAATTTTAGTTATTTTTTTTGCATGCATATAACCAAGAGATCCACCTACAACGGTAAAATCCTGAGCAAACACGCACACAGGTTTATTGTGAATTGTTCCAGTTCCAATAATAACACCATCTCCATTAAGCACTTTTTCGGTCATTCCAAAATCTTTAGCTTCGTGTTGTGCAAAAAGGTCGTATTCATTAAACGAATTTGGGTCTAGCAACAAATCAATTCTTTCTCTTGCAGTCAATTTGCCAGCGTCTTTTTGTTTCTGTATAGCTTTTTCTCCACCACCAAGCATTACCTCTTGGCGTTTTTTGTTTAAAGCTTCAACTTTTTCATTTTTATTCATAAGATTATAATTTTGGTTAACAATTATTTTGGAGCAGTAAAATATATTACTGCAGCAATTATAGTATATAATAAATTAGGCACCCATACAGACAGAGCGGCATTAAATGTTCCGCTTAATGCAAATACTGTTGAAAATCTCATAAACAATATATATGAAAAGCTCAAGAGTAAACCCACTCCAATATTTATTCCTAAACCACCTCTCACTTTACGTACCGATAGTGCAAATCCAATTATGGTTAAAATAAACGTTGCAAACGGGGCCGCAATCCGCGAATATTTTTCGATTTCGCTGCTAATCACTGCTGATGTTCCTGAGAGTCGCTGTTCTGCAATATATTCATTTAATTCTTTTCTATTCATTGCCTCTACGACATTTAGTTTACTCTCAAAATCTTCGGGTCTAAGCCTAAAGCAGGAGTCGGTTCTAAGACCTGAGACTAAACTTTCTTTATTCGGTTCAAATTGCCTAATATAGTAATTTTGTAATATCCATGTTTGATTTATCGAATCCCAAATCATCATATCGGCATTTAATTTTGAGACGAGTTTAACTCCTTCAAACTTTTCAAGAGTCATCCGATTACCAATATTTCTTTCGCGGTTATAACTTTCTACATAAAAGTAAACTCCTTGTTCAATTTGACGGTGTATATTAAACTCTCCCATTTTAGAGCCACCTCCCTTAAAATATGTATTTTGAAATTCTAATCTTTTTTTATTTGCTTCTGGGATAACGTAATTACCAAGAAATAATGAGAATCCAGTAATAATTGTTGCAGCTATTAAATAAGGAACTAGGAGTCTTCTTAAACTAATACCACTACTAAACATTGCAATAAATTCAGTTTTAGAGGCCATTCGAGAAGTAAAGAAAATTACGGAAATAAAAACAAATAACGCACTAAACAAGTTTGCAAAATAAGGTATAAAATTTAGATAATAATCAAAAATAATTGATTTCATTGGAGCTCCTTTGTCTAGGAAATCGTCCATTTTTTCGGAGACATCAAAAATAACAGCTACACAAATAATAAGGAAAAGAGCCAAAAAATAAGTCCCAAGGAATTTTTTTATGATATATATATCAATTTTTTTCAATTATAATCTGTTATTTAATACTTCCAGAATATTATTTTTCCACGAATAAAAATTATTATTTT
>JAQUBO010000187.1 GCA_028686735.1 Bacteroidales bacterium
CCCTAACGGGATTTGGTGGAAGCGTGTTCGGGTTACCGATATAACGTCCCTAACGGGACTTAGCAGAAGCATGTTCGGGTTACCGATATAGCGTCCCTAACGGGACTTGACGGATTCGGGTTACCGATATAACGTCCCTAACGGGACTTGGTGGAAGCTTGTTCGGGTTACCGATATGTCGTCCCTAACGGGACTTGGCAGAAGCGTGTTCGGGTTACCGATATGTCGTCCCTAACGGGACTTGGTGGAAGCTTGTTCGGGTATGCGTCCCTAACGGGACTTGGCGGTATAATCTATTTACCTTACCAATATTGCGGATGGTTAGGTTGGGTAAAATATCATAAATTGCGAATTACAAATCCGAGTGAGTTGGGAAATCTGGATAAGAAGCAATTTTTGTATCACTCAAATCACAAATAAATCCGCGTGAGCTGAGTAATACTTTTTCTAACGAGTTTTATATAGTGCCCGCAAGAAAACTACCACTTTTTGTGTCTTTGACCTGCCTGTCGGCAGACAGGTAAGAAAGCGTCAAAGACAAGGCTTTATTCACAAAAACTTATTATTTTAATGGTGTTCATGAGCTCTTTTCAGTCGGTTCGAAGTTTCTGAAACTAAGAAGTTTACTCCGTCAGCTGACGGATGACTGTTTCAGAAATGAGAGTAACGCAGTATTTGGCGTTTTCTTGCAAAGACTATATATGATAGTCCCGTCAGGGACAGCATATTGGTAAAACAAGTACATAATACTGTCTTTCATGCCGTTAGGTATGATATATATCAATTGGCTTAAAGATATACTTCTCATCATAATCAATTTCAAACTCTTGTAAAAGAGACTTATACTCATCGGTAAAGTTTTTCTTTTTGTGATGTTGCTTCTGATTTTCGATATACCTTATAACAGTAGGTAAATCTGATTTTGCATAAGAAAATGCTCCGTATCCTGCCTGCCATGAAAATTCGTTTCGAACAAAACCTTTTTCGTTAATCCAAACTGATGAACTACCTTTAATATCTTGCATTAAATCAGATAAAGACTGTGCTGGACGCAAACCAAACAACATGTGTATGTGGTCAGGCATACCATTTATAATCAGTAGTTTATGATTGTTCTTACTTACTATACCGCTAATATACATGTATAGTTCATCTTGCCAAGTATTATTTATTATACATGCACGGTTTTTTACTGCAAAAACTGCATGGATGTGGATTTGTGTATAGGTGTTTGCCATATTATCGCTTTTTTATGCTTATGTACTTTATGACTTTATACGTTTAAGTTGTAGAAAAGGTTTTGATAAGGATGTTTTCTTTACCGATATTGCGTCCCTAACGGGACTTGGCAGAAGCATGTTCGGGTATACCGATATATCGTCCCTAACGGGACTTAGTGGAAGCATGTTCGGGTATACCGATATAGCGTCCCTAACGGGACTTGGTGGAAGCTTGTTCGGGTTACCGATATAGCGTCCCTAACGGGACTTAGTGGAAGCATTTTCGGGTATACCGATATAGCGTCCCTAACGGGACTTGGTGGAAGTGTGTTCGGGTTACCGATATATCGTCACTAACGGGACTTAGTGGAAGCATGTTCGGGTATACCGATATTGCGTCCCTAACGGGACTTAGTGGAAGCTTGTTCGGGTATACCGATATAGCGTCCCTAACGGGACTTGGTGGAAGCATGTTCGAATTGCTGTTTATCTTTTTCTACCTTGTTTACTTTTACTCGCAATATTCTTGAATAAATTCTTCAGCTTCGTTAATGCCTAATTCTAGTGCTTTATATAGATATTTACAAGTATTATCTTCAATTTTTGCTTCAATTTGCACTAATGCACAAATATAGTATGCAGCAGCAAAATCTGGATTAATTGCAATAGCTTGTTCTAAATCATTAATTGATTCATCGTATTTTGTGAGATAATAATAGCACAAACCTCTATTATGAAAGTATTCTGCATTTTCATTAAAAGTAATTGCTTTAGAATAATCAATAATGGCAGCTTTGTAATCATTTAATTTAGATAAAGCAGTGGCTCTTTGAAAATATGCTGTTTCAAACTCAGGATTTAATTCAATTGCGTTATTATAATCAAGAACAGCCGACTCAAAATCATTTGTTTCATTCAAAAGATTTCCACGATTAAAATACAATAAAGGAGTTTCCGGTGAAAGCTCAATAGCCATATTAAAGTCTTTTAAAGCACTTTTATTTTGACCTAAAGTCATTTTGCAATTTGCTCTATTATTATAAGCATCATAATTTGTTGCATCAAGTTGGATACATCTTGAAAAATCATTTATAGCTCCCTCAAAATTTTCAATTTCTCTTTTAGCACTTCCTCTATTATAATAAGCATCTGCAAAATCTGCATCATTTTCAATTGCCTTATCATAATTTTCAATCGCCTCAATATATTTCCCTTGCTGGTAACAATTATTAGCTATTTCATAAAAGTTTTTAGAATTTTGCGAATTACATGCAATTTGAGAAAAGACTAACAAAATTACAAAAATACGATCTCTTATTTTTATCTTTTCCATAAGAATTTAGTTTTTGGTTAACATACAGAATTTATTATTTTCACTAAAGATTTTGTTACAATTTTAGTACTTTGAATGTAGATCTTCTATTATTTGAGATAATCTCCATAAAATAAATGCCTTTACTTCCTTCAATTGTAAAATTTATAGTGTTATTATCCAAAGAATATGTATTTTTCACTGATCTACCATGATTATCATAAACAATAATTTGAAAATTACCAATATCGTATTCTGATTTTATTGTTACTGCTCCAGTTGTTGGATTTGGATAAACAATAAAACTTTTACGAATCTGATTATTTTTCACATCATCAATTACCACCAAATTTGAGAGTTCTGGGCGATAATAATCCAACACATTTAGCATTAGGGCAGCTTGCCCGAGAGTAAAAGAATTTTGACAATTCCCACTAGAATAATCCATATAGTTCTCCACCATATCAGGGGGGTCTATGCCATAAATATCATCTACACAAGTATTGCGAGTTTTATCACAATTCCATTGACTTGCAGCACTACTGTTTGGGGTATCGTATATAAAATCGTCAAAACTGCAATCTCCGTCCCCCCAAATATGGCGTAAACCTAAAAAATGTCCAATCTCATGTACAAGCATTTTACCGCTAGTAACCAGCCCATTATATGCATGATATGGAGAAGGAAAGTTATTTGGATTATTTGCTCCGAGGTTTACATAATGTAATAATATACCTTGCTCATAAGTATTTACGTTGTTTAATACTGAGTCTGGCCAATTATAATGATCAATTGGCGGTGTAGATAATCCAAAATAAACTAATTCTTTGTAATTATTAAATTCGGGTTCAAAAATTCTTAAATCTCCAATCCAGACATTTAAATATTTATCAGTATCCCATGAGTTTTTACCTCCCAAAGTATCATTTGTAAGGCGGAATAAATTGTATAATAAGCTATCATTAACCCAATCTGTAATTTCTTGATTTTGCCCTTGTCCATAAGGTAAAATACCACCAAAATACTCAATATCAGACTGTGTTCTTGTTATTCCTGTAGTAGGATTCCCTTCGGGGTCGGTTTCGGCAAGGATAAACTCAATTTTAGTATCGCCAACAACATTTTGAAATATAGCTCGAGTATTTGTTGTATCAGAATTTGTTCTTCTAAAAGAATGATTTAAAACTTCAATTTGATTTTGGACTACAGAATCAGGTATGTTCTCTGAGTTGTTATTATAAACTATGTGAAATACTACGGGAATAACATGTATGCTATCTAAAGATCTTGTATTACCTTGATTCGAAATATTTTTTTTAATATCCTGCATCAATCTGTTTGATAAATCTAAAAAGCCTGGTTTTACGTCATCAAGATGCTGCATCAAATCATAGCTACCACAACCTAGCGTAATATTTGATGCTGTTTGTTTGTCTTGTTTACTCTGTAAAATTAATCCTTGAGCCTGACTTTGAACTATCAATATTGAAAGAATGATAGTTAATACTCCTTTTGTTTTCATGATTTTATGTTTATTTAACAAATATACAAAAATATCATTAAATAATTGAATTTAACTTGCTCATAACTTAGCACTAAAATAATTAGGCATTTTTGTAATTGTCCGTTTGTATTCACAAACCATTTCCTACGTAGGAACAAAAATAGTAAAAATGCAAAAAGAAACGAACAGCACTTAGCCTCTAATAACCAAAACATTACAACTAAATAGCAGGATTGATATTGCTTTTACTTTTTACACTACTTTCTAATTATCATAACTCTGACCCTTAATTCTTGTGTTTTATTAGTTCCATTTAATTGTGCAACTACTTCCAACAAAGCAAGCTATCTAATAATAATTTCATCTGAGAATATCATTGATTCATAAGTAGAGCCGGCATGGTGCCATTCAGGTAATTTACCATAATATCTTGCAACAACTTTTATGTATCGGGATTGGACATTGTTAAAATCTGCTGTATAAGCTTCTTTGAGACTACCTTGTTTTTCGGGTGGAATTTTACCTTTTATTGTTGTCAATAATTGATATTCATCTTCTAATTTATTTTTTATATAAACTTCCACTTGTCTTGGAAAAATTACCCAATCATAAGTTTTTTGATAAAATCCCATCGAAAAAGCGTGTAAAGGCTCTATGCTCTGCAAATCAATTTCTATGTTAATGTCTTGTCCTGCAAAACCTTGCCACTTTCCACTTCTTAATAATGCAGATTCGCCTTGTTTTCCATCCAATAAAGCATTTATTCCTCCGCCATCATAACTTGGGTGGTATGTACTAAACTCCGAATTTAAAGCATAAAGTTTTCCTATTCCTTTATGATAAATCAGATTACATTCAGTGGCTTCAAATACTTTTTTACCATTATATGCACAGGCTTTTATGTTTGCGTCTTCGGTTACATAAATTGTATCGGTATATTTAGCGGAGAAGTCTCCGACAGAATCTTTATTAATTGAGTAATAAATAGGTAATTCTCCAAATAAAGAACGCATTGTAATCGCCCTTCCCTTTTCTGTGATATTATTGCTGGGAGTAATAATGCAATATCCTTCCAAACTTTTTAAATCATCAAGTAAAACATCATATTTTTCCATATTTTTATCTAACCAGTGCTTTCTATTTTCTCTGTACCATAAGTCAGCATATTCAGTTTTAAGAAACTCAAGCTCTTTAATAAGCACTTCGATTTTAACTCTCAAATCTGAGACAGATATATCCTTTTTATTATTTATAAAATCGTAAAGCTCAACACGTAACAAATTCTTATTTAAAATAAATCGAACTTGTTTCAATGCAAAAGATAAGTAATCAATTGAGGCTTGGTTTTTAATTTCATTTTCAGAAATAATCTCAATTTTTTGACTTAATTCATCTAATTGCTTTAATAGTTCAATATCTGCATCTCTGCTTTCATCAGAAATATACTCTAAATGAATGGGGAATATTGGTTCAAAAAATCGAGTATTTCTTAATATATCCCTTACATTCGATTCATGCAAATGTGAAAACTCAATAATGTAATTATTCATGTTCTCTTTTTTTAGTCCATAAAACAATTCATTATACGCATCATTAAAAGCGGCATAGCGTTTTACTCTTTCTGCATCAGATTGCTCTGCTGATAAATCAATCGAGGGAGTTTTCCAGCACAGCTCAGCACCCCAAATCAAGCCATGCCAGTTATTCTGAAAAAAGTTTAAGCCATCATCATCCCAACTTGTATTTAATACACCAGCAGCATTATGTTTAAGTCCATCTCGAATAAGATTAAATACATTTATTTCGGTTGTACGATAATCTGGGAAAATATTTGACCAACAATTAACACCTGGGGCGACCCAAAAATTTATCCCTGTACTTGATATTGGAGTAATTGCATATTCAAAATTATCTGCGGCATGATATCCCCAAGCAATAACAGTAATATCATCTGGCAATTGGTTAATTATATGTGGATATTCAGAAATAATATCGCCCCACATTAGTATTTTCTTATCGTACTTTTTTAGGATGGTATTAAGTCTGTTAATATGATACAAGTAAACTCCATCAATACCGATACGATCAACCATAGTTTTTGACTTCCCTTGTCCAAGCCCTTGAGTTTCGTCGCAGTTAATATTAAAATACTCACTGCTAAATGCGGGAACTATCTCGCTGTAAACATCTTTAAGGAATAGATATGATTCCTCCATAGCTGGCGAAATAATATGGTCATTTTCTGCCAAATAGCTGTACTTTGGATGAGCTAAAGTCTCTTCCATGTGCCCAAATGACTGATAACTTGCAATTAAATTGACATGATATTTTTGAGCAAACTTACTCAACTCACCAATTTGAGCTTTCGTAATTCCATCCACAGGAGCAATTTCTGGATGTTTATCTAATTTATAAACATGCTCTATATAAAGCGTAAAATAATTTAATTTATATGAAGCCATTTTTCTGATTTGCGCTTTAAGAGTCTCCATTGTTGGTATTGGCCCTCTGCTAATATCGTCTTGCCAGCCACGAATAGCAACATCTGGATAATCATAAATTGAAAGCGTGGGAATCGTATTTCCTTTTCTGTTTGCTGAAATAATTTGTTTAAGCGTTTGTAATCCATAGAAAATGCCAGCATCTGTTTGCGCAATAACTTGTATTGACTTTGATGTAATATTTAAGATATATCCTTCTGGATTAGACTTATAATCTGTTTTTAAACTCGTTTTATTTAATGCATTTTTAAATTCTTCTTCGGTAGCGGTTTTGATAAATTCGATATAATCGCTTTTTGATTTTTTTACTTGTATTAAATCAATGCTCGTTTCTTCTTTTACACAAGTTATAAGCTGATTTAAACACAATGAATCTAAGTTATTCGTTACGAGTTTTGTGTTATTATTTATTTCAAAGACAGAGTGCTTGACTTCTAGATGTTGAGGTGTCGGTATTAG
>JAQUBO010000188.1 GCA_028686735.1 Bacteroidales bacterium
TGCCCGCAACAAAATAAATTTAAAGGGGAGTAGGTTCTTAAAAAAAACCAATACCTTTGACAGGTAGCCAGTTGCTAACAATATGTATATTGCATACCCTGCGGGATACGCAACATACATTTACCGTTGGCGGCAGCTTAAAAAAAACGACAGTAACTAATTGAAATAAAAATGGCAGTATTAAATCAGTTTCAACATTATTCACAAAGTGAAAACACGGTAACAAACAACGTACTTTTAATGTTATCAAACCTTTATGAAATAAATCCAAAATACTATGAAGAATTTATCAAAGGACTTACTGAAGACTCTGACCAATATGATGTAATACCGACTTTTCGACAACAAGTAGGCAACCGTGGAAATGGGATTATTGACGGTCACATTCAAATAAAAGCATCGAAAATTATTATTGAAACCAAACTACACGGTTTAGAGTGGATTAACAAGCTTGTAAAATATTCCAAAAGTTTTGACCCAAAGGAGTATAAATTGCTAATTCATTTAAGCTCTAAAAAATACCCTCAGCAAGAAATTGAAAAAATAGAGAACAGATTAAGCGAGTTGAAAGAACTTGGAAAAATCAATTTTCAATCCATTACATATCAAGACTTGGTTGACCAATTAAAAGAGCTGGCAAATAATTATCAATTTGAACATTATCTACAAAGACTTAATGAACATTTTGAAAATTATTGCTTAGGAATGAACTTAATGCCACGAAGTAATAATGTTTTAAGAGCGATGGCTTGTGGACAATCATATGACTTGAATGTAAAACATCAGTTCTACTTCGATTTAGCTTCAAGGGGGTATAGTGATTTTAAGTTCTTAGGAATTTATAAATGGAAGTCGGTTAGATATATTGGTATTGTAGAAAATATGATTGAAGCTGATTGGGACGAAATCAATGGACTAAAAGTTAAGAACTCAAAGTTTCCAATAACAAAGGAACAAGAGACAAAACTAATTTTAGCAATAAAAGAATCCAAGGATAAAGGCTGGGGCGTAGCAAACGACCACCGCTTTTTTCTATTGGCTGAATTCAGCAAAACAGATTTTAAAAAAACAAGCCCTGGCGGAATTTTTAGAGTGAGATTTTTTAATCTTGAAAGCGTATTGGACGAAGTTCCAGATAACACAGAAATGATTGCAGAACAGCTAAAATCAAAGACGTGGAAATAGAAAGCCGACCGCATAACACGCGGTATAAAAAATTGCCGGTCAGTCGGTTATTCAAGACTTGTAATCCGCTTCAACTTTTCTGTAACTTGACAGAAAATCACCCGCAATCGGCAACTTTTCATATTGCCAACCGTTACCGTTCATGTTGAAAAAGACTAAATTGCAGCTAAAATATAATTGGGATAAAACTTACATATTATAAAAAAAAATACTGGCAACTATTTATTAAAATAATTGTTAATAAGGAAAGAATGTATGAGACTTAGAATGAATGGTTTCATTTATTTTTAAAACAAAAAAAGATTGGATTTCACAAGGGATTGAGGTTATTCATTTTGAAGTTAATTTAAACGAATTGATAAAATATTGTAAAATAAGGGGGATTAAGAATGATGGAAAATCTCGCTCACAATTTGTACAAACCAAATAAAAAATGCCAAAAACAAAAATAATATATCAAGCAAATCAAGAGGTAATTGGAAAACATGTGCAATCAAATGAATGGGTAATGTATTCTGGGGAACTTATACCAATTTATAATCAAAAAACAAATCCTATAATTCTAAAATTACGAAGCGAAATTGATGATACTTTTATTGGAGAATTTATGGAAGAGAAAAAAGAATTTAAAGGAAATTCTGTTTCAAACGTATTTGGCAAAGTGGCTAAATGGTATTTAAAAAACGGAATAATTTTTCAAAACTAATTGTTTAACAAATTGACTGAATAGAAAATGGATGAAAAACAAATTGAGGAAGTAAAACAAATATTAACTGACTGGAATCCTCTTGGAACAAGAGCCAATCAGGTTTCGGATTTAGCCAACTATGAGACAGAAGCAATTGACATTTTGTCTCATCTTGATAAAAAATCATCTGTAAATTATGTGAATAAAATAATGACTGAAGTTTTATATCAAGCTTTTGACATTAGTTTTCAATTGGAAAACACAAAGAAATATGCAACAATGATTAAAAAAACATTTAATCGAAACTAAAATACGACCGCACAATCGAGTAAACCACCCCCGCCATTACAAAGAGTTTTTAAGTGCAAAAGTGATATCTTTAGGTTGTTATAAGACTAAAAAAACAGCAAACAGATTCCATTAGAACTTATTTTTCATAGGCTTATTAATTTCTTAAAATTGTTACTCACGAATAATGCGGGCAAAGGCACATAAAAGAATTCACTACTGAAAAATACATCTATATCAAATATTTTTATAATATTTAATGATTATTATCATTATTTATAAATAAATCCGTATATTTGCCTTAAGAAATGTAAAATAGATTGCCGTCTTTTTTTAATTTTAACATACTTTATCACATTTTGACATCTATAAACGTCGATTATGCCAAGTTTATTGTAAACAGTTAAGGTCAAAAATAGAAGCAAAATATTATACATTATACTAAATTAAGCAACTCTTTAATAAAGAGATCGTCAATAACAAAACGCATTAACTTAATTAAGCTCTATTATGAAAAAAACACTCACATTATTAGTATTGTCTTTTATGACAAGCATATTATCTTATGGACAAGTAACAGGAGTGAGCATAGATTCTAAAAAACACTATGAAAACAACACAACAACTGCTTATCTAACATTGCGTGGGTACTATGGAACAGACATTATAGTGGGAATGTCGGAGCACTTAAATGCACATCCGGATATATCTTTATTTTCATTTTATGATAATAAAAACCCTAAGAAATGTATGTACACCGCAAATAATAACTTAAGCGAAACAACTCTTATAAATATTATAAACGATTTTTTATCTGAATACTATGAGTTTGACATTAGTAATGACTTATCTCACACAAAATACTTTGCAGATAATAAAACTGTAAAATTTAAAGTTACGGGAATAAATGATGACAATCACAAAGATTATATCATATCTCAACTTTCTGAATTAGAATTCATAAATGCAATAAAAATAAACCAAGAGGGGATTTGTAAAATCAATACTAATAAAACCATAAAAGGGATAACTATTATAACTGCTTTTAACGACTTGAATCTGGGAATTATAGAAATTGACACACAATAAAACAACAATCATGAAAAAAATTACACTAATTAGCATATTAAGTTTATTTTTTATACTGAGTTTTACCTACAGTTCTCATGGACAATGCACTCACTCAATTTGTTTATATGATACTTATGGCGATGGTTGGAACGGCGGGTCTATAAGTGTGAGTGTTGGAGGAAGCACTGTCGTAAGCTCTGCTACAATAAGTTCAGGCTACGGGCCAAATTGTTATAATTTTACAGTCAATGAAGGACAGTCAATAACTATAACATATTCGTCTGGTTCGTGGAGTTCAGAGAATTATTATCAAATTTATAACGGCTCCGGAGGTAGTGGAACATTATTGTATGGCTCTCCATCTGGATCTACCCCTCTAAGTTATAATACGGTAACTGCGAACTGTTCGGGAGGCGGTGTTACTCCTCCTGCAAACACCTGTTTAGGTGCTCTACCATTTTGCACAAGCGATGCCTATACTTTTCCTGCTAGTACAAACGTCCCGAGTATGGGACAAGTTGGTTGTTTATATACCACTCCTAATCCCGCATGGTATTGGATGGAAATTGGAGACCCTGGCAACATAGATATTTATATGTCCAGTGGTGGAGATGTTGATTTTATTGCGTGGGGTCCATTCTCCTCACTTGAGGCGGCTTGCTCATCAAACCTTATGTCAAACTCTGGTGTAGATTGTTCATATTCTGCAGCATCTACCGAAACCGCAAATCTTACAAATACTCAAACAGGAGAAGTTTATGTATTATTAATCACAAACTATGCAAATATTTCGACTAATATTTCTTTTAGTCAAACAGGAGGTGCAGGTTCAACAAATTGCGGTATTATTGCACCACCAATCGCAAATAATGGCCCTCTATGCGAAGGCGAAACTCTTGAACTATCAGTAACAAGTCCTACAGCTGGAGCAACATATATCTGGTCAGGACCTAACGGTTTTACATCAACAACAATGAACCCCACAATTAGCAATGTAACAACAGCAAATGCAGGAACATACAGCCTTGCAATTACTGTTGGAAGCGAAACAAGTCCACCAGTTACAACAGATGTAGAAATCAACCCAAATGTAAGCCCAACATTCGCTGCTGGAGAAACATATTGTGCTGGAACATCTATACCTGCATTGCCTACAAGCTCAAACAATGGTATAACTGGAACTTGGTCTCCTGCTATTAATAATACAACTACCACCACTTACACATTCACGCCTACATCTGGACAATGTGCCACCACTGCAACAAGCACTATTAACATTACTCCAATGACAAACCCAACTTTTACACAGGTTGGTCCTTATTGCACTGGTACAACAATAAGCCCACTACCAACAACATCACTAAATGGTATTACGGGCACATGGAGTCCTACGCTAAGCACAACAAATACAGGGACATACACATTTACCCCAAGTTCTGGACAATGTGCTAACACAACAACAATGACAGTAGTAATAACTCAAACAATTACACCTACATTTGCATCAGTTGGACCATATTGCTCAGGAGAAAATATACCAGATTTACCAACAACTTCGACAAATGGTGTTACGGGAACTTGGTCTCCTGCAATTAACAATACAGCAACAACTAATTACACATTTACACCAGCTTCAGGACAATGCACACTGCCAACCACGATGCAAATAACCATAAATGAAAACATTACACCAATTTTCTCATCAGTTGGGCCGTATTGCCATGGAACATACATTCCTGAATTAGAGACAACCTCAACAAACGGAATCTGTGGAACATGGTCTCCAGAAATAAACAACGAAACAACCACCACTTACACATTCACGCCTACATCGGGACAATGTGCATATACGATAACGGCACCTATAGAGATAGAGCTACTGGAATCAGAATTATTAAGCTCTACAAATCAATTTTGTGATGCTCCTGGCACAGCACAAGTTAAAGGCGTTGGTGGGACACCAGCATTTACATATTTATGGCCGTCAAATGCTATGGGAGTTAGTAATGGCAATGCTACCAATCTAACTTCAGGCGACTATACAGTTACTATAATTGATGCTCATGGATGTCAGGCAACACAAGATTTATATATCGGTTTTACCGACAATATGAGTGCCAGTTCAAACCTAATTAATCATCCATCATGTTACGGAGAACAAGACGGAGCAATAGCAGTAATCATTTCAAACGGAACAGGACCATATAATATAGTGTTTGACTCTATTACCCATATTTCAGATGAATCCAATTGCAATATAAATAACTTATACGCAGGCGATTACAACATTAGCATAACTGACATAAATGGATGCCAAGCAACTACAAATTATACTTTGATTCAACCAACAGAGCTAATTGCAAATGCGAGTTATATTCAAATTGCATGTGCTGGAGAGGATGCTACTGTAACTGTAACAGCAACGGGAGGAACCCCATCATATACAGGAATTGGAACTTTTGAAGTAAGTGCAGGAATACATACTTATACTGTTACCGACAATAATGCTTGTACTTCAATTGCTGAAATAACCATTCCTACAGCACCACAGCCACTCGCAGTAGAAACAATAATCAATAACATCAGTTGTTATAACGCAAATGACGGCTCAATAGACATTATTGTATCAGGAGGAACACCCTCAATTAACTACAACTGGGATAACGAAATGTCAGAAGCTAATATCTCAAACCTTTCTCCTGGCAACTATAATCTCACAATAACAGATGCAAACCAATGCTCACTAACAGGAAGCTATACAATATATGAACCCGACCAAATCAATTTAATATACTCTATTGAAAACCTACCATGTTATGATTCTAAAAACGGGATAGTTCAAATGGAAGCTTCGGGAGGTGTAGAACCTTATATTTATGAAATTTACAATATTAGACACCAAGCTAGTGGTGCTTTTCATAATAACTTAGAAGCAGACAATTATACTATAAGCGTAAGAGATGCGCATAACTGTCAAGTTACTAAGGACATTTCTATAAGTAGTCCATCAGAACTAATTGTGTCAATAAATACTGTTAACCCTAGTTGTATTGGCAATAATGATGGCTCTATTGAAGTACATGCAAGTGGAGGAACAGAACCTTATTCGTATAAATTTCAACAAATACCAGTTGTAGATTTTATAGTAAATAAACTAAGCGAAGGTATTTATAATTTCGAAGTAATAGATGCAAACTATTGCTCAAAACAAATAAATCTCATAAGCCTAACAGACAATCCTATTGATTGCATAAAAATACCTAATGCGTTTACACCAAACGGTGATGGTATTAACGATACTTGGGTTATTGACGGACTAGATAAATTTCCTCAATCTGTTATACAAGTATTTAACAGATGGGGACAACAAATATACTACTCCACACCCGAAAGTAAAGAGTGGGATGCTCAATTTAATGGCAAACTTGTCCCAGCAGGCACTTATGTTTTCTTTTTAAACTTATTTAATGGGGCAGATCCTTATACAGGAACGGTTACAGTAATCCATTAGTACCAGTTATTTTACATAATCGAATTTTAAGGATATCATACCAAGAGTAATAAGACGAGTTAGCACATACTTAGCCCGCATTATTACTTCGTGAGGGCTTCGCCGTTCATGCGATTAGCTTTGTGTAGATACACCTGTGCTGATCCGTCAGCTGACGGAGAAGTAAGTCGCCTAACTTTGCAGTTATACAAATGTATTTACTCCCTTTGGTCGTG
>JAQUBO010000189.1 GCA_028686735.1 Bacteroidales bacterium
CATCTCTGACAAAATGCTACAAAGTCTATTGTTGGTGATAAAATAAGGTTAGTGAGCGTGTGAAAGCCCTGTGTGTTTTGGGCAGTCGAACTATAATCCTTATTTTAATGGAATATCATCTCTGACATATAGGTGGTAAGGTTGGTGATGCAATGGCAAACAGTCTTAATCCTTATTTTAATGGAATATCATCTCTGACGGGGCGTGTTATGAAGATTGGATAAAAGAAGCTTTGTCTTAATCCTTATTTTAATGGAATATCATCTCTGACGCACTCAAACTAAATCTTGGTACAAAATTGACGGTCTTAATCCTTATTTTAATGGAATATCATCTCTGACAGTTGTTTTTGTAATTTACTGGTTATCAGATAGTTGTATCTAAGACTTGTCAAAAAACATGCTATTTTTGCAAAATTTTGGTTCATTTTTTCGGGCTGCAAAATTACTGCAAAATAATGAATTATACAATATGTCAAAGATCTTTTTTTGTTTTATTAAAAAAACAATGTGTTTTTATTGCCTATTATCATATCAAAATCAATATTATATCCATAATATTTTCTTTATATCAAACATTTATTTTCTAAAATAAAAATGCTTTCACGAGCTCGACTAATGGCTGTATATGTCCATCGATAAATAAGTTCTGGTGCCTGCATAAAAAGTACAGGTTCTATAGCTAAAACGACATTTTTCCATTCTCCGCCCTGCGCTTTATGACAGGTAATACAATAGCCAAATTTAACTTTCAAAGCATTTAAAAATTCATCATCAAAAAGACCTTCATAAAACTCTTCGGATCCTGGTTTTATACCAAGTTTACTCATTCTGATTATATAATCTTTTAAAAGAGCTTTTTCGATTTCAAAATCTAGTCTTGCTTTATCGCTAAACAAATACTCTTCTATTATCCATGATTTAATAAGATATGACCCTTTTATATCGTGCCCTTTTAATTGTAATTCGATAAAATTTATTCCTGCTCTTTGAGTCCGTTCTCCTGTAAAAGCAATAACTTCAACATGCTCGCCATTGCTGATACCATATTTGTAATTATTTTGCATTACAATAAGCAATTCGCCTTTATTTATTTGAGCAGTTTTGCCAGAGAAAAGAAATTTACGAACACTATTATTTACAGTATATACCATTTTGTTAGTGTAGCAAACACCAATAACACTGTAAATCCCTTGCTCCTTAATTATGGAATATAATTTTGCCGCCATTGCTTGTTGTCCATAAATTGTTTTTATGTCATTAAAATTGGATTTTTTTATTTTTAATGGCGGGTATTTATTTTCGACAATATTTGTTCTTAAACTAGATGTATTAAACGAAATTCCAGTATGTTCGTTAAATCTCATAACTTGTTTTAACTGAAAAACTCTAACACTTTTATTAAAATGAGATTCGATATATTGTGAATTTAATGCGGGTGAGATTTTATAATTAATGGGTGGTAATTGTGCTGGGTCTCCTATAAAAACAACTTTGCTATCATTTAAATATTTAAAGAAATCCGTCAATAATTTACCCGATCCAAACTCTAAATTCATGTTTAATGTATTTGAGTCAGCTACCATTGAGCTTTCATCAACAAAATAAATTGTTTCGGGATCTTTATTATTTGCCGAAAGCTTAAACTTTAGTTTATAATTGGAATCTTGTTTAGTCCGTTCATCAATTTTTGTAAGCAACGAATATATTTGTCGATGAATAGTAGAACACTCCTTTAAAGCTTTATCTTGCAAGACTTTTGCTGCACGACCAGTAGATGCAAGTAGGATAGAAGGTATTTCCATGTCGTCGAGCATACTAACAAATCCTAAAACCATACTAGTTTTTCCAGTTCCGGCATATCCCGATAGGATAAAAACCTGATCATCCGAATTAATAAAATCGAGGAATGCTTCAACAAGTTCTTGCTGCTCAGGAGTTGGCTTAAAATTCAGGTATTTATCGACTTTACTCATAAATCGTAGTAATTTCTGAATTTGACAAACTCGAAAACCGATTTTTTTACACCATTTTTTTCGATTGCATTACGGCGTGTGGTAGAAGCAATACATTGAATTTCGGCACTAGCCAACATAATGGCAAGACTGAAACAAAATGTAAGTTCTCCCATTAAATGAACAACAACTTGAGTATCGGGATTTTCGGCAATTTTATTTTGTACTATTTCAAGATACTCATCTGCCAGTCTCATAATGCGAAAGATATCACACTCAGGGTCAATTTGTGGAAACTCAATATCCACAATTTCGCTATAAGACTGTATTGCAGCTTCTGTCTGCTTTTTATCCCAGATGTGGGACGGATGATTTGAGATATTTAGTAGCATAGTTTTATAAAATGTTTTTGATGTTTTGAGCAATTTTCTCCGGTGAAGGTAGTAAGCCTTTAAGCTCCTCAGGTAATTTTTTAGTAATATTATAAGTTGAAATACCGATAGGTTGATTAGTGTTTTTTAAGGCATACTCAACTCTTGTACGTTTTTTTGATTTACATATTATGATGCCTATACTTGAATTTTCATCGGGTAATTTAACAGTATCGTTAAGTAAATTCAAATAGAATTGCATTTTCCCAGCATACTCAGGAATAAATTCTCCAATTTTTAATTCTATGGCAACTAGTGATTTTAGTCGGCGATGAAAAAGCAAAAGATCTATAAAATACTCATCACCACTTTCAATTATTTTATATTGATTTCCGATATAACTAAAATCTCCTCCCATTTCGATTAGAAAATTGCGAATATTATTAACAAGTTCAGTTTCTAATTCATGTTCAGAATGCTTGTCAGACATATTTAAGAATCCAAAATGATATTCGTCTTTAACAGCAAGCACAGCCTGATTACGATACTTTTTGGGTAGTGTTTGTTCAAAATTGGTTTGATTTGTCAGATACTGTGCATAAGCATTGTTTTCCAGTTGATTTATTAGAACTTTTTTTGTCCATCCATACTTTTTGGTCATTCTAATATAAAATTCTCTTTGCAAATCATCTTTACACTTGCTCATTATCAACACATTATGAGTCCATCCTATTTCTGCAGCCAATGGTTGCAGAAATTCATTGTTTTGGTAAACATCATAAAACTGTTTCATTAGCCACAAGTTACGAGTTGACCAACCACTTTGTCCCGGATACTCTTTTTGCAAATCATTAGACAATTGCTCCACTACAGCTTTGCCCCATCCTAACTGTTTTTGCTTTTCAACAATCATTTTACCTATACTACGATAAAGTTGTATTTGCTCGGTATTAACAGTCTTTAAAGCCTTGTATTGAGCTTCCCTAATTAAACTCTTTACCTGAGTTAGAAAATTATTGTATGAGCTTGTTTGTATTTGCATTGTTGGTAATTTTTTATCCATAAAACTGTGTAAATTTAAAGTAGGAGTAAAAATTTTGCAGAAAAAAACTCATTGAATTTTAAGTTTTTCATATCTAATTATGTATTCTTTAAGTTTATTCTTAAAGTACCCAGTACTTTTTGCTTCATCAATCGGTCTAAAACCGCCATGATTCAAATCATTACGCCCTCCCAATGCTAAACTGGAATAAACATCCTTAGTAAGTTTTTTCTTATAAGCTAGCTCAAAGATTTTGTTAACAATCAAAAAATATTTTTTTTTCTTTTCAATATCAAATCTATCAAAATCAAATTTCCCAACACTGCTTAAAGACAAAGCACTACTAACAACACTTCTCAACTCAATATCATACAAATCTTTCTTGTCAGTTAATATTTCGCAATCACAAATCACCTTGCTAATAATATACTCAATAAACAGTGTAAAACCTTGTTGAGTAAGACCAAATTCATCGCAATAATTTACTGCATAAAAAACATTATCAATATTATCTTTTTTAAAGTTTTCGAAAATTATCAAAAGTCTTTCTTTTAGTTTATTGAAAGGCGTTTCGTTCATCTCAATATTTTGCAATTCGATTTTTGCATTTATTGCAGATTCGCCTTTAATAATCTCCCTTGCACGAACTTCAAAAATTTCATTCGAAAACTCTTTTAAACAATTCAAATCATATTTATCTAATATTTTTACAATATTATGCGTTTGACCTGTTTCGAGAAATGTTTGTGTTGCACTAGTCCAATCCTGCAAAACCGAAAACGAAGTAATATCTATAATTGGAGCAATTCCATCTTTGCGAGCCTCATAATTACCGTAAGTAATTGATTTCACTTTAATATTTTTAAGGAATTTGGCATAATTTGAGAGAACAAGTATTAGCATTGGCAGATACCTAAATCCATGAGTTATATCAAAATAAATTTCATCATCATCTTTTAAGAGTTTAAAAATCGTATCAAACACTTCCCAAATTTCATCTTTGTCGTTACCATCTTTTATTAGAATTGGTTCAAATTTAAAGGGGAGTTTTAATCTTGTTAAACGAGTTTCTAAGCCCTCGCAATGGATCAAACAGCCCGAAGTTCTATTTTTATGCCCGTTGTCTTTCCAATTTAACTCATAAGAACCTTTGTCCCCACTTGTTACACAAATATATCCTGCCGAATCCAATCCCCAATCTTTTGCTCGCAGCATTTCTAAAGTGGATTCCTGAATAAAGCGAATATCTTGCGATACATAATTTTTTTCCTTAAACTCATATTTGCAAGTTCCATAGTTTGTTGAACCAAGAACTGAGATAAAAACTTTACGTGCCATAATTAATAATTTATATTAATACTTTTTTTAAATTTTCTTTTTTAAGAAAGGTTTCAGAATCCACAATTGCTTTTATTCCGAGAATGTTTTTGCGTTTTTCTATTCCCGATATTTTGCCACCTAGACAATGCTTTATATCTGATAGAGTAAATATTGCAGAGCTTACCTTAAGTCCAAAGTCTCTAGTTATTGCAGCTAGTTTATACATAAATTTCTCGAGATTATCTTTCGCAAAATTTGCATTTCCCACAGATGCCTTACATTCAGCAACAAATAATTGGTTTTCATAAATAAAAACCACATCATATTCGTTATCGTGATAAATAGAATTTTTATCACGCCGTAATTCCACATTTAAACCAATATATTCTGGGCACAAATTAAAATCTTCTAATAGTCGATGATAGATATACTCTTCAAACCATGCACCTGAGAAGTAAACCCTATCAATAGAAATATCAAGCTGTTGACTGTTTATGATTTGTTTTTCTTTCAAAAAATTAAAATTCTTTTGTTTAAATTGATTAAAAAAACCTGTTGTAAATTCTTTTGTTTTTATAAGTTCTAATTTAGGTGTGTATGCCAAACCGTAAACCTTTAGATACTCTTCAAGATTTAATCTAAAATGAATTTCAGCATCGGGTACTGATGGATTTGGAAAGATTTGTTTATAAGCATTTTTACCAACTGGGACATAAATTATTTTGTTGTTATTACTTGCAAAAAAATCATAAATTCCAATTGTCATTACTTTTGTCCCTCCCGACATATTTACAATATATTGGATATTTTTTGTGTCTAAACTTAATAAGTTTTGCTTAATATCGTTTAAATCGTCTTCAACAACTTTTATGCGTTTAATTGAACCTTGCTCAATTTTGGCTGCATTTTCAATCCAACAATCGAGGCCTTTTTGTGCGACATATTCGGTAATAATAAAAAGTTGATCATCATAAGTACCTTCTAATTCCTTAATTAAAAGCAAATTCGGAATTGTTTGGTCAGATATTATACTTACAAGAATTGTTTTCATTATTTTTGAGATTAGAATTTTGTGTTTTTTCTTTCTTTTTCAAATTCCTCTTTTGTCCAGAGATCTTGCCAGATATTGCAATAATAAGCAAAATCACAGCCGGGGCAGTATCCGCTACAAAAGTCTTGCACCCAACCTGGCAAAACTTGAAAACCCTCTTTAAACAGATTTTTAATAGCATAATACTTTAGTTTAACAGGTGCATTATTTCCAGGAAAACATATACAGACACCTTTAGCTGTCAATGCTTTTAAGATAGCATCTAATAATAACTTAGTTTGTTCGTCCGTAAGTTTTTCGGGAGGAGGCAATTCTTCATAGCTTACATTTAGCAAATTATTTCCGGAAACTTGTTTTCCCTCTTCGAGTTTCATCATTTCTTTTTCAAACTCATCGTAAGGCAGTGTTTCGTAATTTGGATCGGGTATTGGATTTGCCTCTACTTTGGCAAAATCTTCTATTAGTTGTTGGATGTAGCGGTTCATAAGAGGTTTAGATTTATATATGGGTTAAAAAAGCTTATCATAAATGTTTTTTGTAAAATCACTATTCGACCAGTTAGCAATAGTTTGCCAAATATTGTTATTGTCAAACTTTTGCCATTTTTTCTGTTCTCGATTCTTTAAAGAATTATAAACACGTTTGATACACTGCTCCAAGACAATCAATTCATTCTCGGGCAGTTTTTCTTGTGCAGAATCTTTTAGATACTTTTCTACCTTTGCTTTGAGTATCCCAAACTTATTTACCTTAAACTCATTTTTTAGATTTTTTTCTTCGAGATAAGAAGCCAATCCACCTTGAAGTTTTTCTTTGGTCTCGGCAATGCGTTTTTCTGCTCTTTCTTGTTTTAATTTCTCAATAGCATCATTTTTTGTTTGTAAATCAATAGATTTGTCAATTTGTAGTTTTAAGTCCAAATGAGAGTCGTTTTCAAGATTTAAAGCTTCAGCTTCCACAATTTTGGACATAGCTGTTTTAAAATCATTATTATCGAATAGAGACTGTGCTTGCGAGATAAGAAATTTAAACTGATTCTGTTTTGCTTCTAATTCAAGTTTTTGTTTTTCTTGTATATGTTGTTCTTGTTGTTGGAGTTGGAGTTTGGCAAATTCAATTTGTCTTTGATTTTCTTTTTCCTG
>JAQUBO010000190.1 GCA_028686735.1 Bacteroidales bacterium
GCCAATCCCAAATCATCCCAGATCTGATTTTCGACTTTTTCGATAAGATCGTGGGCTTCTTCCACCGTCATTTTGGGTGGCAGTTTCACATGAAAGGTCAATTCTTTATGGTCGCCATATTCGTGCAAATGGATATGATGAATACGCAGATCGAGCGAAGTAATTTTTTTAGCGGAAGCGGTAAGATGATTTACCAGATCAGGCTCTGGCGCCTCCCCCAGCAATCGGCTCATGGCTTGCTTTAAAATTCCGTAGCCCGCCCAAAAAATCATAATGGCTACCAAGATTCCCATCACGCCATCGATCCACCAGAAATATTTTCCCAACAAAATCCCGACAAGAATTACCCCTGACGAGATGGCGTCGGTGCGGTGGTGCCAGCCATCAGCGCGCAGTGAACTGTATTTGGTTTTGCGTGCTGCACGAAAAGCATATTGTGCCAGGGCTTCTTTTACAACAATAGAAATAATGGTGACCACGATGGCAATGGTTCCGAAGTGAGCGGCTTCGTGGCCGGAAAGCTTGATGATACTTTCGTGGATAAATTCGTAAGCCATAAAGCCAAGCAGCGCAGCTATCAGGACGCTGGCGATAAGCTCGGCGCGACCGTGGCCAAAAGGGTGCTCCTTGTCGGGCGGCTTGGCCGACACACGTGCACCAAAAATTACCACCACCGAACTCAACGAATCGGACAGCGTGTGCCAGGCATCGGCTACGATGGCCACCGAGCCGGTAACTAAGCCTGCCCACAGCTTGATGACAAACAAAAACAGATTCACACCAAACGACACCCATCCTTCCAGATAGGCAATTCGTGTGTTTTGTTGTGCTTTATTTCTATGCATTGTGCCGGGCAAAACTTTTGGGTGTTTTTACAAAAATAATATTCAAAGTTACTTTGCGCGATAAAAGTTTGTGCTTATTTATAGAAATATTAAAAAAACCCATCCAAAAAATCAGACCCGGACACATATTAGCTAATGATTAATGAAGCAATTGCGGCTGGGGATAAGGTTATGACGATTTGGTAGTCAATTCCACCACCAGAAAATTTACCCTTAAAAGCCGGCATCGATGTTTGGTCTAATTCGCTATGATTATCTTTCTTGTATCAACGATTTTTCCGTTAATCTCAAGGATACAAATATACAGTCCATCAGGGTAAGCGGAGGACGAAAAATAAATTCGATTGATTCCTTTTGAGACGTTCGGCTGATGAACCACTTCATGTTTTTGACCCAATTCACTGATAATAGAAATCATAACATCTGCTGATTCATTTAATTCAAAGGATACTTCTGTTGTTCCCGAAAAAGGATTTGGTGAATTTCTGATTATCCTTCCGGCAAAATTTCTTTGATCTTTCGGGTCAGGCATCAGCTTTTCGTCAGGTTCCCCAAAAAGAAGGCTGATGTGATAATCCTTGCTTTGATTAAATTCTATGGCCGAATTATACCGATACTGGTGTAGCTTACCAGTGAGTGCCGCCTTGTAGCCGCTTTGCTCCATCAATTGATAGGTGTGTGCCAAATCGATGATGGCAAAGAGCGAATCCTGGTAAGAGGCAGGGTTTTGTATGAATTCCTCAAAACTTGCGATGGCACTTTGCCAGTTTGCGAGACTCACATCGCAAAAGGCGGCAAGTTGAGCGGCAACTCTTTGGAGGTTTTCATTTTCATCTATAGTAAGATAATACGCTTTAAGCGCCTCGAAATCGTTTGCTGCCAGCGGCTCGATGGCAAAAAGTTGGCGGAGCGAAGCCTGCGCATATTTGGAGTCAGGCCAGGTGTTTACGATTTCTGTGTATGCAATTTTACTTTGATTAAAGTATCCGGAATCCGCCATACTTTTGGCATTTCCGAAAGCCAAAGCGGCTCCTTCGGGAGGCGAAATGCCCGGTTGCAAGTTCCAAAGCGGGAGGTAATCGAAATACTCAGTCGGACATAAGTCGCTGGCGGCATTGAAATTCTGACCCCAATGATTGTATTTTACATCATAAGGTGCTTCTTCATTTGAGGTCTCGTAATAAAACAGACAATCGTTGTCCTCGTCCACTATGGCATTCCACTTTACCTCGCGCGGAAAACTACCCTGGGTGGCATAAATCTGATTGATGCCATTATCGCGTATCTGCTGGGTTTGGTAATCATAGATAGCCTGCCGGTTGCCTGTAATGGATATTTCGCTGCTGTTGAGGCATTGCATACCATAAGGATTTTGAGAGATCATCACGTTATCTGCTACATCGGCAAAGCTGTGGTAAATAAATAAACCGGCTGCCGTGAAATTTGAAGTACCATTGCCCGTAATGGTATTTCCGGTGATCGAATGAACTCCTTCCGCCGCAAAACCGGCATTGGATATCTCGATGGCGTTGTCGCGGTACCCTGAAACGGACGTACCGGAGATGCTGTAGTTAGCATACGATTCGACGATGATGGCAGTAATGCTGCTACCGGTATTGGTAAACTGACAGTCGCTGATGCGAGCAAATTTATTTCCCAACGCAGCATAACTTATTTCAGCATAACTGTTGGTAAACACACCGTGTTTGATGTTGATATTTCCCCGGCCGACATCCAGCCCTCCGTTTGTAAAGGCGCAATGATCGAAGGCAAGAGAAGCGGGTTGTCCTTTCACAAGGCAATGCTCAAAATCTACATTTTCAAGCGAAAGCGACAGCGCTGTATTGTTGATTTGCAGACCCTGCCACTGCAGGTTGTTTTCGGAGGTAAACAATACGCCTTCGCCAATAGAAATGTTTCCGTTTATTATTATTTGGTTTTGCGGGTTGGTGGCTATAATGGTGTCATACGCTTCGATTACAAGCATAGCTCCGGCATCCACAATGAGTTTCGATTCGTTGAGCAGGTGGATGTTGGCATCAGCTTTTAAAGTAAGCTGGCAGCCTGCTGTAACATGTATGGTTTTGGAAATGCCGATCAGGCCACGGTGGGTTTGTTGCAAGCCGTCGGTGCCGATATCTGAATGGAGGAGGGTGGGGTAAAGTAATGAAGTGTTATTTCCAATGTTTCCAAGATCGGAGTATAGAGGGAAATCCTCCACCGATTCATGGTCTTGAGCCCAAATTGCACCTTCCTTTATGCTTATAAAATTATCTTCATTGCTATCTGCCTCGGTTAATGGCTGGCCGTCATAATCAGTTCTGCCGTCCGGTGATGCATGATTTATTGCAGAATAGAGATGAAAATAAACCTCGGTGTGGTGATAAATTGTATCGTTAATAACTTCGTTTTCAAATACTGTTGAATCATCAGCGACGGTTGAGCGTAACTCATATGGTACAGCAGTAGTTATTACTGTATTTGGATTTTCTAGTTCGGGAATAAAACCTCCAGAATGACATTGTAATAACCAGAATACTTTCTTTCCACAATTTATTTGATCTGTTTTTGAAGCAAAATCTTCATCTTTATAAATCTCACCCGGATATAGCTGAAGATACGAACTATACTCATCTTCAGGGCCAGTGAAACCATGCCCAAAAGTCCATAGAAACAAAAAGTCATCTTCTGTAAGTAGCGGGAAATCGCCCTGACCGGTAGCAAGACCATTGAATACCATTTCTAAATTTGCCTTCGTTGCACTATAGTCGACAATGGGAGCGTAAGGTGCATAATAAATTAATGGGTTGTATTTATCCGCAATCCAATCAGAGGCTGGTATTGAAAAATCAATTCCATCCGCATACAATACATACACATTTTCATCCAGAAAGCCTTTTCCACCCAAATCCACGGGTTTAATCAGCATTTCCCAGGTGTTGTAAATCTCTGCCCAGAACTCCGTCCAGTGATAAAAACCTGTGGTGCCAGTGTAATCAAGCATTCCATTGGCATCACCTGGTGAAGTATGAACTTGCGCGCCACAAATTAGCACGGCATACTTTTGTTGTGCTTCAACAACATTGGCAACCAAAAAACCAAGCATTAAAATTAGTACAAGCTTTTTCATAAGGCTAAAATGTTTATTTAATGTATTCAAGTGAATGTGTAACTACGTGTTTGCCCGATTGCAGTCGCACGAGGTATAATCCGCTCTTTACGTTTACGTTTTTTTTGGTTGTGGCATCCCACTGTACTTCATAGCTTCCCGCCAATAGATTTTTTTCCAGCAATACCTTCAATAATTCGCCTTTTAAGTTGTAGATTTTTAGTGTTGTTTTTCCGGGCGAAGCAATATTGAAATTTATTGTGATGGTTTGTGAAAAAGGATTGGGGTATATTTTGAGTTCAATTTTATTAGGTTTTAGTAAAGGTTCTTCAACGTTGGAAACAATATCGGATTTTGTAAATAATATTTCGCTGTTTATTGACTGATCAATTGGCTTTCGATACATTAAATATAGTTTTTTATTAAAATTCACTGCGCAACTGTTCATGCTACTCCAATCCGATTCCGCAACGATGTATCCCTGCCAAGAATCATTTAGCTTGTAATAATGAACCAGTATACTTCCATTTTCGGTTTTTTCGGTATCAAAAATGTTTGAACGATTGTTTTCATCAACGATCATAATTTGTTCGCTTGGGTCTTCAACGATCAATTCAGGCTCCGACCAGTTGTTGCCTTCATGTTTGGCATAAAAGGTTCCGTCATTTGGGGGTGCTGTAAAGGAAGTGTATTGTCGCCAGCAAATACGAGGTTGGTTGCTTAGTTCGATTGTGACTGTATTTTCTAAACATTGCATGTCCCCGAATATTGTAAAATCAGTCCAAATCTGGATTTTATGGGAACAAAAAAAAGTTCGGATAGCATCATAATTTTGACCGTATTGGCGAAAAAGTCCACTTAAGTAAACATTGTTGTCCGTACCCGTACATACATCACTTGCAGCATAAAAGTTGTTGTCATTAAACGGAGTATCTATTTCACTCCACTGTTGATTATCTAAAATTCTGTAAAAAATACTACCGTAATTCAAATCATGGTACCAAAAACAATAAACTCTATCATTCATATCAATTATCAACTTGTTTTTTCTTGCCCCGGGCATACCTTCGCTCACTGTATCCATATCACTCCATGTGCTACCGTCTGACGTTCTGAATACAATTAAGCTTTGTGTGGTAGAGTATGAATTGTAATCATAAGAAACAAAGAGATGATTTTCGGAATTTGATACAATATGAGGGCGCAAACACCACATGGAGTTATTTTGGGATAAATCCACCGGCGTTGACCATGTGGAACCGTCATCATATGATTTGGAATAATAAATCTTACTAAATGTTGGACTGTACATATGGGTCCACACACAATGGATAGTATTGCTATTATCAATGTAAAAATCTTGCATTTGATCCTGACCCTCCATATTCGATACATTCACAGGCGTGCTCCACTCCTGGGCGGTGGCAGAGAAGGCAAGGATAAAAGCAAGAGAGATTAATAAAAAAGACTTCATGATTTTTGTGTGTTAAAATGAAGCCCAAAGTTAGGATAATTTTGTAGGGAGAAATCAAGAAAAATACAACAAAAACTTTACGATGGGTAAGGATTTCAGAGAATAGTAAAGCGAACAGAAATTACTCGCATGGGTAACAAAAAAACCTCACCCAAAAAAAATCGAGTGAGGTCTTGCCAAATTATAATCCAAATTTTTATGATAAAATTCCAGTGGTCTTGCGCATAAACTGGACACGTTGAAACTCGGCTGCATTGGCATTACCGTGCCTGGTGTTAATTCTGATTTTGTCGATGCTGTCGATGTTTTTTCTTTTCATCCAGGCCTGCACCTCGCCAATAAGGGTGGCCAGATAAGGCACTCCTTTTTTGTAAAGAATCGAAGTGAGCTGCACGGCAGCAGCTCCGGCCATGAGCTGCTTCACAACCGCTTTATAGTCGTGGATGCCCGTATTGGCGATGAGGTCGCAGCGGGTTTTTGGTGCCAACAAACTGATCCATCGCAACGATTCGGTCATCTCTGCAGGCTCACTCAAATAGTTGCTGTAGCTAATTTCGCTCGTTTCGATATCAATATCGGGACGGAAAAACCGATTGAACAACACAAGGCCTTGCGCACCGGCAGCGTCGAGACGCGACACCATTTGCGGAATATTGGTAAACTGCGCGCCCAGCTTTACGGCTATAGGTATCTGCACATGCTGTTTTACCGACTCCACGATGTCGACATACACATTCTCGATGTCGCGGCTGTCGATGGTTTCGTCGTGCGGGAAGATGGCAATATTCAGTTCAAGTGCATCGGCGCCGGCACTTTGCAACTCTTTGGCAAACTGTGGCCATTGCTGCGACGTGGTGCAGTTTACGCTGGCAATTACCGGCGTGGTGGTGTTGGCTTTTATTTTTTTAATGAATTTGATGTACTCGTTTACACCGTGCTCTTTCGAGATATGTTTAACAAAATCGGTAGCCTCGGGATACCAGAAATACATCTCGTTGTCGCGCAGGGCACCCTCGATGTCGTTGATAATCTGCTCTTCAAACAGCGACTTGAGCACAACAGCTCCGGCGCCATGTTCGATAATCTCCATCACTTTGTCGTAAGAGCTCGTGAGTCGGGAGCTGCTGACCACCACCGGGTTTTTCAGTTCCAGTCCCAGGTATTTGGTTGTTGTATTCATACGTTTAGGATTTTTTAGATTTTAAAATTTCTTTATTAATGTGTTTGCGGATAATCCAAAAGCTGCTGCGGATTTAACAGAATAGGTTTAAGATGTTCAAAAGCCTTTTGGCAATTGACCAAAGCTTTCTCTGTGAGTCCTTCGCGAAATTCCCATTCGTAACCTTTGAGGTGCAGCAACCAGGCCGCCGGGCAATGCGGATAAATCTCCTTGCAAAGATGTACCACATAAGAAGCCGACACGGCGTGCATCGAAAA
>JAQUBO010000029.1 GCA_028686735.1 Bacteroidales bacterium
GATTAGGACTTTCTTCTAAAGCATTTGGAGATATTCGCACAAACCGGCATGTTGTAGCATATTACAACGAGTTATCGGATATATTTTACAAATTAGATAATGCAATGAATAGTACCGTTGTTTTTCCTCACAATGCAATGTTTTATGCAGCTATGAAAACTAAAAACCCCGCCCCCATAGACTGGATGATAGCTAACGAATACATAGGACAAGAAAATAGACTTATAAAAGATTTGAATTCTGTAATCGCAACACAAAAGACCTATTTCATAGTTGATAAAATTGATACTCGCGTAATCTACGACGGTCTCAAACCTCGCAACTATTCGGGGGATATTGTTTTTGATTTTATAACATCCCACTGCGATGTATTAGAAATAGATTCAGATTTTTTCACTGTATATGTATCCCAATAAAAAAACGCTCCTACAAGAGGAGCGTTTATAAATTTAAAATTTACTATTATTATGCGTGTTTTTGTTCAAATTCTTTCATTACACTAACAATTTCTTCCACATCTTCCATTGTACAAGCGTTATAAGTAGAAGCTCTAAACCCACCTACAGATCTATGTCCTTTAATTCCAACACAATCTTTGCTATCTGCAAAAGCAATAAATTCGGCTTCGAGATCTTTATATTTATCTTCCATTATAAAAATGATATTCATTCTAGATCTATCTTCTTTAGCAACAGGAGATTTAAACATTTTGCTATTATCAATAGTTTCATATATCATATTTGCTCTATCATCAGCAAGTTTGTCCATTGCAACCAAGCCTCCCGATTCTTTAACCCAAAGAAGCGTTTCACGAATAGCAAAAATATTAACAACTGGAGGAGTATTAAACATTGAGCCACCATCAATATGAGTGCTATATTTTAACATTGAAGGAATAGGTCTATCAACGACTTTGCTTAGATAATCGTTATTAATTATTACAAAGGTAGCACCTGCCGGTCCCATATTTTTTTGAGCACCACCATAAACCATTGCATATTTTGTAAAATCAACAGGACGGCTTAAAATATCTGATGACATATCCGCAATCAAAGGAGCATCAAAAGACCAGTCTTCAAATATTTCTGTTCCGCGAATAGTATTATTTGTTGTAATATGAACATAATCAACATCAGAAGGCACTTTAAAGTTTTTTGGGATATAAGTAAATCCTTTATCTTTTGAACTTACAACTTCGACTTCACCCCACATCTTAGCTTCTTTAATAGCTTTTGTTGACCATGTTCCAGTATCAAGATAAAAAGCTTTATTTTTCAAAAAGTTATAAGGGATCATGCAAAATTGCAAACTAGCACCACCACCTAAAAATAAAACTGAATAATTATCAGGAATATTGAGAACCTCTTTCATCAATTCAACTGTATTATCCATAACCGCTTGAAAATCTTTTCCTCTGTGCGAAACTTCAAGAATTGATTGACCACTGTTATTAAACTCTAATATTGCTTTTGAAGTATTCTCCAAAGTTCTGTCCGACAATTTGCATGGACCTGCATTAAAAATGTGCTTTCTCATAATCTGTGTATTTATATTATTAAACTATTTCCTAAGAAACAAATGTAGTAAACATTTTCTGAAAAGAATCATTTTCTTTTATGTTCTATATCACTAAAACAAATGATAATCAGTAATCAGTAATCAACATACCAAATACTGACATACCGATTACTGATTACTTACTATATAGTTTTCGGACTAAATATTTTAAGTAGTTTGCCAGTATCGGGTTCGATGTCGTCCCATTTATAAAAATCCAGTTCAATATGTGCTACACCTAATGTTGGTAGTTCTTCAATATTCTCACCTGCAATCAGATTAACAAAGCCGGTTGTACCAGGATTATGACTTACCACAAATATATGACGTGTTTTAGGGCTTTGATTAATAAGCACTTCGATATATTCAGAAACACTACATAAATAGAGCTCATCGACATATTTAATTCTATCAACTGGATAGGCTATTTTCTCAGCAATAAGCTCAGCAGTTTTTGCAGCCCTTAAAGCAGGACTCGAAATAATCAAATCTGGTTTAGGAAAGTTTTGAGCTAAATATTCACCCATACGTGGAGCATCTTTTTCACCCTTTGCACTTAAAGGACGATCAAAATCATACAAATCGTTATCCCAATCTGATTTTGCATGACGAATCATTGTTAAGAGTTTCATTTTTGGTTTTAAATTCTTAAATTAATTTGATGTTTTTTTATTTTATTTACAATGCAATTTTATAAAATTTATTGATACAAAGTTAAAAAAAAGACATTTTTTTAACTAATAAGCGATCCGTTGTTGCAAAAAGCATCTGGATTAATAAATTTGAGACTTCCATCAGTATCTTGAGCCATTAAAACCATTCCATTTGATTCAATACCTCTTAACTTTCGTGGAGCAAGATTTACAAGCACACAAACTTGCTTTCCAATAATGTCTTCAGGCTTATAGTATTTTGCAATACCCGAAACTATTATACGTGTATCAATGCCAGTATCGACTTTGATTTTCAATAATTTATCGGTTTTTGGCACTTTTTCTGCTTCTAAAATAGTCGCAATTCTAATGTCTTGCTTAATAAAATCATCATAAGTGATAGTGTCTTTTTGCGGACTTACTTGTATATTTTGTTCTTCGTTCATTTCTTTTGTTCGATTTAGTTTTTCAATTTGTGCATTAATCGCATCATCTTCAATTTTATCAAAAAGAAGTTCGGCGTTATTGATGACATGTCCACTTTTTATCAAATCAAATTTAGCTGTAAGCTCCCATGCTGGTTTGTCTATATTTAGCATCTTAAACAACTTGCTTGATGTAAATGGCAAAAATGGCTCTGCTAAGACCGCGGAAAGAGCACATAATTGCAAGGAGTAGTATAAAATTGTTTTAACCCTTTCTTCGTCCGTTTTAATTAATTTCCATGGTTCTGTATCTGCCAAATATTTATTACCCAAGCGAGTAATACTCATTGCATTTTTAAGAGCTTCACGAAACTTATATTTTTCAATGTTTTTTTCTATATCAGATTTAATTACTTTTAATTCAGCACGTATTTGTTTTTCATAATCTGTTTCTACACTAGGTTTTGGCACATAGCCATCAAAATATTTATGAGTAAGAACGAGTGTTCTATTTACAAAGTTCCCCATTATTGCAACCAACTCATTATTATTTTTCGCTTGAAAATCTTTCCATGTAAAATCGTTATCCTTAGTCTCTGGAGCATTAGCACACAATACGTATCTTAACACATCTTGTTTACCAGGAAAATCCTCAAGATACTCATGCAACCATACAGCCCAATTACGAGAAGTAGATATTTTATCGCTTTCAAGATTTAAAAATTCATTTGCGGGAACATTCTCTGGTAAAATATACGAGCCTTCGTGTCTTAGCATTGAAGGAAAAATAATGCAATGAAAAACTATATTATCCTTACCAATAAAGTGAACAAGTTTGGTATCATCATCCTTCCAGTATTTTTCCCAATCTGGAGTAAGTTCTTTTGTCGCAGAAATATATCCAATTGGTGCATCAAACCAAACATAAAGCACTTTATTTTTTGCTTCCTCTAGTGGCACTTTTACTCCCCAATTCAAATCTCTAGTAACAGCTCGTGGAAATAATCCTGAATCTAGCCATGATTTACATTGTCCGTAAACGTTAGGTTTCCATTCTTTATGCTCTTCGAGTATCCATTTTTTAAGTTCATCTTCATATTTATCTAAAGGCAGATACCAATGCTTAGTTTCTTTAAGTACAGGATTATTACCGCTAATAACAGAACGAGGATTTATTAATTCTTCGGCACTAAGACTAGAACCACATTTTTCGCACTGATCACCATAAGCATCTTCGGCACCACATTTTGGGCATGTTCCCATAATGTAACGATCGGCAAGAAATTGTTTCTCTTCTTCGTCGAAAAACTGCATGCTTGTTTTTTCAACAAATTCTCCTTTTTCATAAAGATTTGTAAAAAACTCAGAAGCCGTTTCGTGATGCATTTTATTACTTGTTCTAGAATAAACATCAAAACTAATTCCAAAGTCTGCAAAAGATTTTTTAATTATATTATGATATCTATCAACAATTTCCTGAGGATGAACACCTTCTTTTTTGGCTTGCAAAGTAATTGGCACACCGTGTTCGTCAGAGCCACCAATAAAAATGACATCTTTATTTTTTAATCTAAGATATCTTGTATATATGTCGGCAGGCACATATACTCCAGCAAGATGTCCGATATGTATTGGACCATTAGCATAAGGAAGAGCAGAAGTTACAGTATATCGTTTAAAATCTTTCATTATTAAGTATTTTTTTGCAAAGATAAAAAAAGACACAAGACCTTTAACTAAAAAAATACTGACATTTTAACATGCCAGTATTTTTATTTAATAATTATATGTTTTATCAATGCAACTTATCCAATCATATTTCCAATCTTAATACCAAAATACACAGTTCTTGGCGACATTGGACCATATATATAAGCTGGGTCTCTGTCTATTCCTGAATCAAAGTCATTTTGATAAGAATTAAATATATTCTTAATTCCAGCAAATATTTGAAGTTTAGCACCATTTAATTTAATATTATACTGTGCTTTAAAGCCAACATCAAAAAATGCATCAGATTCTCTCAACTCACCAATTTCGGGATCAGATAACATAGTACCAAAATATGGGACTAACATTTTACCTGTATATGTTCCTGTTGCCGCAGCATTAAAGTTTTTTACAGGACTATAGTTTAGAGTAAAGAAGCCATAATTGCTAGGAGTTCTAAAAAATCTTTTTTTATCAAACTCTTGATTTTCTTCATAGAGACTTTGTTGGAGCGTAAATCCTGAGTTCAAATAGATCTTCGAACCTGGAAAAACGTTCAATTCAAAGTTTATTCCTTGTACTACTGCACCCTCATCGGCATTTACTCTTGTATAAACTACTACGCCATTTTCATCGGGAACTCCGTATTCGTTAACAAAAGGATTATTTAGAATAGTGTAAAACCCTTCGGTTAGAAAGCTAATACTTGTTCTTCCAAAATTCTTTTTAAAATCCAATGAACTGCTAATACTATGACTTGTTTCTTGGTGTAAATCGGGGTCATTTCGATGTATTACTTGTCTCGAACCAGAAGTTTCAATATGTAAATCCTCATCAAACACTTGAGGAGCCCTAAAGCCCTGAGAATAATTTACTCTAAATTGCAAATCCCTAGTTATATCAAACAAAACATTTGCTCGAGGACTAAAAACCTGTCCATCTTTTTTCTGATTTGCATCTTCTAGATTCGTAACAACATAATTATCAAATCTTGCACCTAGACTCACTCTAAACCTATTTAATTTTCGCTCAAATTGTGCAAAAGTCCCATTTGTAATCAATCGCTGATTAGCAATTGTTGTAGTTGGCACAAAAGGAACATCAACAATTTGGTTATCAGTAACTACCGCATTATCATAATCGGCATAGCTTGGTTTTTGGTCATTTAAAAACGAACCTGTACTTTCGATTCCTGCTATAAGGTTGGATTTACCTTGTCGCATTGTATATTGTGCACCCACAGAGTAAGACAAATCTTTTGTTTTTCCGTAATCGCTCAGCGAGTAATTTGCCCCATAATAACTATCTCTCAATACATGTTGAGCAGAAGCATAAACCGCAATTTGATCTTGGTCTCTCACAAAAAGGTCGTAACTTATCGCAGCGGTATTAATATTATGTTCAACTGCTTCGTTTAGTGCGGTAACGTGATATGGATTTTCAAAATCACTACCACCCCTTCTTTGTTCATTTATATTAAAATAATCTAAGCTAAGTTTTGATCGTGTTGAGAAACGATGAAAAATTCTTGTTCCAATTGTAGTGTTTTTTGCTTGAGATTGTTCAGAGAATCCATCATTATTTGCATCAAAAGGTTCTTTATCTCTATGAAATCCATAAACTGACATTCCTGTTTTAGAATCCGAAGAAACAATAGATGCATTAAGATTTACACTTAAGTCAAGAGCTGGGTCTCCGGCACCATTCATTCCAGCACCAATAAATCCTGTATTTGTACCAAATTCATAAGAGTTTGTTATAGGGTCTTTTAATATCATATTTACTGTACCTGCAATGGCATTACTACCATACAAAGCAGATCCACCACCTCTAACAATCTCAACTCTTTCAATCATATTTGCAGGTATAAGTTCGAGTCCATAAACTCCGGCGAGTCCACTAAAAATGGCACGTGAATTTATAAGTACCTGCGAATATGGACCTTCCATCCCATTCATTCTTAATTGATTAAACCCACAGTTTTGGCAGTTATTCTCAACTCTCAATCCTGAACAAAAGTTAAGCCCCTCACTCACAGTTACACTATTATTTGCTTCAAGAGTTTTTGGAGTAAGAGTATTAACAACCACCGCAGATTCTTTACGATTTTTCTGATTTCTATCTCCAGTTATAACAACCTCATCAAGTCCCATAACATCTTGTAAGAGTTCAAATTTAATTTCTATTGTTTTACCTCTAACAATTTCCACCTCTTCTTCACTCGACTTATAACCTAAGGCTTTTGCAACAATAGTATAATTTCCTTCAGGCATATTTATTAATTGAAAATGACCTGTTTCATCAGTTGATGTACCAATAGTTGTGTTTTTTATCATTATATTCACAAAGGGTATATGTTCGCCACAACATTCGACATGCCCAATTATATGTGCGTCTGTCTGCTTTTGTGCATTCATTTGTATTCCCACAAATACAAATAATGCTAATATTATATATTTCATTTTTTATTTGATTTAATTTATTTTTACCTGTACTAAAGCTCTGTAATTTATGACAGGCAAAAAGGTGGGGGACGAATACTATATCCATCAATAACATCTTTTTTACATGCTTTATAAAAATAGAATCCAAAAAGATGTATTATTACAGGTATCAGAGCCTCAACAACTGCGAACACAATTAATAACATTGCTACAGAATCGAGAATCTGATATATTAAAATTTCATTAAGGCTATGTTGATGTCGGGCTTCGCCAGAACTTGTTTTATCGGCAGTCTTAAATGGGTGGGCATGACTAATTATTCGTCCGTCATCAAGTTTGTGAGTATGTAAAAAAACACTATTGTTAATCAACAACAGGCTAAGGCTCACTAAACTAAGCCAAACCATAATAACATGTATAGCATTTTTACTTTTCACAGAGGCAAATTTATAAAAAATGAATACAATTAAAAAAGATGTATATCATGTTTTTAAATATTTATATTAAACCACATATTAGAGAGTATATACAAAGGGTTTAAGCGACAAAAATATCGAAATTGCATTTTAATTATTCCTTTTCTATCCAATTAATTATTACATCATCATCAGGAGCAGTTTTTGTTCCTATCACTTTTTCCAAATATCCTTTATCATTTATTAAATACTTTTGAAAATTCCAATTTACTTTAGATGATTCGTATCCGTTAAGATCTTTATCCGTAAGATACTTATATATATTTGCTTTCTTTTTTCCCGTTACTTGAATTTTTGACATCATTGGAAAACTAACACCAAAATTTGTAGTACAAAACTCTAGTATTTCTTCGTTTGATCCAGGATCCTGATTCATAAAATCGTTTGAGGGAAAACCAACAATCACAAAGTTTTGATCTTTATATGTTTCGTATATCTCTTGTAATTCAGTAAATTGTTTAGTGAAACCGCATTTAGATGCAGTATTTACAATCATTATTTTTTTACCTTCAAGCTCTTTAAAGTCAAAGTTCTGTCCAGTAATATCTTTAACTTTAAACTGGTAAATTGGCTTTATATCAGATTTTTTGTTCTGTGCACTAACAGATACAGATAATAATAATAAAGCGATAAATGTTGCAAAGAATGTGTTTTTCATATATTTTTATTTTTACACATAAACAATTAGTTTACAATAATGTTCGATTAGTTTGGCAAAAATATTTTAAAAGTAGAACCTTTGCCTACTGTACTTTCCACCAGAATTCTGCCATTTTGTTTTTCGATTAGCTCTTTAGTGATTTTCAGCCCTAATCCTGTGCCTTTTTCTTTTTCTGTACCATAGCTTGAGTGCAGAAAATCTTCGTCAAATATATTTTCAAGCTTAACAGGATCTATTCCAACACCAAAATCTTCAATTGATATTAGAACTCCACTACTTTCAACACTTTGACTTACAACGATTTTGGAGTTTCGGTGCGAGAATTTAATTGCATTCATAATAATATTTCTAATAGCAATTTGTGTCATCACGGCATCACAATTTATTAGCACTGTTTTTTTATTATCAAAAACGAGCTCTATTTCCTTCGGAATTGCCGTCATATCGCAAAAGCCTATCACATCTTCTATTAGCTTAGTAATGTTTATGTTTTTAATTTTTGGATCTAATGATTCTGTTTGCGTACTTGACCAATCTAACAAAGATTGCGTTAAATCATAAATCCTAGAAGCTGAGGAGTGAATTATCTTTGATGATTTTTCAAATTTTTCAAGCTCTTTGTTTTGGGCAAATCTTAATTGCAATTCACTCGTTCCCAAAAGGCTGCTAAATGGGTTTTTGATATCATGCGAAATAATTTGGAATAATTTATCTTTAGTATCAATAGTCTTTTGGAGCTTATCATAAAAGTTAAGCATATCAGCTTTAAAATAATTAGTAACTATATATACACTTAAAAACTCGATAAAATAAATCAGATGTAAGGTTTTTAATTCTATAATCCCATAGGTTTGATACATCACAACAAATCTGATTGTAAAAAAAGATATTGGGAATAATATAAAAATAAGATTTTTTTTCCATCCATCAAAAAGGAAAATGACCAAAATTGACAAAGCAGGTAAAATATGCTCTGTTTGTCTATTTACATCATATTTAAGAATTGTTAGTAATGTTGTATAAATTAAAAACGCACTTATAATCAATAATAAGTTCGCTTTATATTTTCTTTTATACTGCAAAATCCATGAGGGAATACAAACAAAAACAAAAAGTAGGATATCTGATATTGCGAGAAAATAATTTTTTTCGATAAGATTAATAACAAGAAATATTACTAAAATAATACTTATAGCCCAAACAGCAACATTTAGCAGTTTGGCTTTACGTGCTTCTAAATATGGCAAATTATCATCTACTCCAAAATCTACCAAACCCCTTATAAAACTAGTTATTTTCTTACTTAATTTCTCCATTAAAATATATAAAGAATCAACACTTTACAATGCTGTACAAATATACTAATATTTTTTACTGTTTCTTTATTATACAAAAATATTTTCACATTTTTTTTTATTAGTACATTACTCTTGATTTCAATTAAAAATCTCTACATATCTTTTTTCTCCTACAGTAGTAATATTTACATTCACTGTTTTATCAGGGAGCATATTTTCAGCGATTTCTGGCCATTCAATAAATATAATTGCATTAGAGTTAATGTATTCTTCAAATCCTATATCCAATAACTCGGGTATTTTTTCGATTCGATATAAATCGAAATGATAAATCATTGTATTATTTTGAGTTATATGCTCGTTTACAATAGAGAAACTTGGACTTGTAACTTCGGTACCAACTCCCAATTCTTTACAAATAGCTTTAATAAAAGTTGTTTTTCCGACTCCCATTTCACCATAAAAAGCAAAAATATTATTTTGCAAATCAAGTTTATTAATTCGAATAAAAGTCTTTGCAGCCTTATAAATATCATTTACTTTTTCAATTATTATCTGCTCCATTATTTTGATTTCATGTGTATTAAAGGAATTATCATTTCTTGCAAAGAAACTCCTCCATGCTGAAAAGTATCTTTATAATATTTAACGTAGTAATTATAATTATTTGGATATGCAAAAAAATCAGTTCCTTGAGCGAAAACATAAGTTGAACTAATATTTGTTTTAGGAAGATATGCCTCATCAGGATTAAGAATTTCAAATACATCCTTTTTATTATAATTTAAACTTCTCCCTTGCTTATATCTAAGATTGGTAGTAGTCGCTTTATCCCCAATTATTTTAACAGGGTCACCAACCTGTATGCTCCCATGGTCAGTAGAGATAATAAGATGTACATCATGTTCAGCAAAAACCTTTAGCATTTCAAACAATGGCGAAAACTCAAACCAAGATCTTGTAATCGCCCTATACGCATTTGTTGTATTGGCAAGTTCTCTTATCATTTTTTGATCTGTACGAGCATGCGAAAGAGCATCAATAAAATTAACAACAATAGTAACAAACTGATTATTTAAAATAGAATTAGCATTATCTGCAATTCGTTTGCAGTATTTAATATCTGTTACCTTCTCGTAATAAAAACTTGAATTAATACTATATCTTTGTAAGTATGCTTTTAACATTTCCTTTTCATAAAGGTTTTTACCTCCCTCTTCATCGTCGTTTTTCCACAATTCTGGATATAATTTATTTATCTCAGAAGGCATTAACCCCGAAAACAATGAATTTCGAGAATACTGTGTGGCTGTAGGCAAAATAGAGTAATAAAGGTCTTCTTTTTCGAGTTTATAAGCTTGAGAAAGGAGCGGTTCAATGCTTTTCCACTGGTCAAAGCGCAAATTATCCATCAAAAGAAACACAACTTTTTGTCCATCTTTAAGTAATGGGAAAACAGTGTTTTTTAACAAGTTTGGTGATAACAGAGGTTTATCTTCATTTTTTGAGTCAAACCAGCCTGTATAATTTTTTTTAATAAATTTTGCAAAACTTATATTCGCTTCCTTAAGCTGCATTTTAAGAATTTCGTCCATTGTACTGTCTTGAGAATTGGACAACTCTAATTCCCAATAAGTAAGCTTTTTATACACTTCTATCCAATCTTCATAACTAAGACTATCGTTTATCTCCATGCCTAATCTAGAAAACTCTGATTGGTAAGCTGAAGTTGTTTTTGCAGTAACTAACCTATCTTTATCAATATTTTTTTTAATAGCCAAAAGAATCTGATTTGGATTAACAGGTTTAATTAAATAATCATTAATTTTTGATCCTATCGCTTCGTCCATTATGTTTTCTTCTTCACTTTTGGTAATCATAACAACTGGAATAAGCGGTTTAATAGTTTTAATTTTACTTAAAGTTTCAAGTCCACTTAAACCAGGCATATTCTCATCAAGAAAAATAATATCATAATCGTTATCTTTAACCAGCTCTATGGCATCACTTCCATTGGTAGCAGTATCTATATGATAAGATTTTTGTTTTAAAAAAATAATATGTGGTTTCAATAAATCAATTTCATCATCTGTCCATAAGATTCTAATCTGTTTCATAAGGATTATTTTTTGAATAATTAGCTAAAACACCTACTGTTTAATAGTTCGTCTGATAAAAATCTAGGTATCCTTCAATATCTTTGTTTTTTCGGAGTTTTACAAGATTGCCTTCAGAAATAACAAATATTTTATGTTCTACATCTTTAATTTTATTAAAAACATCCTCGCTATTTCCAATTAGTTTAGAATAATTAACCGACTGAGTTTTGTTTTTAAAAGGCTTAACTGTTACAAGTTCGTAGGCTTTATCAAAAGTAAGGTTTGTAACATTAAATGTTTTCATACTAAAATTAAAGATATTAAAATTTCTTACTTCAAAACTTAATCTTTTAATATCAACATCCTGAGATTTGACATAAATTGCATAGTAGTGTGTTTCGTTTTCGTCAAACTCGTATATTTCTTTCTTCTCTGGTTTTTCGACAAGATTTCCACTAGTATCAGTAACAAGATTACTGTCCGGATTTAATACAGGATCGGGTCTTTTTTGCAGTTCTGCAATAAGAGCCTGTACATCAGTTGTACCAAAATAAGCAAGAATATTTTCGGCAGCGGTTGTCATCTCGTGTTCCTGATATTCTTGGATATAATTAATTAGTGATGTTTTAAAAGCTACCGTATCTGCATTACGACCTACACACAAAATTTTAAAAAAGTCAAAATTTGCTCTTAATTCTCCTTTTGGATTATTCTCAAGATAGTTATTGCAATTACTTTTAACAAGTTCACAATTTGCATTCATAAAACTATCATAAGTATCTATATAAAGTTGTATATCTTGCTGACGTTTTTGCTCAAGCTCTTTAACAAAGTTAGGATTTTGCAACAATTTAGCATAATTTGTATCTGGGAATTTTGATACAACAAGACCTTTGTATTTTTCCATTTCTGCATTATTTCCTGTAAGCTTATTTAAAAGATACAAGTTATAATAAGAGAGTAGTAGATATTCATTATCTGGATATCTTCTATTAAGTTCTTCATAAGCCATAATTGCTTTAGGATAGTTAGAGAATTTCTCTTTATAAATGCGTCCAATATTAAACAAAGCCTTAGTAATTAACTCATTCGACAAATTAAGTGCCGAATCGGTTAATGGAATATCTTGTAAGTAATAAGCTCTATCTTTTGTATTTGTAATACGGTTTTGATTATTAACATCCAGAGAGTCTTCGCCTTCAGCAAGTTCTTCTTCATCAAAACTCATCGAGGCTTTATTTTTTCTTCTCCAATTATCTTCATTTTTCCGTTGCCCCCATTTTTTAGCAAACTCATTTTTACCAAAACTAATTTGAGAGGGGTTATAGAAATACCACTTTCCTCCACCAGGAGCACTAACATTACTCATCGAATTACCCCTTTGCTGGTCGAATAGCATTGAGTTAATATTTGCTTGTTGCTCTAACTCTCTTTCGATTCTTTCTTGTTCAACAAGCTCAGAAATTATCTTATCAATTATTTTGTTTCTTTCTTTATCGCTTAAACCTGCCAGCATTTGCACGCTGTCTTCAAATTCAACCGTTGATGTAAACCCCACAAGTTCATTAAGGTTTCTAGAATTTGTTCGTATTTCTTTATAATTATCATAAGTTGCAGGTAAAAAAGCCATACAAGTATCATAATAAATCTGTGCATTATTATAATCAAGCCGTGCAAAATATATTTCGCCTAGTTTTAAGCAAGAAAAAGCTTTTTGAAAATCATTAGCTACACTTTTTTCGGATGATAATTTGTAATTAGCTATTGCTTCTTCAATTTGTCCTTGTCTGAACTGAATTTCAGCTATTGCAAAATAAACCTGATCTAAATACTCTATATTTTTATCGTCTCTGAGCATTTTCCTCAATGTCTTCATTATATCTTTATTACGCTTTCCTTGAGCGTCAGAGCATTTTGCCATATTTATTTTTGCATTAAACTCCATTTCGTAAGAAGTATTCTTTTTAGCAACTTCGGCGTATAATTCAGATGCTTTGGGCAAGTTTTCGAGTTTTTCGTAAATTTGTGCTAGTATATATGTATATCTCAACCTATCTTTTTTCTTTTTAGTATTTTTTACAGCTCGCACAAGCTTGGGGATTGCATTTTCGTATTGTTTTTGTTTAATATAATAATCAGCATAAATGGCTGCAAAGAAACCATCATATTCTTTTGGGAGTTGTTTTTCTGCTTCAATAAAATCTAAAGTTTCTTTAGCATTTTTGAAATCCCCTTGTTCACTAAATGTCCTAACAAGGTAAAGGTTAGCGACATGTCGCGTTTCTTCGTCAGGGAACTGTCTTACAAGATAATCAAAATTTTGTCGTGCATTAGTATATTCTCGTTTAATAAAATATGCTTTCCCCATTAAAAGATAGCAGTTATCTATCCATTTATTAAATTCATTTTTATCAAAAAACTCTTTATCCTTTTTTGACATACTACCCGACTTTTTAGATTGCGGTTTTTTTGTAATTGAATGTATTTTTATTCCTTTAGCAGATTTTTGGATAGCTTTATCCATATCTCCCCCTGCCGCACTAGCCAAATCCTCCTTACTATCCACAAACACATCAAGTATTTGATTATAATTATCAACATTTTGCGAGTTTATTCGTATTAGGCCTCTTTTATATGCCTCATTTCCATTAAAATATATATTATATTTTAAAGTCGTACTATGGTAAAACCTACTCATGCCCGTGTTTTTCTCAGTAGAACACGAATTAAACAATAATGCTATCGTTATAATTGATAAGGATATTAGTCGTTTTCTTTTCAATCTGTTTTTCTTTATTGAATTGATAACTCAAAAATACACAAATTATTATAAAATAATAATTTTTTATTCAACCGTAACAGATTTTGCCAAATTTCTAGGTTGATCCACATTGCACCCTCTCTCAACAGCAATATAATATGATAAAAGTTGAAGAGGAATAACTGTTAATAATGGAGCCAGAGCAAAGTCTGTTTTTGGTACTTCTATTACGTAATCAGCCATTTGCTTAATAGTTGTATCTCCTTCGGTAACAATCGCAATAATTACCCCTTTTCGTGCTTTCACTTCTTGAATATTCGACACGATTTTTTCGTATGATTTATCTTCAGTTGCCAACACGATTACAGGCATTTTTTCATCTATCAAAGCAATTGGTCCATGTTTCATTTCCGCAGCAGGATACCCTTCAGCATGAATATACGAAATTTCCTTTAACTTTAAAGCCCCCTCAAGTGCAACTGGAAAAAGATAGCCTCTACCCAGATACAAACTATTTGTAGCATTAGATATTTCTATTGCTATTTTTTTTATTTTTTCAGATTTTGTAAGAATTTTCTCGATTTTTTCGGGGATTGCATAAAGTTCATCTATTAAAACTGTAAACTCGTCTTTTGCAAGTTTTTTATTTGCCAAGCCAATAGACATCGCCATCATAGTAAGGACAGTAATTTGCGTAGTAAAAGCCTTAGTTGAAGCGACACCAATCTCAGGTCCAGCATGAGTAAAAACACCAGCGACAGTTTCGCGTGCTATACTAGAACCTACGACATTACAAATCCCGATAACAATTGCACCTGCTTTTTTTGCTAATTGTATAGCAGCTAAAGTATCAGCTGTTTCGCCACTTTGACTAATGGCAATTACAATATCGCCTTTATTTATCACAGGATTTCGATAACGAAACTCCGAGGCATACTCAACTTCGGTAGAGATACGAGTAAATTCTTCGAAAAGATACTCACCCACTATTCCAGAATGCCAACTTGTTCCACAGGCAATAATAATAATTCTGTTAGCTTCAGTTAATTGCTGAAAAACATTATGAAGACCGCCGAGTCTCAAAAATTTTGAGTTAAAATTTAAACGTCCTCTGTATGTATCTCTTATAGCTCTAGGCTGTTCATAAATTTCTTTGAGCATATAATGATCAAATCCATTCTTTTCTATTTCACTAACCTCAAGTTTTATTTTATGAATATCAGGTGTTTGTGCAATATTTTTCAGGTTTCTTAAGCTAAGCCCATTATCATCAAGTACGGCAATATCGTCATCATTTAGATAAATAACCGAATCGGTAAACTCGACAATTGGCGTAGCATCCGAGGCAATAAAGTATTCGCTTTTGCCTATACCAATAACCAATGGGCTACCTTTACGAGCTGCTATCATTTGGTCGGGATAATCCTCACATAAAATTACAAGGCCATAAGCTCCTACAACCATATTTAATGCAGCTCTAACGGCATCTTCTGGTGAAAATGACTTTCCATTTTTTCTATTATTTAAATAATAAAACTCTATCAGATTTGCTAATACTTCTGTATCAGTTTCACTTTCAAATTGATATCCTTCGTTTTCAAGACTATTCTTAAGTTTATTGTAATTTTCAATAATACCATTATGAATAATTACAAATTTACCATTCATAGATTTATGGGGATGAGCATTATTGTCGGTTGGTTCGCCATGAGTTGCCCAACGAGTATGTCCTATACCTATACGACCTTTAATATCTTTATCTTTAGTTTGCTCTTCAAGATCAGAAACCTTTCCTTTACACTTATAGACCCTATAATCATTATTACTTAAAGCTATACCAGCAGAGTCATATCCCCTATATTCGAGTCTTTTTAATCCCTTAATTAAAATACCATAGGCCTCTCTATGACCAATATATCCAATAATTCCGCACATAGTTATATTTGTTTAATATTTGGAGTAATATATTTCTAATTTAATTGATTTATCATCATTAGGTTTATTATTAATAACAGCTCGATAAGGTTTTGTTCTATTTTCGATAGCAAACAAATATAAGCCATAGTCAATATTACCATTTTTCAACTCCTGTATATAAAAAGGTATATTAAAAGCGTATGAATTATCTTCGTTTTTTTCACCTCCAAAATTAGAGCTGTTTACTTTATAATCGGTTAAAAAGTCATATTTCCCGGTTTCAAGAACCGAAACTAAGGTTAACTTTGGTGGAGCTAAATACCTGTCATTTAGATAAGTATCCTCTAAATTTAGTATAAGTCTTGCCTTATTAATAGCGATATTTGACGAATCAAATAGTGTTTTTAATTCGGGAAAGAACAATTTAGTTCTAAGCCCTCCAAGGCTTTGAACATAAGCATTATCAGCATTAAAAGATGAGTCTGCCACTAATGATTGAATTTCTGGAATTGCAGTTGAGTAATCATGTTCAAACATATTTATGCAAGCCGATTTACTATTTATATAGAACTCATAAGTAAGCGAGTCATTGTAATACAATATCATTTGGGAACTAGGTTCATAAAGGTTAAAATTATAAACACATCCATTATTAGCAACATTTTCGGTAGTTACATATAGCCCCTTAAAATACTGTATAAACGCCTCATTATCAACAAAATTTGCTACATCAGTATCTCTAAACTCTTCGGCAAGATTTATCGGCAATTGAATTTTAACAAGACTATCCTCAACCGACATGTTAAGAGGAGCTGTTGCGAGGAGCTCAATATTTGCTGGGTCTGGTTTATAATAAGCATAATAAACAGAATCAATAAATACATCATTTAATAAACGATATATATTAAGAGTCTGATTAGTTGTAGAGTCTCCATAATGAAAGCTGTACTTTAGATGCAGTTCCAGAGAGTTTATATTTTGGACATCAGAAAAATCGACATTGTTAGAAGAAATTCTTGTCTGACAAATAAAACTAGCCTTTGAGAATCCAAAAACTGGGTCAAAAAACGATCCCAGACTTGCTAAACTTCGTTCATCTGTTGCAATATTCCCATCAGACACAGTTATACACTGCACATCAATAGTATCACAAATAAGCTCCATTATTTCGGAATCAGAAATTAATCCCAAACCGATTGGTGAATCTTCGTTTTGACAAGAACTAAAAATCAAACCTATTAAAATTAGAAAGATAAAAACGTGTACTTGGCTTTTGAAATTGCTTTTCATTAATTTATTTTTCAATTAATTTATTATAAAAGTCATTATATTTATCCACAAAATTATCTTCATCTTGAGGTTTTAAAAATGGTTTTTCCGTAGCCTCAATAAGTTCCTTAATCTCAGGACTTAAAGAATGAGAGCCCATAATAATTCCGTCAGAATATTGCATTGCAAATTTTGTAAGATTTTCCCAATTGGGTTCAACAATTGTTTTAACATCCTCATCAGGGATACCGTCAGTTGTTAATTTATTAGATAAGTCGGGATTTAATGTCTTTTGAAATTTATCGTTGTAAACTGAGTATATAATTTTAAAATCATTTTCAAACAATGGGTCTTCGTCATACAATTTTTTCATATAAAAAGGCACAAGTGAAGTAAACCAACCGTGACAATGAATAATATCTGGAGCCCAACCAAGTTTTTTGACAGTTTCGATAACACCTCTAGAGTAAAATATTGCTCTTTCATCATTATCATCAAAGGCCACACCTTTCTCGGTTAATGCATGTTTTCGTCCAAAATAATCATCATTATCAATAAAATACACTTGCATCCGTGCTGGCTGTATTGAGGCCACCTTAATAACAAGTGGATGATCGGTGTCATTGATTACTAAATTCATTCCACTAAGTCTAATTACTTCGTGAAGTTGATTACGTCTTTCATTGATGTTTCCGAATTTTGGTAAGAACGTGCGGATTTCCTTGTCGCGTTCTTGTATCCCTTGAGGAAGGTATCTACCAATTTTTGACATTTCTGTCTCTGGGAGATAAGGCATTATTTCCTGGGTTACAAAAAGAACTTTTAATTTCATAATATTTTTAAATATAGTTTTTATTACAGATTACAAAAATATAAAAAAAAATTCATATTTCCACACAAGTTATATTAACGATTTTTAGTATTTTTTATTGTTTTAGTATAATTGATCACAAATTATAAAAAACAATGCCATATTTTTTACAAAATTAGTATATAACTTTACACAAAAACCAATAACATATTATGCTAGACCAGATCATACAATTCTATATAGTTCAATACTTACATCAGCTTACACAAATACAAACTCCCTACAAAACAGAGTCTTGCGTAATTATTAAACTCGTTAATTTTACACGAAAACTATATTGTTTTTTTTAGCGATAAACATAAGTAAATCTAATCAGCATAAAACATAAATATTTAAATAAAGAACAATATACAATACAAACGACATATTTTGCCCTCACAAAAAGCCATATTTAAGCCTAAGTTTGAAATAATCATAAGTAGTAATACCAATATATTAACATTTTATCTCTTTTATGATAAAAATTAAAAACCTGCAAGTTTAACAACACAAAAAAGCCTGTATTACCAGGCTTTTAAGATTATTATTTACGATTTTGTTGCATTTTTTGAGCTTCTTCAAGCCTTTTTTGCCATTTTGACTTTGGCTTTGCAGGTTTTTTCTTATTAGACTCCATTTGAGCAAGAACCTTATCCTCATCTATAATAAACTTCTGCATTATCCATGTTTGCAAAATTGTAATAACATTTGCCAAAAAATAGTAATAGCTCAATCCTGCAGAATATTTGTTAAATATAAATATCATCATAAAAGGCATAATGTACATCATGGTTTTCATTCCAGGCATATTATTATTAGTTGGTTGATTTGCACTTGTCATTCGCGTTGAAATTATCATAGAGCCAGCCATTAATAGAGTAAACAAACTAATATGATTACCATAAAAATTTGACAAGAGAGGTATTTGCACTGACCACTCCACTATAGCATCAAAACTTGACAAATCGTTTGCCCACAAGAAACTTTCTTGACGCAACTCTATTGATGAGGGAAAGAAACGGAACATCGCAATAAGTATTGGAAACTGCAACAACATAGGCAAACAACCTCCCATTGGACTCGCACCAGCCTTTTTATACAGTGCCATAGTTGCTTGTTGTTTTTCCATTTCTTTACCTTTAGGATATTTTTTGTTTAACTCATCTATTTGAGGTTTTAACACTCGCATTTTTGCCGATGACTTATAAGATTTATAGGTTAAAGGAAAAAGAGCCAACTTAATTATTAATGTTAATAATAAAATAATTAGACCAAAATTATTAATAAAACCTCCTAGCCAGTTAAATATCGGAATAATGATAAATCGATTTACCCAGCCAAATATCCCCCAACCAAGAGGAACAATTTTTTCGAGTTTTAAATCATATTCTTTTAAAGTTGAGAATTTATTAGGTCCAAAATAAAAATGATATTTTTGAGTTTCTAAATTTGTATGTGCCAGTGAAAATGTAAATTCAGATTCAAAGCTTTTCAAGTATTTACTATTCTCATCTTCAATTTTTTTCGCCTTAACAGTAGGATTATCTAATTGATTCTCTGCAATCAGAACAGACGAAAAGAACTGCTGCTTACAAGCCACCCACTTTGCACTTCCTTTGCTCTCAAAACTATCTTCGTCTTTACGCTCGCTCAGTTTTTCGATTTCATCATCTGACATTTTGATATGGATATTAGTATAATTCAATTCCCAATCCCGTCCTTTTTCTAATCCAGGGATTAGATGCTGCCATTTTAATGTAATATATGGATTTGTTCTTAGCTCTTGTTCTAAACCGACCATATTAATATTGAAATCAATCATGTAATCATCGGGTCTTACGGTATAAACATATTCTATATATTTATCCTTACTAACTTCGAGACGCATTGCTGTTGTGAGAGGCTTATCCCCAACTTTTTGAACAGCTGAAGTATTTGTAGGAACAAAATACATATCATTTGTCAACAAAGCTTTGCCCTGTGCGACCATTTCCAAACCAAAAACGGCAGTCGAGTCGTTAGTAAACAATATTAGCGGTTTTTGATCGTGTGTTTTATAATCTTTAAGTTCAACAGAATATATTTTCCCACCTTTATTAGTAAGAGTAATAATCATTACATCATTCTCAATAACAAAGAACTCTTCTGTTCCACTAGCAGACTTTTTAAATATTCCATATTCAGTTGTAAGAGTAATATCTCTTAATGAATCAATTTGTGCCGTAGTTAATGTATCGACCGCCTGTGGTAAGGCATTATTAATTTGGTCAAGACTGTCTCTTTGATTAAGTATTGCTATCTGCTCTGCCTTAATAATAGAATCTCTAATTTGTTCTGCTTGGGCAATTGAATCTTGTCTAATCTTTGCTTGAGCTAACTCCTCCTTACTAGGCTTAGTAAGGAGCATATAACCAACAAGTAAAGCACCTATTACAACTAATCCTAATATACTATTTTTATCCATAATTTATTATCTTTTTTTAATCAAGTATTATTTATTAATTATTGCATTTATAAAACCAACAAATATTGGATGCGGATTTATAACCGTACTTTTATATTCAGGATGAAATTGCACGCCTACAAACCATTTAAGTTTTGGGATTTCAATTATCTCAACAAGCTTGGTTTCAGGATTTATTCCTGTAGCCACCATCCCAGCATTAGTAAACATTTCTAAATATTTATTATTAAATTCATAACGATGTCTATGCCTCTCGTTAATTTTAAGTGATTGATATGCCTTATGTGCATTTGATCCTTTCATAATTTTACAAGGATACGATCCCAAACGCATGGTTCCTCCCTTTTCAGTAACCATTTTTTGTTCCTCCATAATACTGATAACAGGATTTTTACATTTACGATTCATTTCAATTGAGTTTGCATCCTCAAGATTTAAGACATTTTGGGCAAATTCAATAACTGCACATTGCATACCAAGACAAATACCAAGAAAAGGTATATTTTTTTCACGAGCATATTTTACTGCGAGAATTTTCCCAGCAATTCCTCTATGCCCAAAACCAGGCGTAACAATTACCCCCTCAAAGTCCTTTAGGCTCTCCTCCACATTGTTTTGAGTAAGACTTTCGGAATGGATATACTCTACATCCACTTTTGTTTCATTTGCCGCACCTGCATGAATAAACGCTTCATTAATCGATTTATATGCGTCTTGTAACTCTACATATTTACCAACAAGTGCAATTTTGACATTATGTTTTGGAGCATTCAGTTTTTTCAAAAAGTCTTTCCATGGCTTTAAGTCAGGTTTAGCCCCAACATCCATATTAAAATGCTTTAATGTCAGTTCATCCAATTTTTCCTTCTGCATTTTAATTGGCACTTCATAAATAGTTTTTACATCTCGCGACTCAATAACAGCCTCTTTTTGCACATTGCAAAAGTTTGCTACTTTGCTTCTAATTTCTGAATTAAGATGGTGTTCAGTTCTTAATACCAGCACATCAGGTTGCACCCCTGCTTCTTGCAAAGTTTTTACCGAATGCTGAGTAGGTTTTGTTTTTAATTCACCGCTAGCAGCGAGATATGGCACAAGCGTTAAGTGAATAACCATACAACGGCTGCGTAATTCCCATTTTAATTGACGCACTGCCTCTATATATGGTAAAGACTCAATATCGCCAACTGTCCCCCCTATCTCCGTTATAACAAAATCGAATTTACTTTTACTACCAAGCAGTTTTACACGTCTTTTAATTTCGTCAGTAATATGAGGGATAATTTGAACAGTTTTACCAAGGAAGTCGCCACGTCTTTCTTTATTAATAACATCTTGATAAATACGACCTGTAGTAACACTATTGGCTTGAGATGTAAAAACATTTAAAAAACGTTCATAATGTCCTAAATCGAGGTCTGTTTCAGCCCCATCTTCTGTAACATAGCATTCCCCATGTTCGTACGGATTTAATGTTCCAGGATCCACATTAATATATGGATCAAGTTTTTGGATAGTTATTTTATATCCTCTAGCCTGCAAAAGTTTCGCTAGTGAGGCAGAGATAATGCCTTTTCCTAATGAAGAGGTTACTCCCCCTGTTACAAAAATGTACTTCGTTGTTGGCAAAACTAATTTATTTTAAAACGTTAAACTTAATCCCAAACTAGGCATAATAGGCAATTGATCTACCCTATTATAATCTACTCTATCAAAATAAAAAATATTTTGACGATTATAAACATTAGTTACGCTAAGGTTTATTTTAAGCTCTGTATATTTTGAGAATTTAATTATTTTATTTAAAGTTAAATCTAATCTATGATAATATGGCAAACGACCAGCGTTAAGGTCTCCATATATAACTCCAAGCGAGCCATTACTTGACCAATAAGGGTAATTCAAACTATTATACAAATCTGTCTCTTCGTAAAATCCAGCAGTTTGAGTAAACGGGAAACCAGATCCAAGATTCCACCGAGCACTAAGGTTCCAAGACTGATTTTTCCCAAACCGATATGCTGTTACAAGATTGACATTATGACGACGATCATAATGAGGATTATAAAGACTTACACCGTCATCACGTTTAATCCAACCCAAAGAATACACAAGCCATACATACACTTGCTTTTGGTCATATTTTACTAAAAAGTCAACACCATAAGCATACCCGGATTCAATTAAAAAATCTTTTTTTAGATAATCTGGTTTATCACTATTTGCAGGAATATCATCATAAATTTTATTTCTATTAATAGTTGTTAACTGACTAAAGTTCTTGAGATATCCCTCTACATTAAAATCAATTTTTTTTGTTAAATCTATTTCAAAACCAGCAATTAAGTGTTCCGATTTTTGGAGTCTATGGCTAAGCTCCTCACCTTTGAACTCCTCAGGAAGATTTAAATTTCCGCTCAAAAACCCATAAAATAAATTAACAACATCTTTATCACTATTAGCAGCAACAAGATCTTGCGAATATATTCCAGCAGCAAATTTAAACCTCAGATACTCTGTAATATTATATTTAATTCCTAAACGTGGTTCTAATGAGACATCTCCCATAGAAGCGTAGTAATGTATTCTTACCCCAGGTTCAATCAACAAGTTTCCTAAATTTAGTTTATATTTAAAATAGGCTGCTAACTCAGTTGTATTTTCTTCTTGTTTCAATAATCTCCCTACTGAATTATAATATTCAAAATCAGTATTAAATCCAAGAGTTTGAATCCCCCATACAAATTGATTTTTGCCTAGAAAGTATAAAAAATCAAGTCCAAGATTAAATCCATTTATTCCACTAGAACTTGGCAGATTATCCATTGATTGTAAGCTTATATTATAATCAGAATATGACATATTTGCCTTAATCATAACAGTTGAGCCAGTTGGTACAACAATAAAATTTGCACCCAAACCGTACGCATCCCAGCCTAAATTACTTAATCCTTGATAACTAACATTGTCATTAAAGTTAAATCCAAAAATATTTACCCGACTACCATCAGGAGAGTTAAGTGAAATTTTGCCATAAAGGTCTGTATAATTAAAAGGTAAACCTAAACCATCGTTAATATAGGGATACAGAAGTTTTGATGATTGTTCCAGAAAAGATGTTTTACCTGATAAGAGGTACGACAAGCTTGTTTTTCCTTCTTTAAATTTTACTAAAGGTCCTTCGAGCATTAGTTTTGTTCCAAAAGTGCTTGCAGTTACTTTACCTGAAAAACGGTTTGGATTTCCATCTCGCATAGATATATCCATAACCGAAGATATACGTCCGCCATATTCAGAGTTAAATCCTCCAGTATATATGTCAGCATTTCTAATTAAATCTGAATCAAAAACTGAAAATAATCCAATAGAATGAAAAGGATTATATACAACCATACCATCTAATAAAACAAGGTTTTGGATACTAGAGCCTCCACGAATATACAATTGTCCACCCTGATCTCCTGTAAAAGTAACCCCTGGAAGAACTTGAAGATATTGAGCAATATCAGGTTCGCTACCAATAGAGGGTAATTGTTGTATCTGTTGCGGCGATACCTTTATTTTAGATATACGAATTTGAGTCCTCATTTCTTCTCTTGCAGCAGAAACGACAGTTTCATCAAGAACAAATGCTGCTTTTGTCATGTAATAAGTTTTTGAAAAGATTTTTCCATTTGCAATAGTGAAAGGCTCAACAATACTATCATAACTAACATAAGTAATTTTTAGAGTATAATCACCATCTGGAATTTTTGGTATTGAAAAATATCCATTTATGTCGGTTGCAGCACCAAAACTTGTTCCAATCACTGAGACATTTGCAAACATACATGGTTCGCCATTACCTTTATCCAAAACAAATCCCTTAATAGCACCTGTTTGTGCAGAAAGCACAGTAGTAAAAGTAATTAATAAAACAAAAAGGTATAATCGTTTAATTGTTTTGGTCATCTTTTTTATCTTTAGCTTTATCCTTATTCTTAATTTCACGTTCAGCAAGATCAATAGCTTTTTTCTTTTCTTTTAAAGTTTTGATTTCCTCTTTTGCCTTATTTATTTTTTTCTCAAAATCTTTTAAAATGCTAGCAGAACCGCTTGAGAAAAAACCCATATTATTTTCATACTGATTTATTTCTTGATTAATATCCTGGATTCTTCTTAATATTTTGTTACGCTCAGCTTGTAATCCTTTTAATTCTCCAGTTTCTTTAAGTACTTCAACTTTTGAATTAAAGTTACTAACTTCTATTGTATTTTTATTAAGATTTAGTTTTTCGTAAATACTATTTATTGCCGACCTATACTCGTTATATAATCTATCTTTTTGGGAACTAGCCACATAACCAATTTCTGTCCAAGCAGCTTGAAAGCTTTTTATTTTACTTATGTTTTCAGTTTGATTATCCAGTGGCTTAAAGTCCAATATTTCTTGTATTAGGGTCTCTTTTTTTAGTAAATTATCTTTATGCTCTTTATCGATATTAGAATAAAATTCAGATTTAGCATCAAAAAATTTATTACAAGCACCTCTAAAACGCTTCCAGATTTGGTCGCTATGTTTTCTAGGGACAGGACCTACAGATTTCCATTGTTTTTGCATATCAAGGAAAGCACTTGTTGATTTTCTCCAATCGGTAGAGTCTTGCAAAGATTCAGCACCTACACAAATTTCTAATTTCTTTTGATAATTTATATTTAATTCCTCATTAACAACTTCGTAGTATTCTTTTTTCTTGTTAAAGAAGCGATTACAAGCTGCACGAAATCTCTCATAAACCTCTGCATTTACACCTTTAGGAACCATACCTATAGTTTTCCATATCTTTTGAAACTCGAGAATTCTCTCGGTTTGCTCCCCCCATTCTTTATTAGAAGTAGGAGTTTCGGCATTTACAATTTCTTCAGCTTTTTCGCAAAGTATTATTTTTTGCTCATAATTAAGATTTCTTTCTTCTTTTAATTTCTCGAAATGTTCCTGATATGCTTGTCTAATTTTTTTACTTGTGGTACTAAACCTATCCCATATTTCCTCACGTTTATCTGCTGGCACAGGACCTAGCTCTTTCCACAAATTGTGTAATTCCTGAAGATTTCTATAAGAAGCTACTGCATCAGCTTCGAGCAACAACTCTTCAGCTTTAGCACAGAGTTCAATTTTTTGCTCTAAATTCTTCTTAAAATCAAGATCGCGAAGTTCTTTATTAATTTTCACAAAATCGTAGAACCTTTCAATTTGCAACTGATAATTTCTCCATAATTCGGTTGCCTCTGGAGCTGGTACAGGCCCAATATTAGACCATTCTTGCTGCAAGCTCTTAAATTCTGCAAATGTTTTATTCAAAGACTCTTCGCTATTTGCCAATACTTTTATTTTTTCAATAATCTCTTGTTTTAGCTGCAAATTTTTCTCTTTTTCTTGTTCGAGCCTAGTTGTGTATTCTGCTTTTTTCTTTCTATAATCAGCTAATAATTCTTTAAGATAATCTTCTGTTGGATCTTTAGGCATCTCAAAATTAGCAACATCACCAGTCTGATTAAGGAACTCCTCTTTTAATCGCTCATATTCAAAGGTTTGAGCTTTATAATATTGAGTTTTAAGCCTTTCAACATCTTTTTTAGATTCAGCAATATCGCTTTCATGAATTAACACTTTTAACTTTGACAAAATCTCATCTTTACTCAACACAGAATAATCCTCTTCTTCGGTTTCCTCGTTATTTACATTGTCATGATCGTTTGTATCAGTGTCAATTTCGTCAAAAATATCATCCTCAACAAGTTTTTCTTTATCTGCGTTTTTTTCATCAGAAACTACTACATCAGTATTTTTCAGAACTACAGATTTGTCTTCTTCTATTGGACTATTTTCAGTTATTGGTGCTTGAGTTTTCGCATCAGAACCTGCATCTTTCTCATCAGAAACTACTGCCTCTGTATTTTTAAGAACTTCAGATTTTTCTTCTTCTAGTGAACTATTTTCAGTTATTGGTTCTTGAGTTTTCGCATCAGAACCTGCATCTTTCTCATCAAAAACTCCTGTTTCTGTGTCTTTAAGAACTTCAGATTTTTCTTCTTCCATAGCACTATTTTCAGTTATCTGTTCGTCAGTTTTTACTTCAGAATCAGTATTTTGAAGATTAATTCCCGTGTTTTCAAGCTCTTTTTCTAAGCTATCTTGCTTGTTTTCGAATTCGCTACTCATGTTAACTTATTGATATATAATACATTAAGAATTAAATTAATTGTTTCTTATAAAACTTACGAAGGTATGTTTTTAATGATTTATAAACAAATTTTTATTTTTTTTTCTCAGGCACTGATTAAACCTTTTTATTTTTTTAGAATTAAATCATTACTTTTGTATCAAACTCTTTTTTATGCGAATTGATATTATCACTGTTTTACCTGAAATTCTAAATGGCCCTTTACACCATTCAATTGTAAAAAAAGCTGTAGATAAAAAAATTGTAGAAATTCACATCCACGATTTACGAAATTATGGTCTTGGAAAACATAAGCAAGTTGATGACTATCCCTATGGAGGAGAAGCTGGAATGGTAATAATGATTGAACCTGTTTTTAATTTAATTACTAAGCTCAAATCTGAACGTAACTACGATCTTTTATTATACACTTCGCCTGATGGAACACCTTGGGATCAAAAAGAAGCAAATAGAATTTCTACCTTAGAAAATATTATTATTTTATGCGGTCATTATAAGGGCATCGACCATCGAATACGCGAGCATTTAATTGATAAAGAATATAGTATTGGAGACTTTGTTCTTTCTGGCGGAGAACTTGCTGCAGCAATGATTTGCGACAGTATAGTTAGGATTTTACCCGGTGCTATTGGAAATATGGAGTCAGCTTTAAGCGACTCATTTCAAGATGGGCTATTAGCACCCCCTGTTTATACCAGACCCGCAGAATTTAATAAGTGGAAAGTTCCAGAAATACTACTATCAGGAGATTTTGGGAAAATATCAAAATGGAAAGAAACCCAGAGTTTAACTCGTACTCAAAAACTTAGACCAGATCTTATAGAGAAAGACGAACCTTAATTCGTGTCTGCAAGAAAACAGTTTTTGCTGCACTAATCAAATCTTTATGTTATTTTTGCACAAATTTGTTTTAAATGATTAGTTATCTGCAAGCCGAAAATATTAGTAAACGTTATGGAGAGAAACTCTTGTTTGAGGGAATTGATATTAATATTTCGCAGAATCAAAAAATAGCTTTGGTTGCAAAAAATGGCACAGGAAAAACCTCCCTACTTAACATACTCGGTGGACTAGATACACCAGATAGTGGAACGTTAAGCTCCAAGCGTGATCTTAAAATTTCATATTTACCACAAGATATTGTTCTTGATCCTCAAAAGAGTATTATTCAAGCAGTTTTTTTTCAGGAGGACGAGATCATTCAAGCTATTAGAAACTACAACAATTCTCTTAAAACTGCTGATAATACCTCTATGCAAAAAGCTCTTGATATAATGGACAGTTTAAATGCATGGAATTATGAAGCTAAAGTAAAACAGATATTAGGGAAACTTGAAATATTTGATTACGACGAAAAAATTGCACATTTAAGCGGAGGGCAAAAAAAGAAAGATGCTTTGCCAGGAACATTAA
>JAQUBO010000030.1 GCA_028686735.1 Bacteroidales bacterium
TTGCGGAACCTATTTCCATTCCAAGTTTCCCATCTCTAGAATTATCAATTTCTGCTAACTGAAATAAATACGGTAACTTTTCTTTAATTTTTTTAATCAAAAATTCTTCATTAAAAATATCATGTATGCTTTTTGCCATTTTTATAAAACATTAATGAATGGCAAAACTACTAAGAATTAAAATATAATTTCCAATTTGATTCAATCTTTTTTGCAATATGATATGCTAATAACGGAGGAACAGCATTACCAACTAATTTGTAACCAACAGATGGGCTAAGAGCAAACTTTTTATGATTTGCAATTACAAAATTAAAATCATCTGGAAACGTTTGAATTCTTGCACATTCTCTTAATGTTAGTCGTCTCTCCTTCAATCCATTTTTCAATTCATTTAAATACTTTCCACCATTCTCCAGACTTAGTCTTCTAAACTCAATATTTCCATGGTGTTCAGAACGAATTGTAGGAGCAAGTTTTTCTAATTCAATTTCTTTTTGTCCTTGACAATGATTGCCCATAAACTTTGCTTTTGAATAATGCATTTGTGATAAATCAGTAGACTCTTCAGGTTCTTTTAAATCCGATAATACTTCTTTACTTTTGGTAAACACTTTCATTAAATGCTCTACAGAATTATAATGCATCTCTCCATTTAGTCTGTGTGTTGCTATTGGATATGGGGTGAATTTTTCTGAAATATTATTTTGTGATAATTCTTTATATGCTTCCTTTGTTAAAGCGGATTTTTTTAAGCCAATAAATATAATACGTTCTCTTGATTGAGGAACACCATAATGACCAGAATGTAAAACTTTAGGAGATAAAACCAAATAACTGTCTCCATTTATATTTGAAAAATCCGATTGTATAATATCTTTTACTTTACCTAAATTGGCTAATCCTTTTACATTTTCAGCTATAAAAATCTTAGGTAATGTAATCTCAATTACCTCTTTCATCCACATATAAAGCTTTCCACGTGTTTCTTCTGTAGGAATATTTGAATGGATAATATTTCCGTTATGATCTTTATGCGAGTCGAATCCGTTACGTTTTCCTGCAACACTAAAATCTTGACAAGGGAATCCTCCAGTAACAATTTGAATGTTTTCTGGAAATACTTCCTTATTTCCATTACGATATTCTTTAACAATGTCAACAATGCTCCCAACTTTAAAAGTTCCATGTAAATCAGAACCTCTTTTCTTTGAAAAGTAATCATTCCACGCAATTTTTGCATGTTTACTTATGTCATTTGCAAATTTTGTTTCGAAAATTGTTTCTTTAAGATAATAATAAATTTCATCTTCTTTTTGTATCCAATCATTATGTATATCAATATTGATTGTTGATTTTGGAATTTTAAATCCGCCTTCAAAGCCAATATCCATTCCACCACAACCAGTAAAAAGTGATAATAAGTTTTTTTTCATTTTTTTAAGGTTTTAAGATATTTGACTTTAGATTCTGCCACTTTTAATATTGCTTCTGCATCATTTTCATTTAATAAATCATAAGCAACTTTGTCACTTTGCCAAGAAATAATCAAATTACTTGGAGATATTTTATAGACTTCAGCAAATTTTAGCACTTGTGCTCGTGATGGCTTTCTTTCTCCTTTCTCAAATTTACTTATTATCGACTGATCTATACTTGTTAATGCAGAAACTTGCCTAAGAAGTAAATTTTGTTCTTCACGTAGCTCTTTTATTATTTCTCCAAAAGTTTTCATTAGACAATGTTTGTTTAGACAAAAGTAGTCTAATTTGTTGAAAAACAAAAATAATTTCTATTTATTTATAGTATGTTATAGGATGAGCACTTAAGCTTGCAGTTAACTTGTATATAGTGATATGCATAATAAGTATGTCGCACGATTATATTTCCAAAAACTAATAATGAATTTATTTTGATATTATAAGCGTTTTATATTTATCATAACAATCTCACAGACAATAATTAATTCAAAAAATTGTTTTACATTAAATTAGCTTATCAAGGTTTAATAATATTTGTTAATTTTACAACGATGAAAAGATTATTATTTATATTGATAATTAGTTTTACAGCAGCAGGTTTGTATTCACAGGATGTTGACCCTAACGGATTTAATCGGTTTTATTATCCAAACGGCAGTGTTTCGGGTGAAGGGATAATGGTAAATGGGAAACCGGATGGCTATTGGAAAAACTATTATGAAGATGGTACGTTGAAATCTGTTGGTAAAAGATTATATCACGAATTAGACAGTATCTGGAACTTTTACCACCCTGACGGACAACTTGCTGAAGCTATTACATACCGAAATGATAAAAAAAATGGATACAGCAGTACTTATGATTTTTATTATACCGAAGATTCTCTAAAAACATATTACCTCGAAGCAAAAGAACTGTATCTAAACGGGCTAAAAGAAGGAATGTCATATTATTACGATACCGCTGGATATCTCAAGTTTGAATATCAATATAAAAGTGGCATCAAAAGTGGAAAAGCGAGAGAATTTAACAAAGACAGCCTTGCTATTAATCTTTTTAAATATTATAACGGATATCGTATCGAAAGCGAAAAAATCAACAGATTTAATGCAGATAATAATAAACACGGAAAATGGATAGAATTTTATCCGAATGGCAATAAAAAAACTGAATTGAATTATTTTAATGGAATATTGCACGGAATATATCGCGAATACAATCTTGCCGAAAAAATGATAGTAGAGCGTAAATATGTAGATGGAGAAATATTTATTCCTAAGCCCGAAGACGAAATTGTCTTAAAAGCAGAAGTCAAAAAACTGTATCATGAGAACGGAAAGATTCAATACGAAGGAGCTTTTTTGGAGGATATGCCAGTAGGTATTCATAAAGAGTACGATACAAACGGCAAATTAACAAAAGTAAAAGAATATACTTCTCAAAGTATTTTGCTTGGCGAAGGTTTATTTGATACAAATGGGAATCGCACCGGTGAATGGAAATTATTTGATGAGTATAACGATTATTTTTATGCTATTGGTAATTACGTTGAAGGTAAGCGAGACGGAATTTGGAAATATTATTACAAAGACGGAAAGTTAGAAATGGAAGGTTTTTTTAATCAAGATAAGCCCGACCGAGAATGGATTTGGTATTATCCTAACGGGATAAAAAAACGTGAAGAAGCTTATCTTAAAGGAAAACTTGAAGGTCTTTATGTCGAATATGATTCAATTGAAAATGTGATTTTAAAAGGAGAATATTTTGATGATGTTCGAATTGGGGAATGGTTTTATGCAGTTGGCGATATAATCGAAGAAGGATCTTATAATCTTGGCGAAAAAGACGGTGAATGGAAGCATTATTATTCCGAAACAGGTAAATTAAGATTTATAGGTAAATATCGAAAGGGCGATGCTGACGGTACACATAAATGGTATTATCCAAATGGTAATATTGAGCTTATTGGCGAATATAGAGTAGGAAGTAAATATAGGGATTGGAAAAAATTTAACCCTGATGGTTCTTCATATATGACTTTCACTTATCGAAATGACGAATTAATCAAAATAGATGGACGTAAAGTAAAAAGAGGAGGGTGGAGATAATACGAGATAAATCTTTTTCCAGTTACAAATGAAAATAAGTTATCTAAAACATAGTGAAATCAACAAGTTTTTGTGGGACGATAAGATAATTCATTCCCTCAACGGAACAGTTTATGCTATGTCGTGGTATCTTGATGTCGTTTCACCTAATTGGGAGGCTCTAGTTACTAATGATTATCAATTTCTAATGCCATTACCTGTTAAATCAAAATATGGATTTAAATATCTTACACAACCCGCTATTTCACAACAACTAGGTGTATTTTCAGAGATTGAAATAGACAATAAGGTTTTTCAAGAGTTTATTAGTAAAATCCCATATAAGTTTTACCGATTACAATTTAATTCGGAGAATGTGTTTAAGCAAAATCCTGAAAATTTAAGACCAAACTATTTACTATCGTTGGATAAACCTTTTAAAGAACTTTTTGCGGGATATAATAAGAACTGTAAACGTAATATAAAAAAGGCTCGCTCTTTTTCTCAAACAGTTTATAAAAATCTAAAAAAAGAAGAATTTTGGGATTTTCTTCAGCAGAATTTAAATTTTCTTCCACCAAAAGGTTTTATACCCGTTTTACAGTCATTATTAAATAAATTAGAAAAGGATAATTCAGCTACAATTTGGTCGGTTCGTAAAAATAATACAAACGAAATTTATGCTGCTGTTTTATTAATTCAATGGAAAAATAAAGTTTATTATTTAATGCCATCATCCTCTGATAAAGGAAAAGAAAGTCAAGCTATGGTTTTATTATTAAATGAATTTATCGAACAAAATAGCAACACGAACATAATTATAGATTTCGAAGGATCATCAATCCCAGGAGTTGAAAGGTTTTATAAAGGATTAGGAGCAACACCTGAGTATTACCCAGTGATTAACTATAATGGACTGGTATTTCCTTTTAACAAGATTATTAAATAGTGTTGAAGCAATTATTTATTTACATATCCTGAATTATTATTTTATTATATTTACAAAAAAAGTATGCACACATCAGAAACAATTTACACTGGAAATTTAAGAACAGAAAACCTACACTTACAGTCAGGACAAGTAATTATTACGGATGCACCATTGGACAATAAGGGTAAGGGAGAAGCTTTTTCACCAACCGATTTGGTGGCAACAGGTTTATGCAATTGTATTTTAACAATTATGGGAATAACAGCTCAAGAACACGGCTTTTCGATTGACGGTGCTAAGGCTAAAACGACCAAAATCATGGCTCAGTTACCATTGAGAAGGATTGCAGAAATTATAATAGTATATGATTTCTCTATGTGCAAGTTAACAGATAAACAAATCACATTAATTAAAAACGTACCTAACTTATGTCCAGTGTCTTTAAGCCTTGATAAGGAAGTGAAACAAAATATTAGTTTTAAATGGTAAGTGGTCGGAATTTAGAGACGCTACACTCCTCAGCCACCACCATTTGCTCAGGCACTAATATTTTAAGTCAACAATAAAATTTAAACAACATATCAAAAAATGGAATTTGGATAAACACTAAATACGCTTATAAATCATGGAAATAAAAATTAATTTAGGGATTAAAGGAAAAGCAGAGCAAATTGTAAGTTACGAAGACACAGCAGCAAAACTTGGTAGTGGACTTGTTGAGGTTTTTGCTACACCAGCAATGGTTGCTATGATGGAAAACACATGTATGAACTCTGTCCTGCCATATTTACCCACAGGATTTGGTACTGTAGGAACAAAAATTAACATTACACACACTAAAGCCTCTCCCGTTGGTATGAGAGTGTTTTGCAAATCTGAATTAATCGAAATTGATCGCAAGCGCCTTGTTTTCGAAGTAATTGCAAAAGATGAAATTGGTGAAATTGGGCGAGGAAAACATGAAAGATTTATTATAGATATTGAAAAGTTTATGAATAAAATTCATACAGTTTAGCCCAATAACTCCTAATATTGCAGTGCTTACGAGACGGAGCTCTTACGTCGCTTATACTCAGTCATATTACAATTATAAGGCTATAAATTTATTCAACTACAAATATATACTTGCACCAATCTTAATCCTAATGGTACTAAAATTTAATTTGTAATCAGGAATAGTTATAAATTCTGTTGGGTTAGAAGTCGGAAGTTGGTATGAGTCAATACTTAGTGGCTGTATAATATTTCCCTCTATACCAGCTGAAACTGAAAAGCCTGGAAAAATATAATAGTGAAATGCAGATCTCAATTGAACCCCCAGTAAATTAGGCTCGTATTGTTTTGTTACCTGAATATTGTCTCCCGTAGCAATATCGGGAGTATAGGAGTATATAAATTTGCTTGATGGATTGGCAAATACTATTCCGCCACCAAAAAGAAATTCGTATTTTTTTGTAAATAATCGAGTTACTGGATTAGGGGAATATTCAAAATAAATTCTACTTTCAAAATTCTGAATCTTATTATTATAATATAAATTCTCATGATTGTCATAAAACAAATATGAGTAATTTCCCAGATTAAGAGATAACTGTCCTCCTATAATAAATTTGTCAGAAAACCTCCATGCAAGATCAAAAAACTCAACTGCAAGTGGATCTGTTCTATATTTCGTTATTGGAGGAAGACTAGTAGCAGACAGCATGTCGTCAAGACTGCTTTTAACAAAATTAGGTCCTACACTTAACCCAAATGAAATCCTTAAATGTTTTTCAGGAAATACTTTACTTATGTTTTTTGAGTGTTTTGCAAAATGATTAAGATCCTTATCTGCTATTAAATTATCAGGATGTATTGCATGTTTTTGAAGACGGTTTAGATATTTCTCAATTTTTTGAGGATCACTGTCCATTGATATTTCCGAAGTTTTTATTATTTCTTGTATTCGTTTTCCAAGAAACATCCCTCCAGTTGCTCCAACTGTGCCAAGTAGTACTGCAGGTATTACCGTCCACCCTTGTCCTACTATAAGACCAGAGATTACTCCAGCCCCTCCTCCAGCTATAAAACCTGTAATTAAGCCAGTTCGTTTATATCCTTCTTTAGTAAAAATGATAGAACTAATATTATTTATTGCAATTTGTTTTGTTTTTCCTTCAATAAAATCATTAAATGGAATTATTTTGTCTGTACAAATAGTAAGTGATTCTGAGGAGATAGAAATAAGTTGTCCAACAACAGTGTCTCCAGAAGTTGTAACAATAAATATACTAGGTTGCAATTTGCTCCATCGTTTATTAACTTTCTCCCATTCACTTACGGTAAGTCCATGTTTTTCAATGGACAGAGAGTCTGGAGAGATAGATTGCGAAAAGAAATCCTGAGTATTAAAAATAATACTTAAAAATATTATACAGAAAAAGAGCAGTGTTTTTGTCATAGTCTAATAATTAATTGATAAAACTACGAAATACTTTTTAAAAACAAAGTCATGAGCTATAATAATACATCAGTATTAAAATTATTTTTATTGATAACATCCGCAACTATAAACCTATGCCACTTTTCCCGACTAGCTGAAGAATTAACGCATCACACTGAACGCAATAATACGGGCTAATAAAAAATAAATATTTTTTATTATTTTTGGCAAAATATTTGTTAACTTTATACCCTAAATTCAAAAAATTAAAAAGATATGAAAAAAATTACATTTGTTTGTTTGCTTGGACTATTTTCAATTTTAACCTTTGCCCAATCTACTAAAGTAAAAATTGAAACAACAAAAGGTAATCTGACAGTAATGCTTTATGACGAAACACCTATTCACAGAGATAATTTTATAAAATTAGCAGAGTCAGGATTTTACAAAGATTTATTATTTCATAGAGTAATATCAAATTTCATGATTCAGGGTGGAGACCCCCAATCAAAAGATGCACCCTCAGGCAAAACATTAGGGAATGGTGGTCCTGGGTACACACTTCCTGCAGAAATCGTCCCAAAATATTACCATAAAAAAGGAGCCCTTTCAGCTGCAAGAACTGGTGATCAAACTAATCCTCAAAGGCGTAGCTCTGGTTCACAATTTTATATTGTCCAAGGCAGCAAATACACTGACATGCAACTAGATAGCATGGAAAGACAACTTTCGACAGAATTTACAAAAGAACAACGCGATACTTATACCGAAGTTGGTGGCGTACCACACCTCGATGCGCAATATACTGTTTTTGGTGAAGTAATTGAAGGTCTTAATGTAATTGATGCTATTGCTAGTGTCGAAAAAAACAAAAATGATAGACCAAAAGATAACATCAAAATCATAAAAATGACAGTTGTTAAATAAAAAAAACAACTGTTCTAATTAACATTTTTCGACTTACACATTGTTAATAGCTAAAATATTATATGCAAATTATTATAAACCTCTAGTGTGTAAAGTGTTTTTTTTATTGCCTAAATTGTAAAATGGAATTTGAAATAGGTGTTATAGTTTTACTTAGTATTGCATTTTTTATTGCAGGCTTTATCGACAGTATTGCGGGTGGTGGTGGTTTAATTACCTTACCTTCTTTACTATTTGCCGGCATTCCGCCTCAACTTGCTCTAGGAACTAACAAACTTGCTAGTTCTTTTGGAACAGGGACAGCAGTTTTAAATTTCTTAATTAACAAAAAAATGCTTTGGCGGGTTCTTTTAGCAGGAATTGGGTTTTCACTTGTAGGATCTTTTGCTGGTTCAAAAACTATACTACTTCTAGATCCAGATTTAGTTGGCAAAATAATCATTTTTCTTCTTCCACTAGGAATAGTTGCTACACTAATACCAAGAAAAGGAAAAACCAATAGCAACACTCTAACCAAAATAGACTATTACTTAAAAATACCTTTAATTTGTTTAATTGTAGGATTTTATGATGGTTTTTTTGGACCTGGAACAGGATCATTTTTAACAATTGGATTTTTCTTTTTCACAAATATGAAACTTATTCAGGCAACAGCAAATGCAAAAGTTTTTAATTTTATGTCAAATATTGGAAGTCTCGTTGCGTTCTTAATTGGTGGGAAAGTTCTATTTATGATTTCTATTCCACTTGCATTAGCAAATATAACTGGTAATTATCTCGGAAGTCGTTTAGCTATAAAAAAAGGGGAAAGCGTTATTCAAATTTTTCTAATTATCGCTCTTGTCTTATTATTGATAAGTTTGATTTGGAAATATTATTTTTAAAATACTCCTTATCAATATTACAGCTATCAAAAGCATTAGCTCATAATATTGTCTTTTGCAAAGCACTAGATTACCCAACTGAAAGAGAAACAAGGTTTAGATTCATGAGCCCATAACGAAACTTACTTGGCTCTTTCAACGTAGTCTTTTGTTCTTGTATCTACCTTAATCTTTTCGCCAATTTCGATAAAAAGAGGGACCATAATTGTTGATCCTGTTTCAATTGTAGCAGGTTTCAATGCATTAGTTGAAGTGTCGCCTTTCAAACCCGGTTCGGTATAAGTAACCTCAACAACCACAAAAGGAGGCAACTCGCAAGTCATTGCTGTTTCATTCTCAGCATGAAAAACAATTTCTACTTCTTGACCTTCTTTCAGAAACTCAACACCCTCTATTAAATCTTCTTGTAAAGAGACCTGCTCAAAGGTTTCCATGTGCATAAAATTATAACCCATATCATCTTTATATAAAAACTGATAAGGTCTTCTTTCGATACGAATTATATCAATCTTTGCTCCCGAAGTAAAAGTATTTTCAAGAATTCGTCCATTTTCAAGATTCTTTAGTTTCGTTCGAACAAACGCTCCTCCTTTACCAGGTTTTACATGTTGAAAATATACCACTTGATAAGGTTTTCCGTTGTATTCAATTGTAAGTCCGTTTCTTATATCTGAAGTTGAAGCCATAATATAATTAATTATAATTTTTGCAAAAATAACATTATCAACGATAATAAGAAAAAAACAGGAAAAAATAAATATAAAAATCACTAAAATAATATCAAAATAAAACATTAAATTTGACACTAAATTTAAAGACATTATGTTTAGCACTTAGCCGAATATCAACAACAAATTTTCTAACTCGCATTATTACTTGTAATAAATACTTAGTTAGTGTCTTAACAGATACTAGTTTGTTGGAATTAAAAGATGTATATATGCCATTAAAAATAACAATTTGTATTTTAATTACCTTTCAATTACATAATATAGGAATCTTTGCACAAGCTGATTCTACAGGTTTCTTATGTCGAACAAGGGAACTACAAGCATGGGAAGTTTTATCGCAAAACGGAAAATATGAAGAGGCTATTGTAGAGCTTACACAACAAATTGATTTAGATAACAAGAGGTTAAACAATAAAGACTATTGGCACTTAGGACAATTATATGCTTATAAAAACGACTATATTATTGCAATTTATTATCTTAAAAAATCAACAAACCTATTTGACCGAATTTTTGATAAAGAATGGCGATTTTATTATAAAGGCACAATTGCATTCTTAAAAAGAGACAAAGACAAATTACTAAAATATTACGAAAAGTTACAAAAGCAAAACTCTACATATTATAAAAGAAATGCTAATACTCTTAAATCTTTATATGAGAATTTTGAGAAAGGATATTTTGAAGCTTATAATAATAAATAACAGCAAAATTTCTACACTTGACAATTATTTGTTAATAATTATAGATGTTTTTGCAAATTGTTTTTTAATAAATCGTATCTTTGTATTTCAAGGATAAAAATATTATCATATTCGATATAGCTATGAATTACAAACAAATAATTAGTATAATTTTAGTCTCCGCACTAATACACTGTGTTAATCCATTACTAGCACAAAGCAATAAAGACCTCAAAGCAGATCTTGATGCAGCTTTTATTTCTTCATTTTACGCTATTACAGCTGGTGAGTGTGTTGACTTTACCGACATGAGCACAGGCAATCCGACATACTGGCAATGGAGTTTTCCAGGAGCTCAAACAACATCATCAAATACTCAACATCCTACAAACATCTGTTACTATTATGCAGGTGTTTATGATGTTATACTCGAAGTCCAAAACGGCAATGATATTGACACAGAAATTATAGAGGCCTGTATTACTGTTGAGGAAAACACTGAAATCCCAATTGCTGATTTTACAGCAGATTACACAACCATACCTGTTGGAGGGACAGTGAATTTCACAAATTTATCTCAAAATGGACCATTTAATTCCTTTGCTTGGACTTTTGAAAATGGGATACCAAACACTTCGAACGAAGAAACCCCTATTCCAATAGCATACACAACAGTAGGAACCTATAATGTAGAATTAAGAGTAGAAAACGAAGAGGGCGTTCAAGACGATGAGGTCAAAGTCAAATATATAAACGTAATTCCTGCTGCTAACATACAGCCAACAGCAGATTTTATGGCAGATAGAGTTTATATTGCTCCTGGAGATTTTATTAATTTCAGAGATATGAGTAATGGAAATCCATATATTTGGAAATGGTTTTTTGAAGGAGCTGAACCAACAACATCTAACAACAAAAACCCTCAAAGCATTTTATATACAATGCCTGGAACTTATGATGTTGAGTTAATTGTAGAAAGCAATATGGGTATTGATACTATTAGAAAGATAGACTATATTGTGGTTGCAGAAAACGACCCATGTATTGCTATTCCAATTGCAGATTTTAGTGCATCACAAAGATTGATAAGATCTGGGACAACAATTTATTTTGAAGATAAATCACTTAACAATCCTACAACATGGAACTGGTATTTTCAAGGAGGATATCAAACCTACTCTGCCGTTTCTAATGTCATAAATGGAGTCGAATATAACGCAGCTGGGTTTTTTGATGTTTCACTTTCGGTAAATAATGCTTGTGGCTCAAATTACGTGTACAAAGAAGATTACATACTAGTATTCTCTGGCCCAATAAATAAATATTGCGATTCTATCTCAAATATTGCCGACAACGAATCGGTTTACTCTCCTAATGTTAGTGGAACATGGGGTAAAATTGGAGGGCATAACGGACAAAAAACAAGAATATATGCAGAGAAATTTGAACAGTACTCATTTGAACAAATCGACGGACTTATCATTCCTGTTGTAGCATCTGAGCATGGTAACTATAATTCTTATGTTACTTTTTACGTATGGAATGGAAACACATTATATCCCGAAGAGGTACTATATGAAGAAAAAATATTTTTACGAGACATCCCATCAAACTTTTATTATCCGATTAATTTCCCATCTCCCATTCTTGTTGAAGGCCCTTTCTTTGCTGGTTATAAAATAAACTATGTCGATACAGATGGAGATGGAATTAGCGACGATGAATTTGCCGTAAGCATAGCCGTAAATAGAACACATCCAGGTGCAAAAAACTCTCTTTTTGTACAAACAAACGGAGTATGGAATACTGCCACCGAAAAATTCGGCATAAGAACTTCTAGTGGAATAAAAGCCGTATCGTGTATTGTTGACTTAGAAGAGTTTGAAACTGAGAACAATATCGAAATATATCCAAATCCGGCTACTGACTATATACACATTAATACTGGCAATTTAGACTACGGTAAAAATATTCACATACAGCTTATAAATCAAACTGGTAAAATTATTTTATCCTATAATACAAAAACCGGATATGACGAAATAAACATCAATATTAATGATTATACGCCAGGTCTATATTTTGTTAATATGATTATTGGTCAAAATAAAGTTACTAAGAAAATACTTATTAACAGATAATATTGAGACAGGCATAAGTTTATGACCAATCCAAAAATAGAAATCTATACAGACGGAGCAGCAAGAGGTAATCCTGGCCCTGGAGGTTATGGTATTGTGCTAATATCTGGAAAACATCGTAAAGAACTAAGCGAAGGATATCGTAAAACAACAAATAACCGCATGGAATTACTCGCCGTTATTGTTGCTTTAGAAACTCTTAAAAACAAAGATTCTGATGTAACAATATATACTGACTCAAAATATGTTTCAGATGCTATAAACCAAGACTGGATTAGTGGATGGATTAAAAAGAACTTTAAAAAAGTTAAAAATCCGGATCTTTGGAAACGCTTAATTAAAATCTATAAATTGCATAATGTTAAATTTGTTTGGGTTAAAGGGCATTCAAATAATATAGAAAATAACCGATGCGATTATTTAGCAGTTGAAGCATCAAAAAAAACATATCCATTAATTGATAAGTATTACGAGGCAACTTGTCAAGAGGAAAGTAAATTATTGTAAAATTGTTAGTGATATTAACAATTCTACAAAACTTTGTTGAAAAATTGTAACATAATTTTTTCTTGCACAATAATAAATTAAGTATTTTGTCAAATTATTAAATAAACTAACATAATGAGCAGATTTATAACTATTTTTTTGGGATTATTTTTATTATTTTTTGTCTCTAATAGTATTAATGTTTTTGCACAAGCACCTTCAATAACAACACAACCGAGTTCAATACTCGAATGTGTTGGAAGTGAAGCAGTACTAAAAATAATTGCAACAGGTGAAGAGCCCCTTACTTATGAATGGTATCAAGATGGCACTCCTTTAGGTGTTAACGCTAGTGAGTTGCCTTTTGTAGCTTTAACAATAGCAAACGGCGGCGAGTATTATTGTAACATCTCAAATACTCATGGTAATATTAATTCTGATACTGTAAATATTACAGTAATAGAAAATGCCCCTGTTATAAACTCAATATCTACTGAAAACGATCTTGTTTGTGTAGGAACAGATAATGTACTAACAGTAGATTATGAAGGACCTACTTCATATGTGAAATGGTATTTCGAGGGGTCTTATGTAGATTACGGTACTCCAATCGACTATGCAATTACAAATGCTCAACAATCCAATGAAGGAAACTATTATTGCGAAGTTTATAATGCCTGCGGAAGTGTTACCTCGAACACTGTAAGCATTGACGTAGTAAATCATGCCAATATTGTTACGCAACCAACATCACAGACTATTTGTCAAGGGGAAAATGCTCTTTTAAATCCTGTTGCAGAAGGAGATTATCTCAATTATAAGTGGCTTGCAGATGATATAATGATTCCAGATGAAACTAATTCAGAATTAACTATTACGAATCTCACACATCCTCATACTATTGAATATAAATTTGTTGTATATAACGTTTGCCATAGCGATACTAGTAATGGAGTGTATATTACTGTTAATACTTTACCCAATATTACGGGGCAGCCTGGTAATCATCAAACATGTTTTGGAGAAAACGTAACACTTTATGCTACTGCAACAACAACAACAGATACTGTTACTTTTCAATGGTATGATGAAAATAATCAAATAATTGACGGAGCAACAGGCACAAGTTTAGATATCGAATTAATGGAAAATGATACTGTTTATCATTATTGTGCAATCACTAATGAATGTGGAACAGTATATACTGATACTGCCGAGATAGTAAGCCTAATGCCGCCAACAATCACACAGCAACCTGTTGGAGATGAGTTATGTGTAGGAGATGATATTAGCATGCAAATAAAAGCCATCGGGTTTGAGCCAATCAGTTATCAATGGCTATTTAATACGGCTGATGTGAGCGGAACAAATATTTCAGGTGGAGATGCACAGGTTATCTCAATATCTGAAATAAGTGAGGGACAAGGAGGTGTTTATTCTTGTCATGTTAGTAACCAATGTGGATCTACAATATCTGATGAAGCCATAGTTACTGTAAATACACCACCATTGGTTACAGAACAACCTATAGACATTGAATTATGTGCAGAAGAAGAGCTTTCTATTGTATTTAATCAATCAGGTACACAACCAATTTCTTATGAGTGGAGGATATTGGGATCGGAGAACGCAATAGGAACAGAAGCTAATTATTATAACGCCTTTGCTGAAGCGACAAACTCAGGAGCTTATTATTGTTTATTATCTAACACCTGTGCTACAATCTCAACAGACACAATTTCTGTAAACATTCTTGCATTACCACAAGTTATAAGTCATCCACAAGATGAAACTGTTTGTGTAGGAGAGTATGCCTCAATGGAAATTGAAGCCGAAGGTGCTGAACCTTTAGAGTTTTTATGGTATCGAAATGGATCCGCAGCATCGGGACAAACAAATAATGTATTAGAATATGTTTCAGCTCAAGTAAATCAAACTGGAGAGTATTTTTGTCGTGTGTCAAATGAATGTGGGTATGATGACTCGGGTACGGCCATTCTCACAATTGGAACAGAACCTGCAATAACATGGCATCCCATAGATTATACCTTATGCGAAAACGACACACTTAATTTAATAATGTCTGCACAGGGAGATAATTACACTCTCCAATGGTATTTTAACGACTCTCCTCTATTTGGAGAAAATGATACTGTTTTGAATATTATTAATATTCCAAGTTCAATGGCAGGAACATATTACTGTTCTGCTTTTAATTCTTGTGCAACAGTATATACAGATACAGTTGAAGTTGTTATACACCCAGCACCTGAAATGAGTTTAGGTAATGACATTGATTTGTGTAACGGCGAATCAACTACCATAGCACCAACAGGAGATTATGTTCATTACAATTGGAACAATGGGCTAAGTTATCAGCCTAGCTTAGATGTACAGTTATCGGGAACATATATATTAGAAGTAACAGGAGAAAACTCATGCAAAAATAGAGATACCTTAATTGTTTCATTCCACCCATACCATCAAATATTGTTTGAAGACACAGAAATTATCGCTTGTGGTCCTTATACTTTAGATGCCGGAGAAGGTGCATACGAATACATCTGGGATACCGATCCTACTGAAACCAGCTCATCAATTTTAATAACAGAGTCGGGTACTTATTCTGTAACTGCTACAGGTGATGCTTATGGCTGTTCTACTAGTCACGAAGCTTATGTGGATGTTCGCGAACCTATAAATATCGATCTTGGCGAAGACCGGAGCGTTCCTGTAAACTCTTATGTCGATATTGGTGTAGAAGACGAGTTTGCCCAATATATTTGGAATACTTCGTTTAATGGACCTATTCTCACAGTTTATGGCTCAAATTATGGTGTGGGAGAACATGACTTTTGGCTTACAGTAATAGCCCAAAATAGTTGTACGGCAACAGACTCAATAAAAATTACATTTTGGGATAACTCAGGAATTGACGATGAAACAACTAATGAGGGAATTTTAATCTTTCCTAATCCTGCAAAAGATTACCTAACAATCTCAGATGTATCATATAATATTGAAAATATTGAAATAATTAATGCAACTGGACAAATAATCACATCATTTTTAGTAAATAGTAATGAAATAACATTAAATCTTAGTAATTTTGCAAAAGGAATTTATTTTTTAAAATTAAAAAGAAACAACGAAGTAATAACGAGAAAAATTTTCATTCGTTAATATGAAAAAACAAACAAACATAAAATCTAAGATTAGAGGAGCATATATTACTTCTCTAATAAGCATTTCGTTAGTTCTACTACTACTTGGTATAGTTGGATTACTGATACTCAATGCGCAGGTACTTTCACAATATGTTAAAGAAAACTTATGCTTTTCTTTAATCATCAAAAATGATGTAAAAGAACCAGACATTAAACAATATCAAAAAATTCTTGATACATACACTTACATTAAATCAACAGAATATATAACAAAGGAAGATGCTGCACTCTCATTACAAGATGAGTTAGGAGAAGACTTTTTGGAAACTTTAGGTTATAATCCTTTATCTCCAACGATTAATGTTTATCTTAATTCGGATTATGCTAACCCAGATAGTATTGCAATGCTTGAAACATTTTTTCTAACAGACACAAAAATAGTTTCTGAAGTCTCCTATCAGCAAAACCTTGTGCATCTCATAAACGATAATGTACGAAAAATAAGCATAATATTCCTATTTTTTAGTATTGCCTTATTTCTTATTTCATTTGCTTTATTAAATAACACAATACGCTTAATGATCTACTCCAAACGATTTATTATCAACACGATGAAACTTGTAGGTGCAAAAAGCAATTTTATCCGCAAACCTTTTTTAATAACTGGAGCACTACAAGGATTTTTTAGTTCATTAATAGCAATTGCAGTACTATCTGTTATTGTTTACTTTATGAATAATCAAATAGGTAATATGCTCAGCCTTATCAACTATAAAACACTTGGATTATTATTTGCAATAGTTATGATACTGGGAATATTATTAACATTTATCTCTACATACTTTTCAATTAACAAATATTTGAGATTAAAATCTGCTAATTTATATTATTAAGATGGAAAAAAACACTCAAAAACCAAATACTGTCGAGGAAAAAACAGGCTTTGTTCTCGAAAAGAAAAACTACATATTAATAGGTGTGGGTTTTTTATTATTAATTATAGGATTTATCCTTTTATCTGGGGGCAAGGCTGAGGACCCTAGCATTTTTAATCCTGAAATATTTAATTTTAGACGAATAACGCTCGCTCCAATTATAATATTACTGGGCTTTATTACAGAGATTGTGGCTATAGTCTGGAAACCAAAAAAATAAATCAAAATGGAGTGGTTTGAAGCTTTAATTCTTGGATTAATTCAAGGATTAACTGAATTTTTGCCCGTTAGTAGCAGTGCCCACCTAGAAATTGGCAAAACCTTATTCGGAATTAACGGAGAAAACAATCTTTACTTTAGCATCCTTGTACATGGTGCAACAGTTTTAAGTACAATTGTAGTGTTTCGTAAAGAAATATTAAAATTAATACAAGGTGGTTTAAAATTCAAGTATAACAAAGAAACTGATTATATTCTTAAAATAGCGGTATCAATGATACCTGTTATAATTGTAGGTTTGTTCTTCAAAGATCAAGTAGAGAGTCTTTTTGGCGGAAACAATATGGTTTTAGTCGGCTCAATGCTTTTAGTTACTGCTCTAATATTATCATTTACCTTCTTTTTTAAGCGTAATAATACAAGAAACATAGCTTATATAGACGCTATTATTATTGGCATAGCTCAAGCATTTGCAGTATTTCCTGGCATATCACGATCGGGAGCAACAATCGCCACAGGATTACTCTTAGGGAACAAAAAAACTGAAATAGCAAAGTTTTCATTTTTAATGGTATTGGTTCCAATTCTAGGTGAAAATTTCCTTGATATTATTGGAGGAGAATTTAGTGAGTCTGGATTATCTATTTCGGCAATGTTAATAGGTTTTTTTAGTGCTTTTATATCTGGATTATTAGCTTGCACAGCTATGATTAATATAGTGAAAAAAGGTAAATTAATTTGGTTTGCAATATACTGTTTAGTTGTGGGTATAGTCTCCATATTTTTATTGAGTTAATGGTCAAACTTTTTGACATAAATAATACACCCGACTTTGAGGCTGGTGAAATTATCTTAATTGATAAACCAAAGACCTGGTCTTCATTTGATGTAGTAAATAAAATTAGATGGAAATTAAAAAATATTACTGGGAATAAAAAAATTAAAGTAGGACATGCCGGAACTCTAGATCCATTGGCGACAGGACTATTGGTAATTTGTACAGGAAAAGCAACAAAAACAATAGAGTCTCTACAAAATGACAGTAAAGTTTATGAAGCAGTTTTTAAATTAGGCGAAACCCGGCCCTCTTTTGATATGGAAACTGAAACAGACCAAACTTATGATATATCAAATATAACAAACGAACAAATAACTTCTGTTATTCAATCAATGGAAGGGACTCATTCTCAAACTCCACCAATATATTCTGCAATACAAATTAACGGAAAACGAGCCTACGAATTTGCACGACAAGGACAAGATATAAAGCTAAAATCAAGAGAGATTAATATATCTAAAATAGAAATTAATGATATTTCTTTACCAAACATAAGCCTCACAATACACTGTAGTAAAGGAACTTACATAAGGTCGCTTGCAGATGATTTTGGAAAAAGACTTGACAACGGGGCTTTTTTGTATTATCTTAGGCGAATTCAAAGTGGAAAATTTAATATCCACAACGGATTTAAATTAGATAATTTTATAGATTATTTGAACAATTTGTAACCTTTTCTATTTAAATCAGTATAATCACAAGTTTAATTTATAACACATACTTATACACATAAAATGAAATTATCACAATTTGCTTACAACTTGCCCGAGGAGTTAATCGCATTAACCCCAGCTTCTAATCGAGATGAGTCAAGACTCATGGTGTTTCATCGTAAAACTGGTAAAATAGAACATAAGTTGTTTAAAGACATCAAAGATTATTTTGATGAAAAAGACTTAATGATATTTAACGACACAAAAGTTTTTCCAGCTCGTCTATTTGGAAATAAGGAAAAAACTGGAGCTCGTATTGAAGTGTTTTTGTTAAGAGAACTTAATAAAGAGCAACGATTATGGGATGTACTTGTTGATCCAGCACGAAAAATTAGAATTGGCAATAAATTGTATTTTGGTGAAAATGAAGAACTTGTTGCCGAAGTTATTGACAACACCACCTCAAGAGGTAGAACTCTCCGTTTTTTAATTGATGGTGAGTACGACCAATTTAAGAAAACACTGCATTCTCTTGGACAAACTCCATTACCAACTCATATTATAAAAAGAGAGGCAACAGATGAGGACAAAGACAGATACCAAACTATTTATGCTGCAAATGAAGGTGCCGTAGCTGCACCAACTGCAGGATTGCATTTTAGCCGTGAGTTATTAAAAAGACTAGAAATTATTGGTGTCGATTTTGGTTACATAACTCTACATGCGGGATTAGGTAATTTCCGAAATGTTGATGTAGAAGACCTTACCAAACATAAAATGGACTCTGAAGAAATTCATATTACCGAACAAGTTGCTAATCTTATAAACAAAACAAAAGAAGAAAAACGCAGAGTTTGTGCCGTTGGAACAACGGTTCTTAGAACTATCGAAAGTTCTGTTACAACAACAGGATATGTTAAACCTTTTGGTGGGTGGACAAATAAGTTCATATTTCCACCTTACGAAATAATGGTCCCTAATGCTTTAATCTCTAACTTTCATTTACCAAAATCAACTCTAATGATGAACGTTGCAGCATTTACAGGTTATAACAATATATTTAAAGCATATAATACAGCTATTAAAGAAAAATATAAATTTGGAACTTACGGAGACGCAATGTTTATAATTGATTAATTTTCAAAAACAAAAATATCTCTATATCGAATGCTGTAAGAAAGGATACGGTACACAAAAAGTTGACAGTAAGTTAATGCAATTAATATTATGTGTCGAAAATTAAAAAGAATTAAGGTATGAATATAGATTGTCAGACTCTAATAGGCCTAACTTTTTTCTTAACCTACTACGAAACACTTTTATCGATGCAGTTTCTCTAAAAGTTAATTCGGCAATCTCTTTTGATTGTAGGTTGTTTTTTATAAAAGTACATAACTGTATCTCTTGTGAAGTAAGGTTTTTATGTCGATTTAGCAAGGATCTCACATAATCACTATCAGACATGTTTTTGTCATTTAAAATAACATGAGCTTTCTTACGTGCTCCACCAATGACTGATATTAAAGATTGGGTATCTTCCGTTCTCAGATTATTATCCTCCTGCAAACAATCAAGTCGATTAAGAAGATTTGACAAAACATCATCATAAAATCTAATCACATCTTTGCTTTCTTCATTAGTTGATTTAAGCAATGTAATAATCTCATTAAGTCGGTTTCTATGTGAGTTTGAAATAACTTCTGCTTGCTCTTTTATTTTACTTATATACTCAACTTGCTTTAAATGAGAGCTAATACGTGCTAAAAACTCTGTTTTTTCGAGTGGTTTTCTAAGGAAATCAGAAGCTCCTGCATCGAAGGCTTTTTTTAGGTCATCAGGTGAAATGCGGATTCCTGTAGCTATTATTACAGGGATGTCTTTTGTGCGACCACAATCTTTTAAAGCTCTTGTAGCTTCAATTCCGTCTAAATTTGGCATTTCCCAATCCATAATTATTACATCTGGCAATTCTGTTTTAGCAATTTCTACACCTTTTTTCCCATCAGGAGCACATAATAATGCATACGGTATTGCATCTTCAACAATATAAGTCATTGCTGTTTGCAAATACTCTTTTTTATCATCTACAATTAATATTTTTGCATCCATAAGCGTTTCTAAAATTAATTACAATTATAAACATCAGTAAGCTCATTAAATAAAGTAGTATTCCCAGTATAAATGGCATCTGTAAGACGATCATACCAATACACTACATTCTTATTCTTATCCGTACTCAGATGATGGATAATACTCATAATCTCACTTACTCTATGAATTGGGATATCACTAATTTGCGCACAAATATTCGACAAATATCTCCTTTCCGCCTCTGTCAAATATGCACTTCGTACTTCTGTATTAATACTCTTATCAACATCAGACTCAAGCCTAAAATCTGGTAAAACTATTTTAAATTCTGTTCCTTTACCTACCTCCGAACTAACAAATATCTTTCCATTATGCACATCTGTTACAAGCTTACAAAATGCTAATCCAAGACCTGTAGAGAAACTACTATTCGTTTTTTGATTGGATACAATATAAAACTTGTCGAAAATATACTGTAAATGTTCTTTTGCAATACCTTTGCCTCTATCCTTTACTACGATTTCACAATTCGACTTATTGCTACTAACACGAATTGATATTTTACTGTTTAAGGGAGAGTACTTAACCGCATTTACAAGTATGTTTACTATCAATCGTTCTATTAAATCTACATCACATAAAAGCTGTCCATGCATTTTATAATCCGTTTTTATAATAATATTTTTCTCATTAATTAGAGTTATTAAAGATAAAATAGCCGAATTTATTAATGTCTCCACAGCAACAAACTCCTTATTAAGAACTAAATTCGGTTCTTCTAGTCTTTCAATATCTAGAATTTTCTCTAGCTGTTTATTAATATCTAAAGCGTTTGAGTGAATACTATCTAAGTTTGAATGGGTTTCCCCACTGCTTAAATTGAGTATTGAATTCACTGGGACTTTTAAATCATGAATAACATGTCTAATAACATTTTGCTTGTAATCACTTAATTCTTCAATTTTTTTTCGCGATTCAATTTCTTGATCCAATAATTTTCTGATAAAATCTTCACAAATAATTGAAAAAGTCCCCATAACAGCAATACATAAAATAATTACAGGTAGATTGTCGATTAATAGTTGAGTATTTAATAAAAACGCATTTATAACTATTAAGGAGGTAACAGCAACAGTAATAAATATGGCAAACGGCCTACTAGTTGTAAATGCAACAACTATAACCAAAATTAAATGCATTGCTATGGTATCTTCATAAAAATCAACAACAGGAGCATGACTTGACATAATTATCCCAGGATATAACATATCTCCAACAATTAGTATTGCAAGTATTTTCATGGCTGTTTGATAAGAAACTTTTTTGGAGATAAACAAGATATAAGTAATCACGAATGTACTTATTATAAAAATATCTTCAACAACAAAAGAAAAATACCCTAAATCATTATATTCCAACATTCCAGCCACATATCCTAAAGTATAACATACGAAAGAAATATGAGTCGCAACTAATAAAATTTTTTTATATGACTTTGATTTTTGATTCATAACAATCGTCAAATCAACACTAAATAACAAATTGTGAGTTAATACTAAGTACAGCTACTTATTTAACCCGAAAGTTTCATAAATAAATGAGCAGACAAGATAACGTATTTTATCGAGTAATCAAAGCTGTTTGAGTAAAAAATTTAGCGAAAATCTTCAAAGATAGCAAGGCTTACTCAAGCTTATCTATCGTAAAACAGAGAAATATTAAATATCTAACTGTCGATGGCTAACCAAATATTACTTATTAAAAACACTAAAATTCCTTATTTTACATGGCTATCAGGCTCTATGTTTAGAGTTTACGAATTTAACAAGTATCTTAGTAATCAAAGATATTTAAACTCTCTCCATATTATCTGCACTGACAATTGGTTTGCACTCAAAACGTAAAAGTAAATTTGCAACACACAGCACGTCTTTTTCGCAATATATTGTGATTCTATCAAGGTCATTTTCCACATAATATACCTCATAAACTTGACTTCCATCAATATCATCTTTAGGTGTAGGAATATCGAAAAGGTCTGCAAGTAAAGAGAGAGAAGTGTAGTTTTTATAATCGCCAAATTTCCAAAGATCAAGAGTATCGATATGCATTACCTCCCATGGTTTTTTGCCAGCAAGGTTTATCGAAGCTGGAAGTTTAAGCCCATTAACCAGCATTCGGCGAGAAATATATGGCACATCAAACTCTTTGATATTATGCCCACACAAACGTTTAATTCCTGCCTTATCCCAATTATTAAGCATTTCAGCAAAATCAGATAAAAGTTTCTTTTCATCATCTCCAGCAAAAGATTTAACACGTAATTTACCAGCGGCAGTTAAAAGCCCTACCGAAATACAAATGATTTTACCAAATTCGGCATAAATACCAGCACGTTGATATACATCAGCTGCTGTTTTATCCTCGGATCTAAAATAAGCTGATTTTTTATCCCAATGTTTTTGAAAATGTTCTGGCAAATCCTCAAACAAAGGATAAGCTGGTACCGTTTCAATGTCGATAAACATAATATCGTCAAAATTATAATTTTTCATATTGTTTAGCTTAAGTTTTGTAAAATAAATTTTGTTAAAAGATCTATTGCAACACAATTATTTCCTCCTTGTGGTACAATTACATCTGCATATCTTTTTGTAGGTTCAATAAACTGTAAGTGCGAGGGTTTAACAGTTTTTTCGTATCGTTCGAGAACAGTAGAAACCGACCGCCCGCGTTCAATTATATCTCTTTGTATTACTCTTGCCAATCTATCGTCAGCATCGGCACTTACAAAAATTTTAAGATCCATTAAGTCTCTTAACTGCTTATGTCCTAAAATTAAAATCCCTTCGATAATAACAATAGGACTAGGTTTAATCAAAATTGTTTCCTCACTTCTAATACATGTAAGATAGGAATATATAGGTTGGTTAACCAACTTTTCCTGCTTAAAATCTTTAATGTGTTTAACTAGCAGAGGCCATTCAATCGCATCAGGATGATCAAAATTTATTTTTTGTCTTTCTTCAAGGGGCAAATGACTATTGTCCCTATAATAAGAGTCCTGTGGAATGACCGTAACACAAGCTTCTGGTAGTTTTTCGATTATTTTTCTCACAACTGTTGTTTTTCCTGAACCTGTTCCACCTGCAATACCAACAATTAACATAATTCTTGATTTAATAAATTTTTTATAACTTTGATTTTTAAAAATAGTAAAAAAAATCAATATAATGTTATATCCAATAAAGTTTTATCCAATTTATAAATCAAAAGTTTGGGGTGGAGATAAAATCAGAGCAATTAAAGATGATAATGATATCCCAGAGAAGTGTGGCGAGAGCTGGGAGATATCAGGAGTACAAGGTGATGTATCACTGGTAAAGAATGGTTTTTTAAAAGACAATACTTTAGAGGAAATCATCGAAGTATATATGGGAGATATTGTTGGTGATAAAATCTTTGAAAAATTTGCTTACGAGTTTCCAATTTTATTAAAAATTATTGAAGCAAACGAAAACTTATCTATACAAGTTCATCCTGATGATAAAACTGCAGAACAAAAGCATCATGCTCGAGGAAAGTCCGAAGCATGGTATATACTCGAAGCAGAAAATAATGCTAAACTTATTTCAGGACTAAACACAAATTCTAATTTTGCTGAAATATCAGATTTAATTAAAACAAAAAAACTAGAGACAATTTTAAATCAACCTCAAACAAAAGCTTCAGAGGTCTATTATATTCCCGCGGGAAGGATACACAGCCTTGGTAAAGGAAATCTTATTGTGGAAATTCAGCAAACTTCAGATGTAACATACAGGCTCTATGATTACGGCAGAACCGATCGTGAACTACATCTTGATTTAGCAAGCGATGTAATTGACTATAAAAAGACAAAAACCTTAACAGAAAATTACTCTCGCAACCCTGATACATCAAACAAAATTCTCAAAAACTCTAATTTTACGATTAATTATTTACCTGTAATGAATAGTCTTGCCAAAGATTATTATAATATTGACTCATTTATCATTTATTATTGCCTCCAGGGAGAACTCATAATAAAATACAACAATAAAACCGAGACTTTACAAACAGGCGAAACTGTGTTAATTCCTGCTGCATTAAAAAACATCGTACTTATTCCTAAAACTTACACCGAAACGCTTGAAATATATCTTGAGTTATAAGTTTTTATTAGTAAGTTCACTAAAGACTTCTTCTAAGGATTTTTCTTTTAACTGTAAATTTAACACAGTATTATTCATTTGTACAGCAAGATTAAAAACATCTTGTCTAATATCAATTTCAGAATCAAACTCTATAATAAATTTATTTCCTTCTAATCTTACAACTTTTTTAACACCATTAAGCTTTTGAATACGCTCGGTATTAATTCCCTCTTTAAACTCAATTAACAAACTGCCAATTTTTGTTTTAGCCATTTTGTGCACAGCTGTTTTATCATCATCAGCCACAATTCGCCCTTTGTTAATAATGACAATTCGATCGCAAATAGCCTCAACTTCTTGCATAATATGAGTTGAAAGCAACACAGTTTTTTCTTTCCCAAGTTTTTTAATAAGGTTTCGTATTTCAATAATTTGATTTGGGTCTAATCCTGATGTTGGCTCATCAAGGATAAGTACTTGAGGATTATGAATTATAGCCTGTGCTAGCCCTACTCGCTGTTTGTACCCTTTAGATAAGGCTCCAATTTTCTTGTTGATTTCTGGTTCTAATCCTGCTAATTCAATAACCTCTTCGATGCGCTCAACCCTATTCTTAATTTTATAAATACCAGCCGTAAAATTTAAAAACTCAACAATATACATGTCCTGATACAAAGGATTTTGTTCAGGTAAATACCCGACAATTTTTCTTACTGCCATAGGTTCTTGCATAACATTTAAAGAGTTCACAAAAACGTCTCCCTCGGTGGGAGGAATAAAACCTGTAATAATTTTCATAAGAGTGGTTTTTCCAGCACCATTAGGACCTAAGAAACCAATTATCTCACCCGATTTTACATCAAAGCTAACATTATCAAGGGCTTTTTGCTTACCAAAAACTTTAGTAATATTTTGGATAGTTATAGACATAGCATTATTTATTATTTCTAATCCTCAAAAATAACAAAAATAAAAATAAAAAAACAAAACTTATTTGTACTTGGTATAAAATGCCGCATAAATGCAGATAATTTTGACCAACACACAAACTTTCAATAAACATTTACGTAAAATATATAAGAGGAGCAAGTATTTTTTCATTTAAAATTTAATATCATGGAAACACATTTACATTTAACAGTAAAAAGTGATGATGCTTCCGATATTCACAAAATTCGGAAATGTTTAACTCTATTAATAAGTATTGTCTTGCTCGTCTTTTTCATAACTTTGCCACAAGTACATTATGCTCAATCGGGTTTGTGCGAATCAGCAGTGCCATTTGAAATTGTTGATTTATCATCTTCGGCAAGTGCAACATGGACATCTCCAATTATTACCCGAACAGATTTATGCTGCAGCTATTCGTCTCCTGAAAATTGTCTTGAATTTGAAATAACATTGCACCCTAACTCTACAGCCATAAATTTTGAAATAATATCTGGAACAATTCCCTCTGGAGACTTATTTTACCAAATAAATTGTGGCTTACCTATCCCAGTTGGGACTCCAGTATGTTTGTCAAGTATTGGTCCGCACACTTTAACTTTTTGTAATCCTGAAACAGATGCTAATACTTATCTTGTTTCATCAATTCCTGCTTCAACAATATCTTTTATGCCTAACAATCCCTATATTTGCGAAAATGATTCTATTGAACTCTCCGTGAGTGGTGCAAATACTTATTTATGGGCTCCTGCTACTGGTTTGTCTGCCACTACTGGTGCCAACATTATTGCTTTCCCAACATCTCCTACTACATATAATATTACTGCAACAGATATTTATGGATGTACTTCTACAAACTCAATAACAGTAGAGGTTTGTGACGCACCTTCATTAGTTACTGAACCTGGAGGAGATATTTGTATAGGTGAATCTTTTCAATTAGAAGCAAATGGTGCTTTATTTTACGAATGGACACCTGCAGGAAGTCTAAACGATGCAAATATTAGCAACCCAGTCGCAACTCCAACAGTTACAACAGAGTATGTTGTTACTGGTTATGATGCAACTTGTACTGTAATACAAAATGGAGACTTCTCAAATGGAAATACAGGATTTACTACTGCGTATAATTACTCAACAAACTTATATCCTGAAGGCAATTATATGATTGGTACAAATCCTAATGACTACCACTCTAATTTCTCACATTGCGGAGATCACACTACTGGTTCCGAAAACTTTATGATTGTAAATGGAAATACTGTCGCAAACCAAGAGGTTTGGTGCCAAAACATTCATGTAAATCCTAATACTGATTATCTTTTTTCAACATGGATTACCAGTGTACACCCCTCAAATCCTGCAATATTACAATTTTCTATTAACGGAACTCTATTAGGCTCTCCATTTGGTGCAACAGCAACAACTTGTGAATGGAATGAGTTTTACGAAACATGGAACTCAGGATCAAACACATCAATACAAATATGTATTGTAAATCAAAACACTATTGCAAACGGAAACGACTTTGCAATTGATGATATATACTTTGCCCCATTGTGTTCTGCGAAAGATACTGTTGAAGTAATTGTACATAATCCACCAATAATCAACTTTTTAAATGTAGGCCCATTTTGCGAAACAGATGCTGCAAGTAATATCATTGCCGACCCAACTGGTGGTACATGGAGCGGTACTGGAATTACAGATGTAAATAATGGAACTTTCGATCCAAGTATCGCTGGCGATGGAAATTATACTATCTTCTATAGTTACAATGATGGGTATTGTCAAGTTGATACTTCAATAACTATCCATGTTGACGCAGTAGTTGATGCTACAATTATGCCTGTTGGTCCGTTTTGTGAAACCGATGCAGCTGTTGTTTTAAATGCAGTTAGTCCGGGCGGAACTTGGTCTGGAACCGGAGTTGTTGGAAATAATTTTGACCCAAATATCGCTGATGCTGGAGACCATATTATTACGTATAATGTTATAAATGGAGCTTGTTCTGATACAGATACTAAAATAATCCATGTTGACGCAGTAGTTAATGCTACAATTACGCCTGTTGGTCCGTTTTGCGAAACCGATGCAGCAGTTGTTTTAAATGCAGTTAGTCTGGGTGGAACTTGGTCTGGAACTGGAGTTGTTGGAAATACTTTCGACCCAATTATCGCTGGTGCTGGAGACCATATTATTACGTATAATGTTATAAATGGAGCTTGTTCAGATACAGATACTGAAACTATACATGTTGACGCAGTAGTTAATGCTACAATTACGCCTGTTGGTCCATTTTGCGAAACCGATGCAGCAG
>JAQUBO010000191.1 GCA_028686735.1 Bacteroidales bacterium
CCTGCATTGCTTGAATTAGCTGTATTTTATTACTTTGCTCGGCAGAAGCTTCTCTAAAACGTTTGTGGTCGAGTTCGCGGCGTTTTTTCATAAAAAGATATATCCAACCAATGTAAAGAGCTGAACCGATTAAAAAAACCACAAATATTGTGAGCGAATAATAAGCCAAAACAGCTCCAAAAATTATTAGATTTACAAACGAAAATAAGGTGCTGAGGCTTTGTCCGGTAAGAAAATTTTCGATACGATTATGGTCTCCAATGCGTTGCAATAAATCACCGGTCATTTTTGTGTCGAAGAACCCTATTGGCAGTTTCATTAATTTAATGAGAAAATCAGAAATAAGCGAGATGTTTATTCTTGTGCTGATATGCAACATTATCCATGAACGAATAAAATCAACTGACATTCGACTTACAAATAAAACCATTTGAGCAACTAACACTAGGGTAATAAAGGATAGATTGTTGTTCGTAATACCAAAATCGACAATACTTTGAGTTAAGAATGGAAATATTAATTGAATGAGTGAGCCAAAAATCAAGCTTAAAACCAGTTGCCAAATTAGCTTTTTGTGTGGTTTTAAGTAATTTAGCAAAAATTTAAAACTTGTACGGCTTTGTTTTTCGTCTTTATTTTCATAAAATGCTGGTGTCGGCTCCAAAAGTAAGGCTATGCCTTGTTTATTGCCATCTTTTTCGGTACTTGCCCAATGATTTATAAATTCTTGTTTACTGTATGTAATTTTTGAAGCACCCGGGTCAGCAACATAAACATTAGCTTTATCGATTTTATAAACAACAACAAAATGATTTTGATTCCAATGTGCAATAAATGGGGTAACTTTTTCTTTTTCTATATTTTCTATTGTGGTTTTTACTCCCATTGTTCGCATTCCGATACTCTCGGCAGCATCGCTCATGCCTTGAAGGTTAACACCGATTCGAGTGATATACGAACGCTGTCTAAGTGTTTGTGCAGTATATGATTTGCCATAATATTTTGCAATCATGCGCAGGCAAGTTGCTCCGCAATCCATTGAATCAAGTTGGGTGTAATGTGGAAAATTACTCATTATTAGAATCTACAAATTTCTTTTGTAAGTCTCTTAATTCGATTGCCTGTTCTTCCCAGCCGGGGTTTTCTTCTCTCCACTGTTCAACGCTTATCCAGCCTTCTTCATGTTGCCATTTGGCTATGTATGGATTGTATCCACATTTTGCCGGTTGCGAATAAATATTATTCGGGTCTTTTATAAAGGCTCTGCAATCTATGCATATATGCCGGAATTCGCAATCCTGACAAACATCAATATCATCTTTTTTGATGTACCAACAATCTTTAAATCCTGGTTTTTCAATTGCTTCGGCAAGTGTTGTGTCGGAAATATGCCCATAATGGTGTTTCATCGAAGGACAGTTTTTTATGTAACCATCGGAATCGATGCAGATTTTACGGTTAAGACAGGTGTTGTGGAGTTGGGATTCCGTGAAGTGATCAACGGATATTGCAAAAAACTTTAAATCAATATAACCACATGTGTTTTTTGGATTAAATTCATTTGTAGTATAATTGATAAATGCCATTAATTCTGTTAGTTGCACCAATTTGTTTGTGGGTGCTTCATAAATTGTAACATTATCAATTTTTGGTGTAATTTCAATTGATTTTGTACACGAGTCGTAATTGTTGAAAATTGCATAATGTAGATACAAACTAATTGTTCGAAATGATTTGCTATTAGCAAGTTCTATTAATTCAGAAATTTGTTTTATATCTTTAATTTCTTTGTAAAATCTGAGCTGTACATGAAAACAATGTAGCTTTTCGAGTTGTTCAAATAAATCTTTGTAGTAGATTTTATTATAATCACGAATGTCTATTACAGAATTGCTTATTTTAGATGGGAAATCCCAATCAAGCTTAAAATCAGGAAAAAGCGACACTTCGTTCTTTGTTCCAAAATATGCAAATCTATTGGCTTGTAAGTGATTTAAGTACTCCTCAATTATTTCTTCATTTTGTTGTCCAAACTCACTAAAAATATTAGCTAATTTCTGATGTTTATTACTTACCAATAAGTTTGCCAATGCATTTGGGATAAAATTAAATTCGTTTTGTTGAAAATCGCAAATAGTTGACCTGCAAAAACCGAAGGTTGATAAACAACTGGTTATGGGGATTAAAAATAATTCCTTATTCATTCTTACTAGATAAATCTTGTTAATGGTTTATAAAATGAGCGATAAAATGCACGTTCGTTCTGCACATTCGGTACTGGAACAGAAAGTGCATCTTTCATATCAATTACTATTGCTTTTTCGTGTTTTACAAGAACAATATTATGGTAATTATAAGGAAAATGTTCTTTAATTTTCACTAAATCTATTTTTGTTTCCATCTATTAATGCTTTTGCAATTTCCTTTTCAATATAAAAATTATTTTTCCCACTTAAAAAATCAAATTGTCCAACAGGGTTTACCTCAAGAAACCAATAATTATCATTTTCATCAACTATAATATCTAAAGACCCACTTTCCAAATCCATTTGTAACATAAATTCATGAATCTTTTTTCTAATGTTATTAGGTAAATTAAATGGAGTGTGTCTATTGGTTTTGTTAGTTGTTCTAATGTCTGTATGATTTGTGCCTATTGGTGGGATTGCCGCCGATGCATAAAATGCACCTAAAAGATAAAACACTCTTAACTCATACTTTTTTTCAATCTTCTTTTGAAATAATGAATAATAAAAGCTATCGGTTTGAATATCTTGAATTTTTACATCTGTTGTTCCGTGTCCAAAAGTATAGTTTTCATCGTGATACGACAGGTTATCCTGAATATTTTTCGTAATGCAAGATTTGTTTATGTTGATAAATCCTTTTAGTATTTTGCTTTTACGTGTTATTAAAGTTTGAGGAATATTTAATCCAACGCTTTTTGCCGTTTGCAAGGCAATTAACTTATTTGAGTTATAGTGGCTAATTGTATTGATACGCATTTTGTTCTTAAATATATACTCAATAAAACTCTTCAATGTATTTGTTTCGTTTATCAAGTGAGATTCGACTTTGTAAGGAATATTATTCTCTATTACATTAAAAGAATTTAAATTTGGTAGGGTAAAGTTTAGATAACCTCTTCGACACCAGATTGCACTAAAATTGTCAAAATCATACTTTGTGTCATTAATAAATAATTCAATTTTTAAACTATCATTCGAAATAATAATGTCGCTAACAATATCAATGTTATTGGTGCCTGTGTTCGTGCGAACAAATTTTGCTCCAAAATAATTTAACCAATCACAAACTTTGTCGGTTGTGGTATCTTCGTGCTGCCCAATTATTAAAATCATTCTGCAATTTTTTTTTTGTTTTTGTTCCTTTTTCCACTCTTTAGCTTCTTTTAGTAGTTGCTTTTTGATTTGTGGAGTAAAAAAAACATTTATACTTTCTTTCCCTAATTTTATCACTTAGAATTACCTGATGATAATCTTCTTCACTCATAAACTTATTTCTAAGATTAAAAAAAATAAAACCACTATCTTCAATTCGAAACTGCCATACCATCTTTTCAGTATATGTATCTAGGTCATCAATAAAAAATTCAATCCGTTAATTATCTTTTATTTTAATTAAAAAATTTAGCACACACATATTTGCAATCTTATTTTAATAATTACTCTTTTATACACCGAACATAATAATTTAAATTAGTATCGCCTTTCATTACCCTGCATCCCAAAGTGTTTCCAAAGAAAACTATGTGGTTTGAATTCTTATCGGCAGCGCTGGAAGTCCATATTCCTGCTTGTTTTCCGATGAAACGATATGGTTCGCTACTTGTTGGGTCACAAAACCCACCAAGTTTCATGGCAAATCCACTGGAATCTCGACCAACTAATTTATCATACAATTCCTCAGGTGTGTCCGCCACAAATTTCATTAGTTGTTCTGTTTCATCTAAAGTTGGTAGTTTCCATCCCTGAGGACATGATTGCATAGCGGCTTCGAAACTGTAAAATCTGCCATATATATTGCATAAGGTATCATTATCATTGTAGCAGGAGCTTTCAAGTTCACTCTTAAAATTTAGGTTTTGTGCCATCCAGCACTGTTTTCCAATTGCAACTGTACTGTATGTTTGCATATCTCGTTTATCAATAAACTTACAGCCACAAGTCCATTGTGCTGTTTTTTGTTCCAAAATCAACACTTCAGATATGCAAGAATCATTGTATGCCCAAACGAAAAGTTTATATTGTTCATCGCCAATAAGACCCTCTTGTAAAAAACTTGTTTCCTTATCAATATTAATCGAAGTCGGAAAATCGTTCTCAAAATTGTATCTATGACCAATACCATTATCGCAGCTATGCCAGTTCCACTGAATACTGTTGCATGTTGCTATTGATTCTGCCTTAACAGGTTTAATAAAGCTACAATTACTATCATTACGAGCTTTATCATACTGGTTAGATACTTGACAAGTACTCCAAATGCTCGTAACAAAAAAACATGTGATAAAAAAGAATTTTATTTTTATATTTTCCATTGTTAAACTTATCTTAATTCTGCCCAATTATTAAAATCATTAGTTTCCTTTCCTATTTTTTATTTTGCAACTCCCATTCTTTAGCCTCACTTATAATCCGTTTTTCTTGCTCATCACTTTTAAAGAATAGGAATGTTTTGCTTTTCTTTTTACTTTTGTAATCTAAAATCATTGGATAGAATTCTTCATCTGTATAATACATTTGATTATTGAGAGGTGAGAAGTTGAAAAAATACTGAGGATTCTTAATTGACCATTTGATTTTGTCCTGAAAATTATTAAAACTGTCTAAATAAATACATTTTCTATATTTATTTAATTGGTAAAGTTTTTTCTTGTTATATTTTTTACTTAAGAAAATTCCTTCGTTTATAAACCAAACTGACTCAGAAATGTTAAATGCATTATCAAACTTATAATTGCAAATGTCGAGAATCACTGCAAAGATTCTCGCATCGAAAGTACCTGCAATAACGGAAGTATGCAATATTGGCAAAATCTCTGTTCTTTGATAATTATGGATAATGATTAATATTATTTTAGATAAGTTTTTACCCCCGCCAATAAGCTCTTCAGAAATATATTCAGATTCATTTATCAATTCTATTATTTTGTAATAATTTATCGAATCTAAATATTGTATGGTATCTTTATAATATTCATTATAGGCATATCCATTATGCTCGGTTTGACTTTTATTGCGAATGTTTTGATCGATGTTAAGTAAGACTTCTAATTGTTTGATAAAATTTGAGTCTCTAATGTGCTGTTGATTAACAAGAAACTTCTCTAATTCATCTATTTTAACAACTTCATTATAAGGTTCGTCAGTGAACATAATAGGCATTTCACCAGTTTTATTGTAAAGTTTCTTAACAAGAAATTTGACATTACTCTTTTGTGGGTTTTGACGAAGTTGTTCGCAACCTAAAGCATGCAGCAAATCAATTTCGAAAGGATTCTCAATATATTTAAAAGCTTCAAAATATGCTTCAGATGCTTTGTCGAATTTTTCCTTAATAATAAATCGTTCAGCTTTATGAATATTGTTATAGTATTTTAATACATTTTCTTTTTGAGGGGTGTTAATTATTATGCTGTCGAGATAATCATTGGAGACTATTTGTGCGTATAGTGTATTTATAGATAATAATATGATTACAATTACGAAAAATCTTTGCATATATTATATGTTTAAAGTTAAATATAAAACATCACTAGCTGCTCTTATTATTGTAAATAATTCAACTAGTGATGTTTTTGACTAGTTTTTATCTGATTTTTTCTAATCTCTGGAGCATTTCTACTTCAGAAATATCACCACCATTTATTATGTTGCGTGTTAAAATAGTACCACGACATTCTGTCTGATAATAATCAGATGACCAAGTATGTGTTACACCATTTGCATCCACAGCACTTCCATTTGCACTTGAATTCCAACCCGGAACAGCACCACCAACAAGCATTCCCAACTCATTTTTTTCGATTTTCTCGAATTTTTCGCAATTTAAACTTTCTAATTTCATAATAAATAAATTTTAATTAAACATTTTGTGAATACCACGCAACAAATATAAATTGCGCCACTGCCACCAGCCGTCAGTGAGTGATTTTTTTTCACAAAATCCACCTTTTGTATTATTTAAATCGTCCTTGTCCATGATATCATCAGGGTTTAAGGAATTGCATTTTTTTTGAAAACATATAATAAACTGCCCTTCTTCTTCATATTTATACGTAAAAGAGTGTTTGTCGTAAACAATTGGGCAACCAATACTTTTTAGAAAGTCTAATACTCGGTACAAGTGTCGCTCCGATAAACCAATTTGCTCCGCAAAAACTTTCGGACTCCCAGTCGCTTTTAACCTTATTCTCTGGTCAATTTGCTCTAAAAGTTCTTTGTTGTTTAACATGATAATTTATATTATTATATAACTTAAATTCTTTTTGGAAAATTTTCTATAGTATAATATTATTCAAATTAATGAAATATCCATTCTTTTCTTTCTTTCTCGAAAAATTACTGCTTATTTTTTTTCTTTTCTCCATAATTCTCAAAATTCAAAGTTTAATATTATGTACCCTCATTCATATAAAAATGTTATGCTCTTTCATGCTGTGTCGCTTGCAGCTAACTAGCTTATATATACACTTAATCATTTTACAATTGTAAATATAGAAAAAACAAATTGCAATATAAAATAAACCTTAACATATTTTACTTCATAAATTCTTTAACCCGTTTTACCTGCTTAGG
>JAQUBO010000031.1 GCA_028686735.1 Bacteroidales bacterium
AATCATAAAGCGCCACATATAATAATAATTAACTTCATTTCGGTTACGCCACACAATGCATTGAGCTCAGTTGTTTTGTGTATTTGTTTGCCCTATGGTCTCAGGAAACTGTTTTCAAACACATAACGTAAGGGGCTGGCATTAAGATACTTGAGGACTGTTTCGCAAATAATATTACCGAAACTAAACTTCCTAATAATAATCTTACGTTAAAGTATAAAATGGTATCATATAAATCCGCTTGGGTCAGCTGTTCTAAGATTGTAAAAAAATTATTTCCTAAAATGCATTAAACGAAAACGTATAATCTCCCAATCAATTAAGGAAAATAATACTACTGCACAAAATGGTAAAGCAGGCGTTCGATATCGAACAATCGAGCCTGTATTAGGGGTATAAACGCCAACAACAACATAAAGAAATAAAATAAACATTACGCCGAAAAGTATAAAACGAGTTTTACTTTTATCTGGTCGCTTAAAAAACATAATCACTATAATTCCAATCAAACAAAACAAAAGAATCTCAAAAAATGAAAACAACATAAAAACAGAGTTTATTTCGGTTGGAAAAGGTCTAAAAAAACTATTAACAAGTCCTTCAGGTATAATTTTAATAAAGCTCACTACATCAGGATTAAGACGAGTTAATTCAAATGTACTTCCAGAGCTCTCTTGCAACTCTATGTAATTAATAAAATCGTTTTGTTTACCCGATAGTGTTGAAATAATATCGTACCCTATAATCTTACCACTAAAAATAACCAACACAAAACTTAAAGCTATAATTGAGAAAAAGCTGACAATTTGATATTTTATATTCATTTTTTTTATTAGAAATAACAAAACTACTGCTGGTAAAAATGCTGGTAGCACATAAATTTTAGATGTAAACATCAACAAACAAGAAATTATTAAACCTATAAAAGAAATTATAGTAAATTTATAATACAATTTAACTAAAAACCAAAATGCAAAACCAATTGCAAACATCATCAGACCTTCTTTCATAAGCCCCGAAGTCCAAAACCAACAAGAAGGAATTAAAAATGCTGAAAAGATTAGTAAAAAATTATTTAATTTAAATGTTTTAGCAAAAGCTTTAAATAAGACAAAACACCCAATAAACGACAAAAAAGCCATTAACACAATATGAATAAAAATGTTTCCTTGTGAGATTAGACAAAATAAAGCATTTGCCCGGATTATTGTTCTATTATCATTAAACAGTCCATAACTAAACTCTCGTGTCCAATGGTCGGCATTATCATAATATTTTTGTAATTGTGCTTGGTTTCCTTGTATTCCAGTTACTAGTCGCAGATAATCCACAAAATCCTCATCGGCAGCTTCATATAATGCCAATCCTCCTTTATAAAACTTATGAATATCTGAAGTTTTGGAGTCGTAATAATAAGTATAGACAGTATATACTCCTATCCCACCAATAATTTTTGCAGCAAAAAGAAGCACAAATATGTAATGTCTAATCCCTTCATGACGAAAAAACTTTAAAAAGTATATTATAGCCCCGATTATAACTGCGGTTAATATTGCTGCGAAATAATTCATCAATCAAATATATAAGTTTCTAAATGTTTTTGAGATAAATACTCAGGTTTATTTACATTTAAATTATTTCCCGATAATATAATTTCATATTTTTTAAGATACTCAAGAGCCATTTTTTTTGAGTTAAACTCATCAACAACATACTCAGAAATTAATTTTCCGTTAAAAGAAGTCGAATTTTTTATTGCTTTAGCAATCTCAAGACTATCTGTTGATAAAAAACCTGTATTTTTATTTACCAACTCTGGTAATGAGCCATAAGGAGTACCAAAAACAGGGCATCCAAAATACATACTTTCAATAATTGCCAATCCAAAAGGCTCGTCCCATAAAACTGGAAATATTAAACCTCTAGATCCTCTAAGAAGATTATGTTTTTTTATGCCGCCAAGCATTCCGTAGAACTTAATTTTCCTATTAGTAGTAAAACGAAAACCCATTTTGAAATTTAATCGACTACCTCCAAGTACAGCTAGCTCCTTACCAGCGATACTGCAAATTTTTATTGCTCCTTTTAAGTTTTTTACTTTCCAAGCAGCATTTGCTAGAAAATGGAAATATTCCTGCTTTTTATCAAAATCTGGAGTCCCATAATCGTCCCAATCAAGACCATTGTAAACAAAACTATTAGATTTATGCCTTTGTGCATGATTTTTTGAAACGAAAACAGAATTAAGATTAAATTTTTGTTCAAGTGATGAATTACCATGAATTGTTACAATATACGGTTTATCAATCTTTTCGTTTACAGGAAAATTAAAATGAACAATATCGGCATTTTTAGGAATTTGAGAATTAAAATCCTTTTTAGGATCCAACTCTTTAACTTTTGCAAAATCACAATATGAGTTTTTTGCAACTAAATACGTAAGCTTATGTCCCATTTTTGTCAATTCTTTCCCAAGATACCATATAACTCGCTCGGTACCACCGTATAGATGTGCTGGAATTATTGACTGATTTACAATTGTAATATTCATTTTATAAGCTTATAAAAAAACGACAACCACTTTTATCTTTCTCGCATAATTTCGACCCCCACAGCACCAATCTGCCCTCCCATTGGAGGATTAATCTTTTTTATTTTTACTTTGGTCTTTTCCAATTCAGGAAATTCATTAAAAATAGCAGTTAAAATATCCGAAGCAATCTTTTCTAATAAATTTGATTTAGTATTTTTAAAAACATCTCGGATAAGTGCATAAGCTATTTGATAATTAATTGCATCTTTCAAGTCATCAGACAATTCAGCTTTTTGCGTTGCACCATACATTGTTAAATCAACCAAAAATTTATTCCCAGAGGTTTTTTCTTGAGGATAATGCCCATGAAAGGCAAAAAATTCCATATCGGAGATAAAAATTTTATTCATAAAAATATATTTTTTCAAAAATATAAAAACCTCTGTATATAAAAGAATATTGGCTTAAATAAAATCAAATACTTGAGCAAAGCCACATTATTGTTCTGTTCCATAAAAAGACAGTAAGCACATTAACCCGCATTATTACTTACAGTAAATCGAAAAGAGATAAAAAGTTTAAGGATATTTTGGTGCTTGTTTTGATTAAATAGTATTTGTCAATAAAGACAAATATCTGAGTTATAATATTCGAGTTTAAGGCTTGCAAAGTATTGGCAACCAAGACACTATTAACTAAGCAATGACTGATAGCCAATACAAACGTAACCGAATACGTTGATCCGCTAACCTTCGGAGAAATGCAGAATTTAGCGAAGCGGTATCACGAACACCGCTAAATTAAAATTCCATTGTGAGTAAATCGGACATTATAAACGAGCACTAAATAAAATGTTAATTTACATACAAATCACAAACAAAACATTGACAAGTTTTAAATATTTTGTATTTTTACGAAAATTTGAGTTATGAGAAAATTATTATTCTTATCATCTATACTTATGCTAACAAGTATAATCATGTTAGGCCAAAATATTGAACCTGTAGCAATAGAATACTTTAATCCTCATGCATATAATGGCAAGATTTCAATTACTCAGGACGTTAAGGTAAAGGATTTTATTGAAACTTTTGTAGGGCTTAATAAAAAAAGACGAGGATTTTATGGTTATAGAGTAAAAATATATGCACAAAACGGTAGTAATGCACGTAAAGCAGCTAATTCGATAAGATTAAAGTTTCAAAACAGCAAACACAAAGCTTATGTAACATATACCGAACCGAATTTTGAAGTTGTTGTAGGTAATTTCACAAAACGCTTTGATGCAGTTGAAATACTACACGAACTTAAAGAAGATTATCCAGAAGCTTATATCATAAAAACAATTGTAGAGTGTCCAAAACATTAATTTTAAAATGGAAATTGCAAAGCTTAAATATTTACAAAACACCTCAAAAAATATTCGCAAAGATATTATAAAATCAATTTCTACAGCTGGCTCTGGACACCTTGGGGGGTCGCTCGGAATTACTGATATTTTTACTTTTTTGTATTTTCACTATCTAAATCATAAACCATCAAATCCAAATTACGAATTACGCGACAAACTAATTTTATCAATTGGTCATGTAGCACCAGCACTTTATGTAAGTTTAGCTCATGCTGGATATTTTGATAAACAAGAATTGCAAAAACTTCGCAAAACAGGTAGCATGCTACAAGGACATCCATCTTTAACAAGTAAAGTTCCAGGTATAGAAACTTCATCGGGCTCATTAGGACAAGGATTAAGCATTGCTGTTGGAATGGCATTAGCTGATAAATGTGATGACATCTCTCGTAAAATTGTTTGCATTTGTGGGGACGGAGAACTGCAAGAAGGACAAGTGTGGGAAGCAGTAATGAGTGCATCACACCATAAACTAAATAACTTAATTGCCATTATAGATAAAAACAATGTCCAAATTGATGGCAAGACAAAAAATGTAATGAATATAGACCCTTTAAAACCAAAATGGGAAGCTTTTGGTTGGAATACTATTGAATGTAATGGCAATGATTTCGAGTCTATAGAGTCGTGTTTTTCAAATCTTAATCCTAACATTCCAAATGTAATAATTGCAAATACAAAAATGGGTAAAGGCATTCCTGAGATAGAAAACAATTACCAATGGCACGGTAAAGCTCCAAACACCAAAGAGTGTGATCGTTTTTTAAACATACTTCTTTAAAACTTTAACAATATGCGTCGATTATTTTTCCCTATTAGCTTAGCAGTCATTTTTATAGCAATATTAATTTATGGCTTGTTTTTTCATAAACACGAAAAATTTAAAATAGAAAACCTGTCAAAATTCGTAGATCCCCATATCGGTACCGATTTTCACGGACACACCTATCCTGGAGCAAGTATGCCTTTTGGGATGGTGCAATTAAGTCCTGATACACGTCTTGAGGGTTGGGATGGATGCTCTGGCTTCCATTATAGCGATTCTATAATTTATGGTTTTTCACACACACATCTGAGTGGTACTGGTGTAGCCGACTATGCAGATATTTTACTTATGCCTTTTGTAAAATCCGATCCCGATTTATTTTCAGATGATTTTACATCCAAATATGAAAAAAATTCGGTAATTGCAAAACCAGGATATTATTCGGTGTATTTAAAAGATTATAATATTGATGTTGAACTTACATGTAGCCATCGAGTAGGCTTTCATAAATACAGATTTCCAAAAGCTAATGAGCAATATATTCTATTAGATCTGGAACATCGGGATAAGCTACTAGAATGCTATGTAGAACAAATCAGTAATACACGATTTGTAGGATTAAGACGTTCAAAATCATGGGCAGAAAACCAATATCAGTATTTTGCAATAGATTTTAACCAAGCTGTAAGCATCGCTGATTATAAAATATATGAACAATCTGACACAAGTAGAAGCAAAAATAAAATCGATTATCAAAATATCAAAAAAAACAATTATTCTAAACTTATTTTTAAAACCAATCCTACTGACTCAAAAAACCTACTAATAAAAGTAGGTTTATCTGCAGTTAGTACAGAGGGAGCAATCAAAAATCTAACTTCCGAAATTCCTGACTGGGATTTTGAAGGAACAATCCAACAAGCAAATGATGAATGGAATAAAGAATTAAGTAAAATACTTGTTTACGGAGCAACACCCGAAGACCAAACCGTTTTTTACACAGCACTATACCACAGTTTTATTGCACCAAATATTTTTTCGGATGTTGATGGCTCATTTCGTGGTACAGATAAAAAAACATATAAAACTAAGGATCACGAAACTTATACTGTTTTCTCGCTTTGGGATACATATAGAGGAGCACACCCTTTGTTTACAATTACTCAACAAAAAAGAACTCTCGATTTTATAAAAACCTTTCTAGACCATTATAAATATGGAGGTCAATTGCCAGTTTGGGAGCTTGCCGCCAACGAAACCATGTGTATGATTGGCTACCATTCTGTCCCAGTAATTGTTGATGCATATTTTAAAGGAATTAAAAATTTTGATGCAAAGCAAGCTCTTGAAGCCATGATTGCAGCTGCTAATGAAGACAGACTAGGAAAACCTGAATTTGCAAAATATGGGTATATCCCTCTCGATATGGAACACGAATCTGTATCGAAAGCCCTTGAGTATGCCTATGACGACTGGTGTATTGCCCAGTTTGCAAAAGCAATAGGGCATACAGATATTTATAACGAGTATCTTGAAAGGTCTCAATATTACAAAAATGTATTTAATCCTAATAATGGTTTTATGCAAGCAAAAATTAATGCAGCATGGCAATTTCCATTCGACCCTGCAGAAGTAAACTATAATTTTACCGAAGCAAACTCGTGGCAGTATAGCTTTTACGTTCCTCAAGATATACTTACGTTTATAGAAATGCACGGAGGGAATGAAAACTTTGCCAATAAGCTTGATGAGATGTTTTCTGCTAGTACACAAACATCGGGAACCCATCAGGTGGACATAACCGGTTTAATTGGACAATATGCACATGGGAACGAACCCAGCCATCATGCAGCATATCTATATAATTATTGTGCTCAACCATGGAAAACACAAGAAATGGTACGCAAAATTATGAGCGAACAATACAACGAAAAACCTCATGGACTCTGTGGCAACGAAGACTGTGGTCAAATGTCAGCTTGGTATGTGTTAAGTGCCTTAGGATTTTACCCCGTAAATCCGGCTAACGGAATTTATGATCTTGGCAGCCCGATTTTTGATACTGCAATAATACAATTAGAAAACCATCGAAATTTTACAATAATTGCACACGAAAACAGTAAAAACAACATCTATGTTCAATCAGTAGAGCTAAATGGACAAGAATATAATAAAACTTATATCACACATAAACAAATTATGCAAGGCGGAAAACTTGAGTTTTTTATGGGAGACAAACCAAACAAAACAAGAGGAATAAATCAAGAAGATATTTATGAATCTCGCATAACAGAAAACCTAATCAGTCCTGTTCCTTACACAAATTATCAACACAAATCTTTTCAAGATTCAATTTCTATAAGCCTTAACTGTTATGATAAAGATGCTACAATATTTTACTCATTAGATAATGATATAAACAACAAGCCTATAAAATATGAAAGTGAAATTTTGATAAAGCAAAGCACAAGCCTACAAGCTTACTCAAAATCTCCAAACAAAAAAAGAAGCAAAACAATTGATGCCACCTACACTCTAATACCAGATCGAAGAACAATAGACATTAAAAGTGAATATAGCCAACAATACTCTGCAGGGGGCAATAACGCTCTGATTGATTATGTAAAAGGATCGAATTGGTTTCGCAGTGGATTATGGCAAGGCTATAAAGGACAAGATTTTGAAGCAGTTGTTGATTTGCTAGAGATAAAAGATATAAATCTAATAAATGCTCGTTTCCTACAAGATACTAAATCATGGATATTTTTTCCGAAAAAAGTTAGTTATTTTACCTCAACAGATGGAAAGAACTACGTGAACATCTACAACACACCCTCATCAATGTCCGACCAAGATGAAAATGTACTTATTCAAGAATTTATTTTTAAACCTCAAAATTTAAAAGCCAGATACATTAAAGTTATTGCAGAAAACTATGGAGTGCTTCCTGCTTGGCATCTTAGTCCAGGCTATGACTCTTGGTTGTTTATTGATGAGATTGAAATTAAATAATAATTGTTGGCGTATAACTATAATTTTACCATAGACTATGCCCAAAACTTATTTAATGAACACTATTGTCCTATAAATTTTAATAATTTTATAGAACAGTAATGTTAACAAAAACATAATTATTTAGTTAATATAATTATAATTTTGTAATATTACATTTTAAAGATTATATAATCAGGGCAAAAACAAACTTTTAACATAAAAAGGCTTTTGTCATGATTTTTGGGTTGCTAAAGCACCAAAAACACATGCCAAAAGAGATTGCACTGCATATTTCAACCCAAGACCTGCACTGTGTTCGGTCATGGGTTAAAATAATTGAGTCTTTAAGGCTCAGAAATTTTGTTCTATTCGTAGTGATTATGACACTATGAAAGTATGCGTTTGATTATGTGATGTTAGAGTGTATTTAATATAATTAATTAATAGTGTATGCCTTTTATGGATTATACACAAAATTTATAAAAAGATGAAAATCTACAATCTTGGCGGTAAAGGAACACTTATAGATCAATTTATTTCCGAAATTCGGGATCACGAAATTCAATTAGATCGAGCGAGGTTTCGCAATAACCTTGCTAGAACAGGAGAAATTATGGCTTATGAAATAAGTAAACAGCTTCCATTTACCAATGAAGATATTACAACAAGTTTAGGAATAGCAAATGTTCCCACTATGGCAGAGCAGCCAGTATTGGCTACAGTTTTAAGAGCAGGATTACCATTTCATCAAGGTTTTGTCAATTATTTTGACCATGCTGATAATGCTTTTATTGCTGGATACCGTAAATATGATAAAGACGGAGGTTTTGAAATACAAATAGACTATATTACTTCACCGCCAATTGATGAAAAAATAATAATCCTTAGCGACCCAATGCTTGCCAGTGGAGGAAGTATAGAATTAGCATACAAAGGTTTACTAGATTATGGTAATCCCAAACATGTTCATGTTGCTGCAATTATTGCAAGTAAAGAAGGAATAGAGTATATAGAAAGAGTTTTGCCTGAAAGTAAAATTACTATATGGGTTGGTGCAATTGATGACGAACTAACCGTAAAATCATATATAGTCCCTGGCCTGGGTGATGCTGGCGACTTAGCGTTTGGTTGCAAGACAGACAACTAAGCTTAATTGTAACTTGCAAACCAGATTATTATTTTTAGTAAAAGTTCAATTAAAAATTGAATTTTAAATCCGAAACATACAATAAAACAGAGTTCAGATTACACTCCCAACAACTCAAGTTTGAAGCACAAACCTTGCGGTTGTTCGGCTACGCTGCTCTAACAAAACTATTTTGTCAGATATTACTTTATCAACAGCATCTTCGGTATAATATCTAATAGTAACCAACTCTAAACCTGTATTATACTTAACAAAATACTCCTTGTTTAAATCTTCTATCAATTTATCAAAATTCCTATTACTACCATCTATTGAGGCCGAAAAACTAATTGCCGAATTTTGTGTAATATTTACTTTAATTCTATATTTTGTAAACAAAGCAAACAATTTGCTAATATTCTCTTCAACCACAAAAGAAAAATCCTTAGGCGAAACAGACAATAAAATTTGATTAGCTTTAAAAATAAAAATAGGAATTAAGTCCTGTTTATATTCTATTTTTTTTACTTCAGTACCTTTTTGTCTATAATCAAGAAAAGATTTAACATATAAAGGGATATTTTTATTCTCAAGCGGCTTAATGGTTTTTGGATGAATTACTTTTGCTCCATAAAAAGCTAACTCTATAGCTTCACGAAAAGACAAATAGTCTAATTTTTCTGCAAAACTACATACTGATGGGTCAGCGTTCATAATACCAGAAACGTCTTTCCAAATAACAACACTCTCAGCATCAAGCAAGTAAGCCAAACCCGAAGCAGTGTAATCTGACCCTTCTCTGCCTAGACTTGTGTTTCTACCGAACCTATCTCGACCAATAAAACCCTGAGTAATATAAATTTTATTAGCTAAAAACTTATTTTTTATTAGTTCCTTTGACTCTTTCCAAAGTATTTTTGCATCACCAAAATTCGAATCTGTTACAATAACATCTCTAATATCAAGAAGTGTATTTGGCACACCATTGATATTTAGATAAGTTGACAGAATGTATGAGCTAATCAATTCTCCGTAACAAACTATATTGTCATAAGTAGTTTCATAATTAGTCTCACAAGGCTGATTTATAATTTGTTTTAATTGATTAAATATATTTAATAATTCAATTTCAAATTCACCATATCGTAATCCAAATGCAGTTTGAGCAAAATTCACATGAAATCTTTTAATTTTCTCAAAAACATCAAACTTTACCGACTCCTTATTCAAATATGCATCTACAAGCTTTTCAAGTCTATTTGTAGTCTTGTCGATTGCCGAAACAACTATTACTAATTCCTTTTTATCCTCAATTATATCAATAATTGTGCTTAAGGCCTTTGCTTTTTTTAAAGAAGCACCACCAAATTTATAAATCTGCATCTTTTTCTTTGATTTTTTTTGTTTTACTCTTCTCCGTACTCATATTCTGCGTGAGTTGTTGAACAAACTTATATTGCGATAAAAATTCTTTAAGCACAACTCGTAAAACAGTATATCCAGGAATTGCCAACATCATTCCTAATACACCATATAGACTACCAGCCACAATAATTACCAAAAATATTTCGAGTGGATGTGCTTTAACACTTTTAGAATAAATTAATGGTTGAAAAAGTATATTATCAGTTAATTGAGCTACTGCAACAACACCAATAATTTTCAATATTAATGGTAAAATTTCAGTATAAAAATCCAATTGTATATTGGCTGTAGTAATCAAAATAATTCCAATTGTTGCACCAATCCATGGACCAACATAAGGGATTACATTAAGTAATCCACCTATCATTCCAACCAACAAAGCTAATTCAAATTTCACACCTATAAGATACAATCCTGTAGTAAATAATGTCATCATAAATAATGTTTCCAAAATTACTCCCAGAAGATATCGAGCGATTAAATTTCTCACAGAGTTTAATACATTTTGTGCTTTTTCTTCATATTTATTAGGGATCATCATTAAGACCGCTTTATCAAACAAGTGTGCATCCTTCAAAAAGAAAAAACAAATAAATGTAATTGAGAAAAGAGATAAAAATAGATTCCAAGCTGTTCCTCCCAAATCATTTATCAATGTACCAACAGAAGTAAAACTAACAATCGATGTAATTTTCTCAATAATAAAATCTTCTGTTGAAAAATTCGGTTGATTAATAATAGGTGTCTGTTGAATAAAATCATCTATATTTTTAATAGGTTTTTCTAAACCTTCAGATATAGTTTCGATATCAATAGCCTGAAATTCACCAATCTGATCAACAACCAAAGGAATAAGCAATCTAAATGCTAATACAATAACAAACCACATTGAAACAAGAGTAACAAGTGCGGCAATCCATTTTGGGATAACTAATTTCCCTACACGCAATTTCCTAATAAAACTAACCACAGGACTCCCCAGCGTTGCAAAAACAAGTGCAATTAAAATCCATCCAATAATATTAGTAAAATAAATTACAAATAATACTAAGATTGTTAATCCAAAAGCACCCACAATATATTTATTATATTTCTCCATACTATATTTTTTACGAAAATACTTAAGATTTCATAAAAAAAGCCCTCTGAGGATAATTATTTTCAACAGAGAGCTATAATAATTTTAAAAATTAACTTTATAAATTAAATTCTTTTTTCACAATATCGACATAATCGAGTTTTTCCCAAGTAAATAATTCAACAGATATGTTTTTTGATCCAGAGTAAGGCGAATCAAAATGCTTATTTACAACAACAGGGGTGCGGCCAAAATGTCCGTATGATGCTGTTTCTCGGTAAATAGGATTTCGCAGTTTTAATCTTTGTTCGATGCTTATTGGTTTTAAATCAAAAATTGTTTTAATTTTTTTCGCTATATCAGAGTCTGGCATATTTATCTTTGCAGTATTATATGTATCAACATATATTCCAACAGGCTCAGCAACACCAATCGCATACGCAAGTTGTATTAAGATTTCGTCAGCAACACCTGCGGCAACAAGATTCTTAGCGATATGTCTGGCAGCATAGGCAGCCGAACGGTCAACTTTAGAGGGGTCTTTACCACTAAATGCACCCCCACCATGAGCACCTTTTCCTCCATAAGTATCAACAATAATTTTGCGTCCAGTTAAACCAGTATCACCGTGAGGACCACCAATAACAAATTTACCAGTTGGATTAACATGTAAAACATAATCGTTTTTAAAAAGAACTTTTATTCTCTCGGGCAAATCGGCGATAACTCTTGGCAACAAAATGTTTTTCACATCTTCTTTTATTTTATCCAACACCTTTTTATCATCAACATCAAAATCATCATGTTGAGTTGAAACAACGATAGTATCAATTCTTTGAGGAATATTATCATCACTATATTCAATTGTTACCTGCGATTTAGAATCAGGACGAAGATATTTCATTTGTTTTCCTTCTTTACGAATATCTGCAAGCACTTGTAATATTCGATGAGAAAGGTCTAGAGGTAAAGGCATAAAATCGTCTGTATCCTTACAAGCATATCCAAACATCATTCCTTGGTCTCCTGCTCCTTGTTCTTTATTTAATTCTTTATTTTCAACCACACCTCTATTTATATCAGGCGATTGTTCGTGAATTGCCGATAGTACTCCACATGAGTTTCCGTCAAATCGATATTCTCCTTTAGTATATCCGATATCATTAATTACTTTGCGTGCAACCTCTTGCACATCAACATAAGCCGTAGATTTAATTTCACCTGCTACAACAACTAATCCTGTTGACACAAGTGTTTCGCATGCTACTCTAGAATCTATATCAAAAGCCATAAATTCATCTAAAATAGCATCTGATATTTGATCTGAGACTTTATCAGGGTGTCCCTCTGATACAGACTCTGATGTAAAAAAATAACTCATTATTACAATATTTAATTATTAATAAATTAATTTATAGGATTATGAGGATGTAGGCAAGATTTTTTTAGCAATTTTTTTTTGTGGTTGCAAGCATCCAAATCCTTCCACTAAAACAGTACAAAAATAAATAATGTTTATTGAAAAAAGAAATTAAAACAGATATTTTTTTATTATATTTGTCATTAAATTAAAAAAACTCATATTATGGCAAAGAGCAACCAAGAAGAAATGGACGGATTAAACATTATTGGAAACGGCACCACAGTAACTGGAGATGTTATTTCAACAGGCGATATCAGGATTGATGGAAAGCTTCAAGGAAACCTTAACTCAAAATCGAAGTTAGTTTTAGGAGGCTCGGGTAAGCTTATTGGTGAAGTCTCATGCAAAAATGCTGAAATCTCAGGTCAAATCGAAGGAAAAATTACAGTTGAGGAATTATTAGTATTAAAATCATCCGCAAAAATATATGGAGACATTATAGCGTCAAAATTATCAATTGAGCCAAATGCAGTTTTTACCGGTACTTGCAATATGGGTGGGAATGTACAAAATCAGGAGATCAAGATAGATAAGCCTGAAGATGGAGCAAAAAAACAAAGATAAAAAAAACCCCATTCGCGGAGGGGTAAATAAATTTATTAGATTTTCAACTTTAGCTTTTGAAATGGGGATAATTATTGGCGGAGGTACTTATGGTGGAGTACAACTTGACAAGCATTTTAACCTTACTACTCCCATATTTACAATAGTGTTATCTCTTTTTGCAATATTTGCATCCCTATACCTCGTAATTAAACAAGTAAATAATGCCAACAAAGATTAATAATGCAAAATCATTATTCCATATAAGCTTTATTGGGATAATTATATTTATTATTCATTACGCACTACTGTATTTTTTTCGTAGATACATCTATGCTCCTAATTTATTATGGATACATCCTTTTATGTTATCAATTACTATTCTATCGATTGTTAGCATAAAAATTATCTCCCGAAAAGCTAAATCACAAATTCAGGGCTATGCTTTTTTATTTAGTAGCCTATTTAAAATGTTTTTATCAGTGTTTTTCTTACTGCCTGTATTCCAAAATGACGGCTTATTTAGAAAAGAATACATTATTCAGTTTTTTATGATATATTTCATTTATTTAATTGCAGAAGTTTTTTATCTTGTTCGAGATTTAAAAAACAATTAAAACAAAATTTTTGAATTTTTAATTGGAAAGTAATTTTGAAAAATGTAAATTTGTGATGACACATTTAAGTCAATAATTTAATATGAAAAAATTATATTTATTAATAGTCCTTAGTTGTCTTTTTTTGATAAACGGAAATTTATTTGCTTCTGAATCTAAGCAAGAAGATAAATTTGATGTCAACAAGCTGATTATGAACCACATCAAAGATGCACACGACTGGCACATCTTAGACTATACAGATAAGGCTGGTAACAAAGTTCCAGTATCTATCTCTTTACCTATAATATTAATTCATAATGGACAATTTGATGTATTTATGTCAAGTAAGTTCGAGCATGGACACAAAACAGTAACAAAAGGAAACAATACATATATATTACATGACAACAAAATTTATCTTGCTGATGCACAAGGAGGTTTAAGTTATGAAAACAAGGAGGGCGAACAAGTTTTAGTAAACGAAAAACCCTTAGACTTCTCCATAACAAAAAATGTTTTAGCAATGATGATTACTGCCGTTTTTCTGTTAATTGTTTTCTTAAGTGTTGCAAAATCATATAAACGTAACCCAGGAAGACCAAAAGGATTACAAGCTTTTATAGAACCCATAATTTTGTTTGTTAAAGATGAAATTGTTTTCCCAAACCTCGATAATAAAACAAATAAATTTCTCCCTTTTTTATTAACAATTTTCTTTTTTATCCTATTTAATAATATAATGGGGATTATTCCAATTTTTCCTGGAGGAGCCAACGTTACTGGTAATATTGCAGTTACTTTGACTTTAGCTTTATTTACTTTCTTTGCAATAAATCTTAATGGAAATAAACATTATTGGAAACACACACTTTGGATGCCAGGGGTACCAGTATTTATAAAACCTATTTTAGCAATAGTTGAAGTAATGGGAATGATTGTTAAGCCAGTTGCTTTAACAATTCGTTTGTTTGCAAATATTACAGCAGGACACATTATTATTCTCAGTCTTGTTTCTTTAATATTTATTTATGAATCTTTGGTTATGTCGCCAGTTTCGGTTTTGTTCGTATTATTTATGAACGTTTTGGAACTTTTGGTTGCATTTCTACAAGCATATATTTTTACAATGCTTTCGGCATTGTTTATTGGAATGGCAGTAGAGGGTGATCATTAAAATGAATTTTTTTATGTTTAACTTTAATATATATTTATTATGAGTGGATTAGGACTTCCTGCATTTGGTGCTGCTTTAGCAGTAATTGGTGCTAGTTATGGTATTGGAAAAATTGGTAGCTCTGCAATGGATGCAATCGCAAGACAACCTGAGGCTGCAAAAAACATTCAGTCGGCAATGATTATTGCTGCTGCACTTGTTGAGGGTGTTGCTTTATTTGGTGTTGTTGTTGCATTACTGCAAGGCTAAAACATCTTACATTTCCCGCAGAGCGATTGGCTCCGGGAGATGTTTTTTATAAAACAACTAAAAAAAATACAATATGGAACTTGTAAACCCGGGAATTGGTCTAATATTTTGGACAGGGATTATTTTTGCACTTTTGCTCGTTATTTTATCCAAATTTGCATGGAAACCAATTAATAATATGATTTCAAAACGAAATCAAAGCATAGAAGATGCCCTAAATCAAGCAGACTTGGCTAGAGAGGAAATGAAAAAACTCCAGGCAGATAATGAGAAAATATTTGCTGAAGCACGAGTAGAAAGAGATAAAATACTATCAGAAGCACGAGAGATTAAAGAACAAATAGTTGGTCAAGCCAAAGATGAAGCTCAATCAGAAGTCGATAAAATAAAAAAAGCTGCAACTCAAGAAATTAAAGCACAAAAAACAGCAGCAATGGAAGAGATTAAAAATCAAGTACTCGATTTATCAGTTTTAGTCGCAGAAAAAGTTATCAGAAAAGAGCTCGAAGCAACACCTGAACAAGAACAACTGATAGATAATTTGTTAAAAGATGTAAAACTTAACTAATTATGAATCAAAGTAAAATATCAGTTAGATATGCAAAAGCCGTTTTTATGCTTGCAAAAGAACAAAATGTGTTATCACAAGTATATGACGATTTTAAACTTATCAGAGAATCTATACATAATGCTCCGGATTTTAATCTAATTATTTCAAGTCCAGTTATTTCATCTGCAAATAAACGTACTTTATTTACAAATGTTTACAAAAAATCTGTACACGAAATTACAATGCGTTTCATCAATTTACTTGTTGATAAAAATCGGGAAATATACCTTGAGGATATAGCAAGATATTTTGAAACTTTATATCGCAAAGAAAACAACATCAAGCAAGTTATAGTTACAACACAAACTGTCATCAACAAAGAAATATCTCTAAATATCTCTAAACTTGTTGCAGCTAGTTTTTCTTCAAAAGTTGAAATTAAAAACACAATCAAAGATGACATGATTGGTGGAATAATCATAAGAATTGACAATCAACAACTTGACCTTAGTGTTAAAACTCAATTGCAAGAAATTAAAAAGAAATTAAAGAGTAAATCATACGAGAATTTTAATTAAAGAAACACAATAGTTATGGCAGATATTAAACCATCTGAAGTATCAGAAATTTTAAAACGTGAATTAGAAGGAATCTCCGGAAAAACAAACTTAGAAGAAGTCGGAACAGTACTTGAAGTGGGTGACGGGATTGCCAGAATACACGGGCTTGATAATGTTCAGGCAAATGAACTTATCGAATTTGAAAATGGTATTAAAGGTATTGTCTTGAACCTCGAAGAAGATAACGTTGGGGCTGTATTACTAGGCCTAGGTGAAGAAATCAAAGAGGGCGATGTAGTTCGTCGTTTACAAAGGATAGCCTCAATTATGGTAGGTGAGGAAATGTTAGGGAGAGTTGTAAATACAATTGGGGAGCCCTTAGATGGTAAAGGAGCAATAGGTGGTGAGCTTTTTGAAATGCCACTCGAACGCATCGCACCAGGTGTTATATATCGCCAACCAGTAAACGAACCCCTGCAAACGGGCATCAAAGCTATTGACTCAATGATACCAATTGGCCGAGGACAAAGAGAACTTATTATTGGAGACCGCCAAACAGGAAAAACAGCTATTGCTATTGATACAATTATTAATCAAAAACACTTTTACGAAAAAGGTGAGCCAGTTTATTGTATTTATGTTGCTATAGGACAAAAAAGCTCAACAGTTGCAAGTATCGCTAAAACACTAGAAACTTATGGTGCATTAGACTATACCGTAATTGTTACCGCATCGGCATCTGACCCAGCAGCAATGCAGTTTTATGCACCTTTTGCTGGTTGTGCAATTGGAGAATATTTTCGCGATACTGGTCGCCCAGCACTAATAATATATGACGATTTATCAAAACAAGCGGTTTCATATCGTGAAGTGTCTTTATTACTAAGAAGACCTCCAGGTCGTGAAGCATATCCTGGTGATGTCTTTTATCTACACTCAAGATTATTGGAAAGAGCTGCAAAGATAATACAATCAGATGAGATTGCAGCAAGCATGAATAATCTGCCAGATTGCCTTAAAGATAAAGTTAAAGGTGGTGGATCACTTACAGCTTTACCAATAATTGAAACTCAAGCTGGCGATATATCGGCATACATCCCTACAAACGTAATTTCCATTACGGATGGGCAAATATTCCTAGAATCTGGTCTATTTAATGCAGGTGTACGTCCAGCAATTAATGTTGGCGTTTCAGTTTCTAGAGTTGGTGGTAATGCCCAAATTAAATGTATGAAAAAAATTGCTGGGACTTTAAAAATCGACCAAGCACAGTTTAGAGAACTTGAAGCATTTGCAAAATTTGGATCAGACCTCGATCCGGTAACACTATCAGTTATTGATAAGGGACGTAAAAACGTTGAAATACTAAAGCAGAATGAACACAGTCCAGTATTGGTCGAAAATCAAGCTGCTATTATTTATTGTGGAACAAAAGGCTTATTAAAAGATATTCCCATAAATAAAATAAGAGATTTTGAAAAAAACTATATAGATATTTTAAATCTTAACCATAAAGATATTATGGATAGATTGGCAAAAGGTGAATTAAGTGATGATATTACTGAAATTCTAACTAAAAATGCAAAAGAAGTCGCACAAAAATATAAAAACTAAGATTTGCTATGGCAGGACTTAAAGACATAAGAAATAGAATTGCTTCGGTGAAATCAACAAGACAGATTACATCGGCCATGAAAATGGTGTCGGCAGCTAAACTTAAAAAAGCCCAAGACAAAGTAACTCAAATACGACCTTATGCTAACAAACTAAAGGATGTATTAAGTGAAGTAAGTTCAGGACTTGATAAGGAACACAAAGGAGTATATAATAAACAAAAACCTGTTGAAAAAGTACTGCTTGTTTTGTTAACATCGAACAGAGGTCTTTGTGGAGGTTTTAATGCAAATATTTCTAAAAAAGCAAAACAACACATAACTGATACATATTCAGACCTGCCTAAAGAAAATATAAATTTTGTTTGCATTGGTAAAAAAGCTAATGAATACGCACAAAAACTAGGTTACAAAATTGTAAAATCAGGAAATGAGCTATTCGATTTTGTTAGCTTTGAAAACTCTTTAGATTATTCCAAATTTTTAATGGACGAGTTTAAAAATGAAAATTACGATAAAATTGAAATTATTTACAATAGTTTTAAAAATGCAGCAGTTCATTATCAAATAGTCGAAACTTTTCTGCCTATGCAAATTGAAACTGAAGAACGAGATAATCCTTCGGAATATATTTTTGAACCAGAGATGAAAGATATTATGGATGAAATGATTCCAAAGTCTTTACGCATCCAGTTTTTTAAAGCTGTTCTCGACAGCAATGCTGCTGAACACGGTGCCAGAATGACAGCAATGCACCAAGCTACAGACAACGCTACAGAGCTAATAAAAGACCTTACACTAGTTTACAATAAAGCAAGACAGGCAGCAATAACCAACGAAATTCTCGAAATAACAAGTGGTGCTGAAGCCTTAAACGGATAAATAAAAAGACTTATCATTGTCGTTTTCGGACCTGTTTGCCAACAGACAGATTAAAAACAAAAAAAGCAAGTCTTAGCTGCAATGCAGTAAAGCCTACTTTTCACAATCTGACGTTCGAGTAACTCGAAAGCCAATAATTGTGAGCCCAATTATTGAGAAAAGTTACAACAAACTGAAGTTTTTAATAATCTGATATAACTCGTCGCGATTAATCGGTTTTGGCAAAAAACCATCAAAACTAGTGTTTTCTAATTGTGTTAATTCATCTGACTGAGGATAAGCTGTACAAGCTATAACAGGAAGTTCGGAACGAATTTTTCTTATTTTATGTAAAGCCTCTATTCCGCCAATAACAGGCATATTAATATCCATAATAACTATTGAAATATCCTTATTCTCCTTTACACGATTAATCGCCTCTTCGCCACTAATTGCTCCTATAACCGTAGCTCCAACTTTATTCAAAATGGTTTTTATCAAATGAAAATTAATCTCGTCATCCTCAGCAACTAAAACAATTGATGAAGACAAATCCACATTCGATAGAGCTGGTTTTGCATTTTCCAAACTACTATTTGAATGAAACCTTGTAACAGGTATCTCAATACAAAATTCTGTTTTGCTATCTTCTCTAGTTTTAATGTCTAAACGACCACCTAATTGCCCAACATACAGTTTAGCTAATATCAAATCTATCTGGTCTAAGTTTTCTCTATGATTATTAATTATCTCTTGAGAACTGGCATAAATACCACTAAAATTCTCGACATTTACAATTTTTGAACTGTCTGTAACATATAAAATAAGTTTACTACTACTAACATAGGTATAACCAAAATTAATTTCACCGTCAACTGAGTTTTTAAACGAATTTGATAGTAAATGTAATAAAATACGTAAAATCCGAACTTTATCCGCAACAATTAGATTTGAAGTTTCGGGATCCCCATCAAAAGTAAATTTTGTGTTAAATCTCTGTGCATCCTTCTTAAACATATTATAAACTAACAAGAAAGCCTCTTTAATATCAAATTTTTCTTGAATTACATTTATGTCTTTTTCACTAAATAAAACAATATTAGAAAATCCTTCAATTATACTAATAATAGTGAGTGTTTCTCTTAACAAATCGGTATAGACAGGCGAATCTAACTGTTTATCTTTTTGGTCAAGTAAACTAAGTGTCACATTTTTAATTGGTAATTTAATTCTTTGATATGCTTGTAAAATAAAATTAGATTTTTGTTTCTCGTTGTTTTCGGCTTTATTTTTCGCCTCTATTAGTTCTGATTCCAATGATTTTTTATCCGTAAAATCACGTCCAACACCAATAATCTCAACAATTTCTATATTTTTACGTAAAATAGCTTTGTAACTCCAAGCAAACCAACGCCACCCGTGTACAGTAAGTACTCTTTGCTCAAGATAACAAGAATAAGGTGGCGATAATAATTCTAACATCGCTTTACTAACCATTTCTCTATCATCTTGGTGTATAAAATACATAAAATTCTCATTCAGCAAATCTTTCTCAGTTTTACCAAACACCTCACAATAAGCATCATTTACAAAGATTATTCTACCATGCTTATCAATTTTTACTATAAGTTCATTTTGGTTCTTTACAAGTAGTCGATATTTCTCTTCTTGATTAGCTAGTTCGATTTCAGCTTTTTTTCGATCAGTAATGTCCAGTATAACACCATCAATATATTCCTCATCTTCACCAACAACAACTTTTCCCTTTTCCCAAACAAATTTAATTTTATTATCCTTAGTAAGAATTCTGTATTCGATTATAAAATTTTTATTTAACGATACAGTCTCTTGAATCTTAAAAAAAACAGACTTTCTATCTTCTGGAAGGATAATAGAATTATATGTAAGCTCACTATTAAGAAACTCCTCAGGAGCATATCCGGTAATGTTAAATGTTTCGTACGACATAAAAAGCATTGTCCATGATTTATCCAATTTGCATCGATAAACAATTCCTGGAACATTACCAATCAATCTACTTTTTTGTTCTTCGATATCAATTAGTTTGTTCTCATTCTCTTTTTGAACTGTTATATCCCTACGATGCTCAATCAATCGCCACACCTTATTATTATTATCTTTTATAGGATAGACCCTAATATCAAACCATTTATTATAATCAGGAAAATACTTTATAGTTTGATTATTATTTCCAGTTTTAAAACCTTTTTGGATTAAGCTATCTTCACACTTGCTTACTTCATCTTCTAATGTATAACACGCACTGGACTTATTTTCAATTTTATCAAATTTTAAAAAATCACAACCAGCGTTATTACTAAAGATAATATTATAATTAGAGTCATAAACAAATAACATATCGGGAATAACATCAAGCACTTGCTTATCAAACAAGGCATCAGATTTACTTTGATATATCTCATCATGCAAAATAAATAGTCGATAATCCTTATTATCAATCATATTTAATTCAAAACATGATACAAGTTTATCTCCTATTTGGATATGTCCTATCGAACTTGATTCAATAAAAACTTTAAACTGGTCGATTAGATTGAGAGGCTCAGTAAGATTATTTGAACAAATAAAAACCTTATTAACAAAAACAAGTTTATCGAATTTATCTATAATAAAACATTGCTCATTTAACAAATTTGCAATATCGATAATGCGATTTAATTTATGTTGTTCATCTGTTTGCACAAATCTATATTTTATTGTAAACGTAATACGTATTAAACATGAGTAAAGTTACAATAATATTATACAAAACCACATTTATCGCAAAAAAACATAAGAAATCTTACTTAATGCTTACAAAAAAAACTTGTTTTTTCCCGTCTCTGACCTGCATGTCGGCAGATAGGTAATAAAACATAAAAACTAAGACATTATTTACCAATAATTATTATTTTAATGGTGTTAATGAGCTCTTGTATATCGATTCAAAGTTTCTGAAAACAAACAGTCTCCATTATAGGGACACAGCATACCAAAAGGAGATTATAAACCTCCTCTACATATTTTCTAAGTATAATAAATTTTGCTTGCTCAATAAATTAGAATAAATTGAGCAAATTAAACTTAAACTTAGATAATCTTTGCAGGAAAACGTCAAATTACTCATAAATATTTATATATTTTATGAGTATTCGTGAATCGCTACGCTTATTTCTGCGTTACTCTCATTTCTGAAACCTCGAAAGCATTTCGGCAAGGCTCAATGTAACACCTTGTCTTTGACGCTTTCTTACCTGTCTGCCGACAAGCAGGTCAAAGACACAAAAAGCAGTAGTTTTAGCTGCGCTGCGATGTGCTGCGATGTGCTGAGCTTGTCGAAGTGAGCTTGTCGAAGTGAGCTCGTAAACTCGGTTCTTGCGGACACTAGATAACCAGAGATAAAAATAGCGTTAAATAATAATTAGGACTAACAAAAGTTTGCACTTTAATTAAATTATCTTCCGCCTTGTCTTTCCTTAGCTTGATTAACAACAATTGTTCTACCGTCAAGTTCGGCACCATTAAGTTCTTCGATAGATTTGACAGCAGCCTCTTCGTTTAGCATTTCAATAAAACCAAAACCTTTGCTTCTACCAGTATCTCTGTCTGTTATGATTTTTGCAGATTCGACCTCTCCGTACTCCTCAAAAAAACTTTTCAAATCATTTGCCTTAATTGAATAAGGTAAATTTCCAATAAAAATATTCATTCACTTAAAATTATAAATTAAGCTGCAAAAATAGTTTTATTTTTTTGTTTTTACTTAAATTTAACAATAATTTTTATTTTTAATACACTTTATCATTAAATTAGTCTTTTTATCACCAAATAGTATTATAAATCAGGCTCTAATAATTTTAGATTTGATGGTAATCTAAACTTTAAGTATTTAATATTTCTATTCTCGTTATTCCACATCTCTTCATAATGAGTTTTGACTTTAAGAATACCTACATAATACTCTGACTCATAAAGATTATCTGTATCTATCAAAACTTCTAGATTATTAAGATTTAATACACTTTTAGTATAATTATAAAGTGTGGTGTCATCAGTTTTTAGATTAACACAAGCATTATCTTTAAGAAAACTTTGATAATAAGAAAGGAAACGAGAAGAAGTCAAACGTTTTTTTACTCTTTTTTTTGGTCCTAATTGAGGATCGGGAAATGTAATCCAAATTTCATCTATTTCGTTTTTATCGAAACATAAAGGAGTAAACTCGACTCTTGTTCTAACAAAAGCTATGTTCTTAAGATTATCATCCATTGCATCTCTTGCTCCACGCCACATTCTAGCCCCTTTAATATCTATTCCTACACAATTAACATCAGCATTCATTCTTGCCAAATTAACTGAATACTCTCCTTTTCCACAACCTAACTCCAGGCTAATTGGATTATCATTTTTAAAAAAAGTTGAATTCCATTTAGATTTCAGCTTAAAATCTTCGGTTTTATTATAGTATAATTTAGGTTCAAAAAAATGTGGGAAGGTTTTATTTTCTGAAAATTTCGATAATTTATTTTTTTTTGACATATCAAATTAATTTGAATCTTTTTTTTCTACTCTCAACCCCATGTCCATAATTCCTGGCAAGTTTTCCACCCTCATAGCTTGTTCAAACTCTACTCTATACACTCCCTGATTTACAAATCTAATATTATTTTTCCATAGTATTTGAACATCCCAAATATCTCCCATTCCATCACCAATCCAACGATTATTTTTATCCACAATTACACATTCTACTGTATCGATATTTATTGTACCATTTGGAGCAGATGATTTTACAAATAGCCACAAATTATTGTACGGATAAACACTAGCATGGCGAAGGTTTATTAAGATATTATAAAGCTGGCTCGTATCATCTATTTCAAATTCAAATTTGACAATATTTTCTTGAGACCATATATTATTATCAATTTTTACATAATCTTCATATACTTTATTTCTGTCGCAAGCCATTACAGCAAGCACCATAAATAAAGCCAAAAGCACATTATTCTTTTTTATCATTTCGTTTGGGTTTAAAAACACGTTTCTTCTTCTTTTTCTTTTTAACATTACGCTTTCCCTTGGCATCAAATCTTGTTAGACTTTCGGAGTTGAGTTCATCTTTAAATGTTGTATTACGTCCACCAGGTTTTTCAATTTCAAATATTTCGTCAGGGATAATGCCCTTTTTATTTAACTCCATAATTTCCTTTACTTTATTAACATGCAAAGCTCTAATTACAGGTATCTGATTAATTCTGATTTCATAATACATTAGTTGTTTAAAAATATCATTTTTGATATGAAACGCCTCTCCCTGTTTTATTTTTAAGTTACAAGTTTTTTCTGGGAACAATTTTCGCTCATTCAGATAAATTGGCAATTCATAATTCAAGCAACATTTTAATTTACTACATTGTCCAGCGAGTTTTTGAGGATTTAATGACAACTCTTGCAACCTAGCAGAGTTTGTTGAAACGGAATTAAAATCATACAACCAAGTTGTGCAACAAAGCTCTCTTCCACAAGGACCTATCCCACCAATTCGACTGGCTTCTTGTCTAGCTCCTATCTGCTTCATCTCAATGCGAATACGAAACTCCTCAGCCATTTTTTTTATAAGTTCTCTAAAATCAACGCGCTCTTCTGCGATATAATAAAAAATTGCTTTTGTTTTGTCTCCCTGAAATTCAACATCCCCAATTTTCATAGACAGTTTTAAGTTATCAGCAATTTCTCGGGTACGTATCATTGTAGGCATTTCAAGACTAATCGCCTCTCGCCATTTTTGAATATCTGTAGCTTTTGCTTTCCGATAAATCTTTTTTGGAGTACTATCTTTAGTAGGTTTTTGTTTTTTCATCTGCAACATTGCAATATGCCCCGTAGCAGAGATTATTCCTATGTCATGGCCAGGCGATGATTCTACTGCAACAATATCTCCAGTCTGCAATACAAGATTAGATGTGTTTTCATAAATTGCCTTACGTGTATTTTTAAATCTAACTTCAAAATATTTATCCTGAGTTAGTGGGTCATTAATATCTTTAAGCCAATCATAAACATTAAGCTTATTGCAACAATCTATAGTACTTATATTAGAGTTACTTACATCAACACTCGCAGTTGAGCACCCTCTTTCGTATTCTCGGTCTGTCATAATTTTAATTTTTCCTAATAATTTTCATAATTTTAAATGCAGTGTCAGTAAAGACTATCTTAGCATTTACATTGCGCTCAATATGATAATATGCTTCTTCGACTATTTTAACTAAGTCATTTACATTTGATTTATTTACAAATCTTGCAAACTTTTTCGAAAAATCCATCTCAGATTTAGTCATATATAGAACACTTTCTAAATTCGCATTATACACGAAATTTTCTCGAAGTAAAACCAAACAATAATAAAGAAAACTTTTTTGCCTTTCTCTGGGGTTTTTTGCCAGATGATCAGCCAAACTAATTGCCTCTTGTATGTTACGACTGTAACAAGTTCTCATCAAGCTGGTAAACTTAGAAAAATTATATTCTGTCTCATCGTTTGTAATAATCTGATTTCGAGCTTCAACAAGGCTACCATTACTAATTTTTACAATATCTGTTGCCTTGCTTTCATCAATACCATATTTAGATATAATGGCTTTTTTTAATAAGTTGTCTTCAATTCCAAGTATCTTAACAGGTTGTGTTCGTGATTTAATAGTTGGCAAAATGTCTTCACGATTATCACTAACAGATATAATTATGGTATTTTGTGGAGGCTCTTCAAGAATCTTAAGTAGTTTGTTGGCACACGAGCTATTCATCCTCTCTGGCAACCATATTATCATAAACTTATAATCAGACTCAAACGTTTTTAGATTTAATTTTTTTGCAATTTCCGAAGACTCATCTGCGAAAATACTACCTTGTTTATTGTCACTGGCAATTGAAAGCAACCAGTCATTATAAGTAAAATACGCATCTTCAAGCACTTTTGCACGCCATTCACTAATAAAATTATCACTAATCGACTTTTTTCGTGGAACAGAAATAACAGGAAACACAAAATGCAGGTCGGGATGAATTAATTTTTCAAATTTTTTGCAACTTGGACATTCACCGCAACTATCGGTATCAGTTTTATTTGTACACGACATATATTGAGCAAAAGCAATTGCAAGAGCTAGCTTACCAACTCCTGAAGAACCATAAAAAAGATAACTATGACTTACTCGATTATCATAGTATGCCTGTATAAGCTTCTCTTTTATTTCGTGCTGCCCTATTACCTTTTCAAACTTCATATTATATAAATATTATTGCAAAAATAGTAAAAGAATTAAAAATACGAGCTATTTTAAAGATGTTATACCAATAGTTTATCATCAGCTACCTTATTTAACTTAGTGTTTGTATGAGAATTAAACCTTTATTAAAATTTTACAATCAGTAAATAATAATTACTTTTGCATAAAATTATTAATTATGAGTATTAATTATTTTGCTCACGAGACAGCTATCATCGACGACAATTGTGAAATTGGTCAGGGAACAAAGATTTGGCATTTTTCACACATTATGTCTAATTGCAAACTGGGGATTAATTGTAATATAGGTCAAAATGTTGTGGTCTCGCCAGATGTTGTATTAGGAGATAATGTTAAAGTTCAAAATAATGTATCGATTTATACTGGAGTTATTTGTGAAGATGATGTGTTTTTGGGTCCATCAATGGTATTTACCAATGTAATTAATCCTCGAAGTGCAATAAACCGCCGTGGCGAATACACTACAACAATTGTTAAACAAGGAGCAACAATTGGAGCAAATGCAACTATTGTTTGCGGTCATAATATTGGTCGTTTTGCTTTTATTGGTGCAGGAGCAGTGGTTACAAAAGAGGTTCCCGATTACGCGCTTGTAGTTGGCAATCCAGCAATACAAAAAGGATGGATGAGCGAATACGGACATCGTCTCATGTTTGATAACAAAGGAATTGCAATATGCCCTGAAAGTAAAGATAAATATCAACTAAAAAATAATATAATCAAAAAACTTTAGTTTATGTCAAATATAAATTTTGCACTCGTAGGTGTAGGCGGATATATAGCTCTTCGACATGTAAAAGCTATCAAGGAAACTGGAAATAATCTTATCGCAACACTAGACCCTTTTGATAGTGTCGGCTTTTTAGATGCCCATTTTCCAGAAGCAGACTTTTTTCATGAATTTGAACGCTTCGAAAGACATGTTGATAAATTGAGTCGCACAGATAAAAAAATAGATTACGTAAGTATCTGTTCTCCAAACTACTTACACGACTCGCATATAAGATTTGCTCTTAGACATAAGGCAAACGCAATATGCGAAAAACCACTGGTATTAAACCCATGGAATATTGACGCTCTCGAAGAGATTGAAAAAGAAACTGGAAATAAAATTTACAATATCTTACAATTGCGACTTCACAAATCAATTATAGATTTAAAAAAGCAAATCGATAATGGTCCAAAAGATAAAATTTACGATATCGATCTAGCTTATATCACATCAAGAGGTAAATGGTATCACTATTCATGGAAAGGAGATATGCAAAAATCTGGAGGTATAGCAACAAATATTGGAGTACACTTTTTTGATATGTTAAGTTGGATTTTTGGTAAAGTTAAATCAAGTACTGTTCACTTGAGCGAAAAAGATAAAGCTGCTGGTTTTCTTGAGTTAGAAAGAGCAAGAGTACGTTGGGTTTTGTCAATAGATGAAAACATGTTGCCCGATGATATTAAGGTCAAAGGACAAAGAACATACCGCTCAATTAAACTCGAAAACCAAGAAATAGAGTTTAGTGATGGTTTTACTGATTTGCATACCGAAAGTTATAAGCAGATTTTAACTGGAAATGGTTTCGGATTGCAAGATGCTCGTAATTCGATAAACATGGTTTATGATATCCGAAATGCAAATGCTAAAGGCATAACAGGAGAATACCATCCATTATTAAAAAAAATATTTTAAACATAAAATAAATAAATTATTTTTACATTTAATTAATTTGTAAAAAATTTAACAAGGAAAGTTTATGTATAATTCAATTATAAAAAAAGAAAAAGCTATTTC
>JAQUBO010000192.1 GCA_028686735.1 Bacteroidales bacterium
AAATATAAGCAACGACCTCATCTCCGTGCATTGTATGTGTCCAGAAAAACTCAGGTTCATCTTCATCTGTATTTACGTTATCCGAAATTTTTATACATATCAAATCAACTCCATTTTCTGATTGCCCAATTATTTCTAATGTACAAATATCAGGATAATTAGTAACAAAATCATTCATCATTTGAACATAAACTGCATGTGTAGGATATCTATCCCAATTAGACATTTGAGCAACAGTAGTTGCCATTGTGAGAGCCTTACTGGTGTTATAGTAATCATGTACTCTCTCAAAATCAATGTTGTAGTTCTTAAATATTTCGAAAGTCTCAGTGTTTGCATAAGCATAAACGGTAGTTCCCACAACTTTGTCAATTGATAAAAACTCTAAAAGCTCGATTACCTGATCTTTACTATCATAAGTAAAAGTAAAATAAAATTCCCCTCTGGTTTCAAGTGTTTGATTTGCAAATTCCATTTCGTCACTTACTTGCCCAAATAATAACGATGAGCTAAGTAAAAATAGTAATCCTAAAGTAAGATTTTTCATAATGTGTTTATCTAATTCTTAATAAATTTTAAAATCTGTATGTGTTTTTCAATATTTGTAAGCTCAATAAAATAAATCCCACTATCATAATCGGATAAATCTATAAGCAGTTTATTTTGACTTTTACAACTAAAGTTTTGAATAATTTTGCCGCTAATATCTGTTATCTTAATCGCAGTTATGCCAGTTTCTGAGCGAACATTCAACAATCCATCTGTTGGGTTTGGAAATACTATATTATCATTGATAATTGTTTCATTAATGCCAGTTTCAACAAAAACATCTGTTTGATACTCGTCTGCACCACAATCGCTTGATGCGGTCAGCTTTACAGTAAAAGTGCCAGTTTCACCATAAGTATGTGTCGGATTTATTTCTGATGATGTCGTTTCGTCTCCAAAATTCCACACAAAAGAATCTGCTGCAGTAGAATTGTTTTGAAATGCAACTTGTGCAGCATTAACATGATATTCAAATCCTGCGGTAGTTTCTTGATTAATATACACAGTTACTGGCGTTTTCTCGGAATAACAATCGGGCAAACTAATATTCCAATCATAAAAATGAGCGTAATAACGTTTCCCATCATTCCACCAAACAACATTGCTTTGATTAATCGTAATTACATCTCCAATATTGTATGGATAGGGGAAAGTGGACAAAATGCCTGTTGCCCCCCGATACAAACCTTGCGGATTTGCACAACCTAATTTATAATCGTTTCCAACTGGTAAATCAAAGTTGAGATTAACAATTTGTTCGCCAGCGTCAATATAAAAATCCTCGTTATACACGGTGTTTCCTTCTGAATTTTTGAGATAAATAGTTCTTGTGCCAGCATTTTCGGCATAAACTTTTACAGTTTCTAATTTACAACTAGTATTACAATCGAATAATAAATAGCTGTTAGTTCCTGAAATATAATCTCCGCCTTCCGAATTATTTGCTTCGCCTCCATTATAATCTTCTCCAAAAACAGTTTCTTGAATATAATAAGTAGTAGTTTCAGTTAACAGCGGAGTTGTAAATGTTTCTCCTGTGTGAAAAGAGCTTTCATCAAGAATTGAATTAAACCAATTCGTTTCTCCTTGCAAATCTGGAATAATTTCAACCGAACCAGAAGTTTCGCAGATAACATAATCGCCAATATCATTAAGTTCATTAAGATTTACATTAATATATGATATTGCCCACAGAGAATCGACACCATGTTCATTTTCGCCATATAATTTTATGTTATAAGTGCCATTTTGAGTATATGTATGTAAAGGGCTGGTGTCAGAACTTATCGAAGATCCGTCTCCAAAATCCCAATAATACGTAGTTGATTCCGATGCTTCAGATGTATTAATAAATTGAATTTCCGGATTACAATCTGCATACTGAATATTAGAAATAAAATTTACCGAAGGTGGCAAATCATTGAGATCTACCAACTGAACATCAAGAATTGTTTGCTCATAATTATTAATCTCAACTGCAAAAGTTTTTGATCCGTAACCTTCACAAGAAAAACTCACGTGATAAGTTCCTTCGAATAACAATCTGTAATAATCGCCGTGCAAAGGGAAAGAATACACATGGGAATTAAAAGTATCAAAACCTTCGATATAAACTTTGGCTACCAATGGCTCACCTGTAAGCGAGTCTGTTACAACACCTCTTAAACCATAAGTAACTTGTTCTAAATAATCTAGCAGAGCTTTTTTGTTATACGTCCAATGATTTGGGAGTTCTTCTGCAGCCAGTTTTTTTGACGTGCTTAATTCAAGCGTAAGTTCTTTACAATGTTGATAGTAATTCATATAATCCTGACGTGTACCTGTTGCAGTGTACCAATCATAACCATTTGTAACACCATTACCTTCATCAGTTAGATAGCCTGATGGGGAGTTTTCTTGTGCATTATCTGCATATTCTCGCGAAATTAGCACCCACCAATCATTATCGGCAGGATATCCAGAGTAAGTATCATAAGGATAATTAATTAACTCGGCTCCACTATGTGAGTTTGCCGACATAACAAAATTTCTACCACTAGCATAATTCATAAACTCAACAGTTTCTGCACCATAATCATTACCATCGGGATGCTCACCTTCTATAAAATCGTGATAATTCCTGTTAAGATCGATATTTGCAGCATTATTTCTGCGGCTATCTGCCACCGTATTGACTCCTCCGTAATATGTTCCATCAGGATTGGCAAATGGATTTATAAATATTTGTACATTATCAACTAAGTTTGTTATTTGGGTATCTGTTCCATAGTTTACCAAGATATGCTCAATTAACCTAAGAAAAAGCATACCCGAAACAAGCTCGTCGCCGTGCATCATCCCAGTATAAAAGAACTCTGGCTCTGCTTCTTGCACTGAGACATTATCCGATATTTTTACAACTAATAAAAGTCTTCCATCGCCGCTAAATCCAATTGTGTCAAGTTTACAAATATCAGGATAATTGACAGCAAAACTTTGCATCATTTCCAGATAAACTTCATAAGTAGGATAACGATCCCAGTTTGCCATCTCTAATACAGTGGTCGCCATTGTAAGTGCTTTGGATGAATAGTAATCTTCTACTATCTTAAACTCTTTTCCAGTTTCAAGAAATTTTGTAAACTGTTGCCTATTTGCATACGCTTTCACATCTTTGCCATTGTACGAATCGACAGAGAGCATATCCACAAAACTTTGAATTTCGTCTGGAGAAGACTTAAAACTAAAGTAGATTTCCCCCCGATTGCTTAAAACAGATTTTGCATCAACATCTAACTTTGCCTGTGAAAATGCGAAGTAGCTTATACAAAAAACAAATAATACCAAAAATATTTTTTTCATCTTAATGCTATAAATTTAAGGCAGTCAATTTAGTAAGAATAGTTTAAAACAATAGATACTATCATAAAACTTTTTAGTTTTAGACGCACAATCTTTTCATTTGGTTGATTGCAAACACATATTTTGTTAATATTTTTATAAAAAACATATTTAATGATTGATATCCCACTAAAAACTTTAAATTTGTAATAGAAAATTGTAATTTTATGCAAGATATTGTAATTTTAGGTTCGGGAAACGTTGCAAGTCACTTTGCAAAAGCTCTAAAAAATGCAGGAATAAATGTAAAACAGATTTTTGGCAGAAATATTAGATCAGTTTCGGCTCTTGCAAAACAAATTAACTGTTCTCACACAATCAACATCTCAGATATTATTCAAAATGCCGATATCTACTTTTTTATTATGAATGATAAAGCAAACCTAAGTATTTGTGATAAAATAAAAATAAAACCTGACAGCATTCTTGCCCATACCGCTGGTAGTCAATCGATTGACATTTTTAAAAACAAAACACCTAATTATGGAGTTTTCTACCCTTTTCAAACCTTTACAAAATCAGTAGAAACAGATTTTAGCAAAGTTCCTATTTGTTTAGAAGCCTCAAATCAAGAAACATATCTTGTGCTTGAAAAAATTGCCCGAAAACTTAATTGCAAGACTTTTAAGATAAATGCATCTGAGCGTGAAACTGTTCATCTAAGCGGTGTTTTTGCCTCTAACTTTATGAATCATTGTGTAAATATTGCCGAAGATATCCTACTAGAAAACAATATCAGCTCCGACATCATAAAACCACTATTAGAGCAAAGCTTTTTTAAGATTCTTAATAATACGGCCGCTAATTCGCAAACCGGGCCAGCAATAAGAAACGATAATCTTACTATAGAAAAGCATAAAGAACTTATTAAGAATAATAAGCAATATTCACAAGTTTATGAGGTTTTAACCAATAGTATTAAATCAAAATTTAAAATACAATAAAAAAATGCACCAAGACTCTCTCCGAAATCTCAATTTTAAAGAAATATTGTCAGATGTTGAGGCCATGTTTTTTGACATTGACGGTGTTCTATCATCATCGCAAGTAATAATTTCTAAAAATGGTGAGTTAGATAGAACAACTAATGTAAAAGATGGATATGTATTACAATATGCGATAAAAAAAGGCATAAAAATATTTATTATTTCTGGTGGTTACAGTGAAGATGTTCAATTACGATATCAAAATCTTGGAATTAAAGATGTGATAATAAAATGTAAAAACAAGCTTGCTGAATTTGATAGATTGGTGTCATTAAACAATCTTGATAAAAGCAAAACTCTATATATGGGCGATGATATCCCCGATTATCAAGTAATGCAGCAAGTGGGATTACCGTGTTGTCCGTCAGATGCAGCCTCAGAAATAAAAGAAATATCTCTTTATATCTCTGACAAAAAAGGAGGCGATGCTTGTGTTAGAGATATTGTAGAGCAAGTGATGAGAGCAAAAAACATTTGGATGTGCAAAGATTCTTTTGAAACGTAGAATTGACAAAAAATATACTATGAAAACATTTCTTAAACTAATACGATGGAAAAGCATACTTGTTGCGATGCTTATAATGTTTTTAATGAAATACGCCATCATTATACCTGTTTATAAATATTACGGTGTTCTGTCAGGATTATCAGATTTAGGATTTTTCTTTTTAGTAATGTCTTCAATGTTTATTTTAGCTGGAGGAAATGCTATTAACGACTACTTCGATCGCAAAACAGACACAATAAATAGACCACATAAAGTTATTGTTGGCTTTTCTATAAATAGACGAAAAGCAATATTTTTACACTCCGCATTTACATTCATAGGCGTTGTTTTTGGTTTTATTACCGCTTGGTTTACAGGAAAATTCATACTAGGATTATATTTTATGTTTATTAGTTTCTTAATCTGGATTTACTCGCACAATCTTAAAAAGAAAGTCCTTTTAGCAAATATTACTCTTTCGTTCTTAGTAGCATTAATACCTTTAACAGTAGGTATTACAGAATATTACGCTCTCGAAAAATCAATTTCAGAATGGGATATTAACACCGCTCGAGCTATAAAATTGGCTTTGCAAACAATAATTGGCTTCTCAATTTTCACATTCATTATAAATTTAATTCGAGAGCTAATTAAAGATTGTCAAGATTTTATAGGCGATTATAAAACGGGGATAAAATCCGTACCAATACTAATTGGCAAAAAAAACACAAATTTACTAATCTCAATAATCTCTATTTTATCAATAGTATATTTAGTCGTAATATGGGAAGTATATCTGGCAAAACTTATGTTTTTTCAAAATAATATCATAGCAGAAATCTACATCTACATTATTATAATATTGCCAATATTAGTACTAAGTATTCGATCAATTTGGGGAAATAAAATCATAAAATACAGACGCTTAAACATTTTAACAAAGTTTATAATGTTTTTTGGAGTCTTGTTCAGTATAATTTTTAGTTTTGCAATATATGGTAAAATATAATTCTAATATAAACTACGAGATTCTTCTTGCATCAGCAAGTCCACGAAGACAAGAACTTTTACGTGGTCTAAACATTCCGTTTAAATTAGTTAAAGCTCCCGACATTAACGAAATAACTGATAAAAACCTTTATAAAGAGAATATTGCAATTAACTTAGCCGAGCAAAAAGCGAACTCCTACAAAGGTCTGTTAGACAACCAGTTGTTAATAACAGCTGATACAATAGTGTGGGTTAACGATAAAGTTTTAGGAAAACCCAACGACTATTCAGATGCCTTTCAAATGTTAAGATTGCTGAGCAATAAATCACATTATGTAATTACAGGAGTATGTCTTAAAACCAATAATAAAACAAAATTATTTCACTCCGAAACATTAGTCAGATTTGATAAGTTAAAAGATGAAGAAATAAGATTTTATATCGAACAATATAAGCCCTATGATAAAGCCGGAGCTTATGGAATTCAAGAGTGGATTGGCAAAATAGGAATTGAACATATTGAGGGATCCTTTTATAATGTTATGGGATTACCTGTAAATAGATTATATACTGAGCTAATGAAATTTTAAATTTATACATCGAATTTATACGCACAATTAAAGAATATGAAGATTATCAAAAAATTAAGATAAATTATATAGCAGCATATAGATAAGAAAAAGTATTTATCTTTGATAATTTGCTAATTGGCAAAAAAAGACAGACATTAACCCCGTCCTTTAGGGCGAGGGTCAAGAACATAAACTAGTTGGCGGAAAGACAAACATTAACCCCGTCCTTTAGGGCGGGGTCAAGAACATAAACTAGTTGGCGGAAAGACAAACATTAACCCCGTCCTTTAGGGCG
>JAQUBO010000193.1 GCA_028686735.1 Bacteroidales bacterium
GCTGCAGTGTTTACAATCTCTTTCAGGGACTCTCTCTTCTCCCTTTCATCCTGGTATTTCTGCTTGGTCTCATCCATTTGGTTCATGAGTTCTTGGTACCGAAGGAATAAATTCATCCCCTCAATGGACTGGGAACCCGAACCAATTCCGGTCTGATTTTTTTTTAATTCTTCCAGCGCCCCTAGGATGATCCCCGTGTTATCTCTGTTCTGACTGTCGAGCAGATTCTGGAGGAGAACCTCGGTAATCTTTGACTGATGCTCTGCCATAGGGTCGTTACGAGGGGCACTCGCAGCAGCCGTCTGGCTCTTCATCATCTCAAACATGAATGCTCGATTCTGCTTGAGTTCCTCTACTAATGCGTCGTCTTTTCGGTCTGCTTTTGATTCGACAAGGATCTTCTTGAGTTCTCCAAGTTCTGCACTCACTATAGCCCGGACTTCATCACGAGACATCCCTTCGTCCTTGGGCTTTTGCTGATTAGAAGCGTTCCCAGCCATCTGAACAAACTGCACCATCAATGCTGGGTTCTGAGCCACAGCCTGCATGCGTTGCGGGTTTGAAGCAAGCATCTGGAATGCTTGAGGGTTCTGCATGGCTAAGGGAAGCAATGCTGTGGGATCGATCTGAGGGGGCTTGTTTTCTACCGGGGGGGTATTGCTCCCGCCACTAGGCCGTGGGAGGGGCGTAAGGAACGGATTTGAAGAGGCATTTGATTGAGGTGGAGCAGGATTGCCGGATGGCAATACTCCGGGACCTGGGTACTGAGACTGATTGGGCTGATTAGTCCCCGGAAGCGGGACGCCAAGCAGTGAGAACACCTGTTTTTCCTGTTCTAACTCCTTCTGCTGGAGGCTCAGATCAAACTCATATGCTCTGACCACGGCGAGAGCGGGGGCGTTACCTACTCCGAGATATGTTAGCACACTATAGAGTTCATGAGGTGCAAGACCCTCCGGCTTGAGATCGATAAATCTGGTCACTTTTGACTTTATGGGGTCAGGGAGATTTGTCGCTCCAATAGTGTCCCTCAGGATATCATTCCGGTCTCGGATGTTCGCCGCAGTCCCCATTACGTCAATCGGGGGGTGAGGGCGTCTAATAGACTGAGCAGGCGCAGAGGGTCTGGGGCGGTTGTTGAGTGCCTCTCCAAGCATTTCACTCAGCGAATGTGTGTCCACTGGTTCCACAGGAAGTGTAGGGGCACTCGGGGCGTAGGGGGCTATGACTTCATCCTCCCCCTCATCTTCTGGTTCATCTTCAATCTCCACATGGCTCGGACGGAGCGCCGCTTTCTTGGGAGTAGAGGGTGATTTGGCACTCGGTTTTGCCTCCCCTGATTCCTTCAGTTCCCGAGCCATCTTCTCTTTCAAGGCTCTTGCTTCTTTATTGTCTGCAAGACCCATAATCTCAATCACTTTGGCATGAGTTAACTGTGCAGGGGCACGGCATTCAGGACAAGTTGCCTTGAAAGATGTTCCCGACTTCGTGACCCCAACCATATCTTTTGTCACTTCAAAGACATGTCCATTCATACATTTTGCTTCGACCATCTAGTCTTCCCTCCTTGGCGGGTGGTTTTCTCTGAGCCGTTGCGAGGCTTTCAGCGATCCATAAATGAAACCGCCAATAGATGCGAACCCCGTTGCAGTCTTCCTAAGTCCTTCTTCATCGCTTAACTCCGGGTTAGTAAGCCCGTCAATGATAGAATCTGTAGCACACCCCACAACAACGCCTGCAGAGGCACTTGCATGCGTAACTTTTGCAAAATCAGTGACTTGATCTAAGATGTTCTCCCCTGCACGAGGAATTAACTGTCTTTCCTGTGGGGGGTCTTGTGCGGCTACTATCTGGGCTGGCTCTGTCTTTGTCTCTGCATTTGTCCCCAACTGAAGATCTCTAAGATCTTTTAGATATGCACGCACCCTCTTTACGGTTCTTCCTACAGTTGCATCGCAGATCTCGTACTGCTCTGCAACCTCCTCATATTTCATTCCCTCTTCAGTTACAAGCCTGAATATCTCAAGATCCTGTGCACTCACACGCACAGCAGACTTGCTAGAGGCGGGCTGCTTTCCCATGGCATAGGATACAACTGTAGGGTATATAACACTTATGGATAAAAAGAGTTGGAAGTCATACAGACCCTGTTGATCTGTATGGAGTTACTGCTCAGAAGCAGACTGATTCTCTGGGGCATTGAGGTTTGGGATAGGGTGGTTCGACAGGTACTGCACTTTCCCAAGATAATACAGAGTCTCTTCCTGTGCGATTCTTGAGATCAGTTCTGCGATCTCAATCATGCTGTCATTTGAAGGCAGGTACTGGATCTGCCATTTCCCGTCATGGCAGTAGACAAACATCAGATGAGGGTACTCCTGAGCCAGAGTTTCATGGAATGAGCCAGGGCCTGTAGCGGACTGCCACGCTCCATTGACAACAGGAGACGTAATCTCAATGACAACTGTGTTGTCCTTAGCCTCCTTGATGAGGTTCACATCTACCATAACTGTTACTTAGATGACAGCCGAGATAAAGGTTGTGTTTAAAAATAGGCTAGAAGCGGCGACGAGAGCGAGTAGGTCTATTATTGTAATTTTTACGCATATCCTGAACGCATTCAGTCATCTCTCTGCATAATCCCTGCATGCTATTGACTATCTCCTGCATTTGGCAAAATTCTTCCTCAAATGAGGCGGATTTGGTCATAATCTATTCACCGCAGAAAATACACTCCAATACTTACGGCCATTGAGATCCCTGCAGATATCCCATATGTCCGCCATTTGAAGGCTTTAAGTTCGTCAATGTCATTACATGATCCTTCTGTTATGCTTTTGATCCACACCATGTCTGTCCGTAATGTTGCAAGTTCCTCTCGGATCTCCCCCAAGGTTGTTACGATCCCTCGCAACTCAGTTCTCAAACTTGATGCTTCGTCTTCAGTGTACCTCAATGTCTCACGCTCCAATATTGTGACCATATCTGAGAAGGGATGAATTAATAGTCATAATAAAGGGAGCGGAGAGAAGAACGCCCCTGAACTGTGAGATGTTGCTAATCCCTCCCCAGCAAACCTTTTGATCCCGATATCCCCTTCCCCCGCTACTGCTTCTTCAAAAAGGGGATCCGTTGTGCCGCTGCAGCCCTGTACTCTGGATGGAAAATCCCGGTGAATATCCCCCAAAGACTCGACTGCGCTATGATGCGGATAAGTTTCCGGGCCTCTGCAAATACTACCTGCATCTTTGCGAAGATTTCTCGAAATTCATCCTCCGTATAATCATCATCGTCCATAGCCTCTGTGATCTCGTCCATGGCTTCATCCAGCGCACTGATCACAGTTGCAAGTTGGGCGATCATTTCCTTCATAGCCAAGTACCCTACTGCAAAATTAGTGGCAATATATGACACTATAATTGCAAGAATAATTGGGAGGAAACTCAGAATCGCACTCACAATCTCTGTCAATTTAGCACCTCATCCTCTTCTTAATCAACTCGATGATGTGTGATGCTTTTATATATACATTTCTAGCAATCAAATGGAATTGCATCGCAGGCGTGATCTCCAGCGTAGCATATGCCTCTTCAAGTCCCGGCTCAATCTCCAAACAGTGCTCCTCTTCTACTCCATAGCCTTCGCTCCTGAATTTCAGCAAGTACTCTTCTCTTTCTTTCAGGGGCAGGCAAATAGGGGTATGCCCTTTGTATTCACCATTTATCCACAATTCTGCGTCAAACCAGTTGCACCCTATGACTACATTAGTGTACTTTGCAAACGCAATCCGGTACTCTTTGTCATCCAGTACCACATAGCCTCCACAGAATCCCTGGTCAAAATAATTCTTGCTGATCCATCCTACTTTTTTCCACGAAGGGGAGCCATCTCGGTTGTGGCCGCACCACGAATGGAGGAAATACAGCCGGTCTGCACTATACCCTACAAAGCACAGGGCATGGGCCCCACATTTGGCTCCTGAAGGATCAGGGAGTTGCGCTTCATTTGGTTGAGAGCCATAATTCTCCCATACTGCGATTGTGCCAAGAATATAGCCATGTTTGAAAATTGCCTCCTTGACCTCCTCGAATGATCTTACAGCCGCATACCCCACAATCTTATGCTTTTTAGCAGTCTCTTCTGCATGCTCACATACAGTGCTTGAGAAATCAGGGTATGGTTCTCTCCATGCCTCTATTCCACTTTTGGGGGCAAGCCATTGGTCATGCAAACAAATCCCATTCTCCTTCAATGACTTCATTGAAGCCGAAAGGTATGACCCGCTAGGGTACAACACATGGCCTACTTCTCTGGATTTCCGGTAAGCATACTCCGCAGACATTGATTGTCTAAAATAAACATCATACCACAGTCGAGGATTATAGTACACATCCCGGTCCACTCTCTCAAAATCATCATCGTCTGGATACTGCCCAACCATACGGATGAGGTCGAGGTCTCTCCCATATGCTGTCGCTTGGCCTACACATGAGCCGACGTTCCCCTGATCTCGATGAACGACATAATCAATGTCAGAGTTAATAAATACCCCTGGAATAGAGACTTTTTCAAATTCTGCAAGGATGTCACTGTACTCAACTACCCCCGCAGTTTCCTGTGGAGGAATGGGGTCAAGAACATGCTTTAGATAGTAGAGGCTACCCTCAATGCCGAGATACACTTCATCAATCAAGGAATATAATGCAGGTTTTACTACATCATCTGGCTCATCTATATTTGCAGCAATTGAAAGAGCGCTCTGGTAATTCTCAGATTTCAAGGTCTTAAAAATCCGAGCCCTCAATGTCTTTCCCATAATACCAAGTATGGCCAAATAGGATATAAAAGTGATGTTTTAGAGGCTATCCCCTCCTGAAATTTCACCTGTGATACCCACATCTAGAATTTGCTTACCATCAGCGTAAATTGCCATCTCTCTCTCTCTCCATTTTTTTAAATTTATACAAATCTTGTAACTATCCGTACCCCATAGGTCACTGCATCAGTATTTGCATATGTCACAGCCACGGCGTCGCCTGAGGTGCATAGAATTGGTTGCTCGGGGATATACACTATATCCGACCCGCCATCAGTGGAGGGGTCGATACTAAACAATACGGTGTCATAGGCTTCTCCTTCTGCCACATCTAATGCTACTTTCAGAACTTCAGCGGTTGTAGGCACTGCTGAAAGATGAATAGTCACATTATCTAACCAAAATGTAGCCGCAGGAGCATATGATGCCGCAATTGCTCCAGACCCTGTTGAAGGGGTAACTATTGGAGTAGTATGTTTCCCCTGATTTTCTCTAATCTGAGTGACATCTCCCTTTAAAGTCACCACATCAGGTTTTATCAATGCGATATCTGCATTTGCTCCTTCCACAGCATTCTTTATTGCAGACAGATTCACGTCGTTGGTCGCATTGACCACCCTCAGCGTCCCTGCGTCTGCATCCCCTGTATTTATAGAGGCCGCTGTGCCTGCGATCTGTGTAACATTTGCACTGCAAGGGTTTGATGGATTTATCGCCATATGCAGAGGGTTCGCCTCAGTACCCGCCTCTGCGCCATCACTACTTCTAAGGTTGACCCTCAGTAATCCGTCCAACACAGTGCTTGCTAGGGTGGTCAAATATGTTACTATACTTTTGATTCTGGGCGCTCCCCCGCTGTTCATTTCTCCCATTTTACTCACACCATATAAGCCACAATCAATGTTTCTCCATCAATTTCCGCAATTGCATGCACAGCATTTGTATTGCTTAGCGCCAACTCCTGAACTTGCCCTGGTTCTAGAGGGATCCCTACCGCTGGAGTGACTCCTGCTCCTCCAATCCAGATCCGGCCAGTGTTGTCAGGATGATTTAGAATCATCATGCGGAGGCATTCATGATCCGAAAGCACACCCTCTGCCGAATTTGAAACCACCACATTAAATGAACCTAATGACCCCGCAGGAGCAGACATTCTAGGGATCACAGATTGAGGTGCCCAATCCCCAGAATCGGGGTCTTTACTGTAACAGCGGATCTGACCTTCTTTTATTGTCAGAAGATTTTCCACACTGTTAATTACATCCAGCATCGCCAGTGGGGAGCCTTTGTTAGTCATTGTGGGAAATACGCAAATTAACTATTTAAATAGTATGTTAAATGATGGTCTCCCGTTATTCGATGTGGAAGCAGGTCTTTTTCAAAAAATATATTTTTCCGCCTTAAATCTCTTTAATAAGTATTTGAAGGCCATAACCTGATTTTAACCTTCATCCCAATCTTTTTAGCCTCGACTATCTTGGATCTATTAGTGTATCCATCTGCACGCACATTGACAAGCAATGGGGTACCATCTTGGATTGCCAATGCGCTTGTTGGAGATTCTATGGCAAATTCTCCATTCTCATCGCACTCCACTAAATACTCTCCCACGGATACTTTTGCATAGGGTACAGGTACATCTCTACCTTGGTTTACTTTCGCCCATGCATCATATACTGCTCCCTTAAAGGAGAATGTCTTTTTTAAGTCCGCATACACATATGGGTCGGATTGTGTAGTAGTAAACACTTTGTGAGCAAAATAATCTGGGGCAACCCTACGATAACTAGTACTTCTAAGATCAAATTCAATTAGACCTCCGTCTTCTAAAATTGCGAGCCCCCCAGCCCAATCACCGCCATATAGTGCCACTGCGGTCACTACAACATCTGGAACCCTAATGTATGACCCAGAATAATGCTCACGCCCCCATGCAACTATCT
>JAQUBO010000194.1 GCA_028686735.1 Bacteroidales bacterium
CTTGTTGGTTGGTTTTCATCCTGCCGAGGCCGGGGCTATTGGAATTATTGGAGGTGCTGACGGTCCAACTGCAATTTTTATTAGTTCAAAACTTGCAAACGGGGTTAATATTCTAGGATTTAATGCTGTAGGCGATCCAATATATGTTAAAAATCTTATTGGACCTATTGCTATTGCTGCATATTCTTATATGGCACTTGTGCCGGTTATTCAACCTCCGATTGCGAAACTATTGACTACTAAAAAAGAACGTAAAATACGAATGAAACCTCCAAGACAAGTGTCTAAAGTTGAAAAGATTATATTTCCAATTATTGCCTTGTTGCTAACGGCTTTTATATCACCAACTGCCTTGCCTTTGCTCGGAATGTTGTTTTTTGGTAATATAATGAAAGAAAGTGGTGTAACCAGAAGACTTGCCGAAACAGCAGCAAATCCTTTAATAGATACTATTACAATTCTACTTGGACTAACTGTTGGAGCATCAACTCAGGCTGATGTATTCCTTACTTCCGACTCCGTATTAATCTTTATTATGGGAGCATTGTCGTTTGTTGTAGCAACTACAGCGGGTGTATTAGCAGCTAAAATAATGAATTGGCTATCGCCAAAATCAAATCCTGTAAATCCAATTATTGGTATTGCTGGAGTTTCGGCGGTTCCTGATAGTGCTCGGGTTGCCCAAGAGTTAGGACATAAAGAAGACAATAATAATTACTTATTAATGCATGCAATGGCACCTAATGTGTCGGGTGTTATTGGCTCGGCTGTTGCTGCGGGTATATTGTTAAGTTTCTTATTGTAAGATTTTAAATATTAAAAAAAATGCTCCGTTAGGGGCATTTTTTTTTGTAAATATAAAAAGTATGAAAGCTATGATTTTTGCCGCTGGTTTAGGAACAAGACTGGCACCGCTCACAAACTCGATGCCGAAAGCAATGGTAGAAATTGCTGGAAAACCCATGTTGCAAATTGTTATAGAGAAACTTGTTGATAATGGATTTAAATATATTGTTATTAATACCCACCATTTTGCAAATCAAATAATAGAGTTTGTTAAAAACAATGATTTTGGTGTAGAAATTCATATATCTGACGAATCGGATATGTTACTTGATACTGGTGGAGGACTAAAAAATGCTAAAAAGTTTTTTAAGCCTAGTGATACTTTCTTGGTTCATAATGTCGATATATATTCCGATATTAATTTGATGACGCTAATTAGTTCTCACAAAAACTCAGGAAACATTGCTACTCTGGCGGTTAAGCATCGTAAAAGTACTAAATATTTACTTTTTGATAATGCACTGCGTTTGTGTGGCTGGAAAAATACTATAAATGGAGCCGAAATAATCTCACACGAAAGAAAAACATACGATGAAATGGCTTTTAGTGGAATATATGTTTTTAATTATGAAATATTCGACCTTTTAGAAAAAGAAGGTTCATTTCCAATAATACCAGAATTGCTGCAAATATCAAAAAAGCACCACATCGCTGGATGGGTGCTTGATGATAATTTTGTATTAGATATTGGTAAACACGAAGCTATAAGCCAATTAGAAAAATATTTTGCGACTAAATCTTAAAAATAAGGAGTTAACTTTTGAATTAAAGCAGCCTCGTCGTGATATCCGATAATTCTTGCAATTTCTTTACCGTTTTTAAAAAGTATCAACGCTGGAATACCAGATATCTTGTATTTTTGCGATAACATTTTGTTCTGATCTGTATTTAGTTTTGCAATAGTAATTTTGTCTGCATGATCTGTGGCAACACTCTCAAGAACAGGTTGCATCATTTTGCATGGACGACACCAATCTGCATAAAAATCTACTAATACTAAACCTTTTGTTATCCCTTTGTTAAAATTTGACTCTGTTAATTTTACTACTTTAGAGTCTGATGTTTGTGCGTTTAAGTTCGGAATTGTAAGTAATCCGACTAAAATCATTGCTGAAATTATTAAAACGATTTTTTTCATACCTGCATTTTTATTTGTTAAACTTAATTTACTTTTAAATTAATGTATTCTTTAATTTTTTCTAGTTCGTCTGCTTTAAACCACTTTGCATCTTTGTATCGTCTAAACCAAGTAAGTTGTCTGCGAGCATAATGACGTGTATTTCTTTTGAGCAGTTGAACAGTTTTTTCAAGGCTTTGTTCATTACAAGATTCAAAATAATTAAAGAACTCTGTATAACCGATTGTTTTTAAAGCGACTAGACCACTGTATTTGTGTAAATCTTTTGCTTCTTCAATTAAACCATTTTTAATCATAGTCTCAACTCTATTATTAATTCTGTTATACAGAATTTCTCTATCTAAATCTATGCCAACTTTTATAATATTAAAATTTCTGTTTGCCGTTTTATTTGTGCGGAATTGTGAGAAAGGTTTACCAGTGGCTCTATAAATTTCAATGGCACGTAATAATCTTTGCGGATTTTTTAGATCTACAATTTTATAATAGTCGGGATCTATCCTTTTTAACTCAAATCTTAGTGCTTCTATTCCATTTTGCTCATAAAATTCAATAACTTCTTGTCTGATTTTTTCGTCATGATCGGGCATTATATCAACACCTTTACATATAGCATCGACATACAAGCCGCTGCCACCAACCATAATTGCAATATCATTAGTCTTAAAATATTCGTCAAGTGTTGATATTGCCTCTGTCTCAAATTGGCTTATACTATAGTGGTCGTGAATCGATACATTATTAATAAAGTGATGTTTTACTGTGCTTAATTGATGAGCATCTGGTTTTGCAACGCCAATACCAAGTTCTTTGTAAAACTGTCGTGAATCGCACGAAAAAATTTCTGTTTTAAAATCTGCTGCGAGCTGAATACTTAAATCAGTTTTTCCTACTCCTGTAGGACCAAAAACTATAATCAGATGTTTGGATTTATTCATTAAAGATCGTAGTCATCAATGTTTTCAAAACCAAAATCTTCAGGATTGTCAAAAAACTCCTCAGAACCTTCATCTTCAAAATCATTTGGGATTTCATCATCAATGAATATTTGTTTTGGAGCTTTGCCTTGTGAAAGCGTACAAACTGGAAATTCAAGTTTTTTATCTTCGGGTGTTTGCTCTCTAATATTAACAATCTCAATAAAAAAAGCTCGCTCCGAAAAGAAATCAAACAGGTAAATATATCGTTGTGCTTTTTTAGGACTCAAATCAGAGAGTTTGGTGTCTTGCATTAGCATTACTTCTGTTTGGAATTCTTTATCAATTATTTCTTGCACAATCTCTTGCAACTTATCCCAATTTGTATTTGATAAGTAAAAGCTACTCATTAATGAAGAATCATAATCGCATGACACTTGTATTGCATTGTGCAAATCCTCGAAACTGTTATTTGAGTATATTTCAATATCTCTAACAAAGTCATCACTTTCTGCTGATATTAGACGGTATTTAATAATCATAATTGCAAATTTAATAAAAATTTTATTGTGTCAATATTATCTGCATACTCATTTAATTTTGGTTGTTGAGTTTGACCTGGTTGTATGCTCTTTTTTATCTTATCGTTAATACTTACAATGCATTGAATATTTTCTCGATTATGTGCTAATAAAGTGTTAACATCGTTTGTGTTTTTATAATAATTATAATGAAGCACTGAAATAGGAGAGTACAAATTACTGTTTTCTACTAAAAGGCAATTCCCAAAATTTATATGCACCATTTGATTCATTGATATTATGGTGTATTGATAGATAAGATTATTGGCATATTTATTATTATCAGCAAGACTTAGATATTTTTGAAATGCTTGTCCCATAAGGTCAAAATTGTAATCTTTTGGAACAAAAAGTGCCGAAACATTGCGGCAACCTAGTCCAAAATATCGAAAAACATCATCGGCTAATAATTCTAGTTCTTGTTTTGTTTCATTTCCTGTTATGATTGCCACCGAATTGCGATTATGACGCAATATTTTAGGATAATCACCAAAATAATACTCAAAATAACGGTTTGTGTTATTGCTGCCTGTGGCTATAATTGCATCAAAATCTTTAAGTCTTTCTTCTGTTGTAATAATTTTATCAGATTGGTCAATTATGGAGTTATTTATAATATCAATTACCCATTTCATTAATATGTTATCTTTTGACGAAAGCTTGACTTTTAATTGTGCACCACAAATAAATCCGCAAATTAAGTCATGAAGTCCCACTAGTGGAATATTTCCGGCAGATATAATTCCTAGTTTTATATTTTTATTGTTTTTATCAGGAATTTGATATGCAGATAACCATTCGTTTAAAATCTCAGGTTTTAAGAGTTTACTCCACTCTTTAAGTGCAAATTTTACATTATCTTCGATAAACCACGGATTGTGAATTTCAATTTTATTAAATCCAGGGAAATTTTTAAAGCTGTTATTTTTACAAACTTGAGCAAAATTATTGCCTAATTCTGATAATATTTTTATTCTTTCTGATACAATCATATTAATAATTCATGCCATTCCACGCTTCATCGAAAGCTTTATTGATTTCGTTTATATCTTCTGGATTGTCAATGTACATGTATATAGTAAATATTGCAAGCAGTATTCCCAGTGATAGACCAATAATTGCACATATTTGTCCTGCTTTTAGATTGCCTATTGATGATGGCTTGTATAATGTAGGGTTTTCATTGTAAGTACGCTTTGCTTTGGGAATTAAAGCCAATGCAATTATAGCAAGAATGGGACCGAGAAAAGGACCGCAACAACATAAAGTTAAAATCGATAATATGCCTAGTGCTAATATTCCACCAGAATTTGGAATGCTTATTTTAAATGTGTTAGCATTGGGATTGTTAACTTGTTGATGTGTGTTTTGTTGTTGAGAGTAATTTTGTTGTTGAGCGTGATTCTGTTGTTGAGCGTGATTTTGTTGTTGCACGTAATTTTGTTGTTGAGGGTTTTCCTGATTATTTACACTTGGATTGTTTTGCTCGCTAAAGCCTCTGTTTACAGAATTTGGTTGGTATTCCTCTTGTTCTGGAATGGGTGGTATTTTATTTATTTCGGGGATTTCTGAGTGCTTATTGTTTTGCTCATTAGGGATATTGTCCGGATTTTTTTCGATATTGTCTGTGTCCATTTCAGTTTTATTTTAAATAAATTCAAAGATATAATTTATCGATATGATTATTGCATTAATAATAAAAAAATATTTGAGTATAGTAGCTCCATATTTAAACTCGAATTTTAAGTGCAATATTAAAAAGCAAAACATTATAATTAGCGGAATAAGTGCTGGATAGCTGATAATACTATCAATAATATTCCCTTTAACTAATTCGATGATAGCTCTTTGCATACCACATCCTGGACATGGTAATCCTGTTACTTGCTTTACGGGACATGGCAGCATATATCTTTCGATATCTATAATCATGCACCAAAATTAGTAAAAAATTAGGAGTATTATAAAAAATAATTTTGTCCTATTATATATAATTACACCCACCAAGCTTATCCTTACCTAATTTTTTGCTGCCTTTAGGCTCAATAATGGAAGTAAAGCTTGGAAAATGTGAATTTTAGCTAAAAAAGAATTATCCAAAATTGAGATAATTTATTATTTTTGCTGCCACCTTTAGTGGTTGTGTGCATTAGGTTTTAGACGCAGTGGTTTTACTACTTAATGTTGATTGTTAAAGCTTGATGTGGTGCATTCTTATTTTGATTATCATTATGCATTGCTGATAATTGTTTAATTGAAAATTGATTATGGACGTTTTTATGTGTCATAATAATTAAAGAATAAAAATAGTAGAACAGAAACAGATATGAAAAAAACAATTTTATTATTTATTGGGACAATATTGCTTGGATATGCTTATGCACAACATACTGATGCCAATATATTTGGTGATGTTCAATGTGATGGAGAACACATCCCATTTGTTAGTGTTTATATTGAAGGTACGAACTTTGGAACAACAACTGATGAGACAGGGCATTATATGCTTATTGATTTGCCAGAAGGTCAGTATGTACTTGTTGCAAAATTCTTAGGTTATTCAACATCGAAACAGGAAGTAAATATCGAGAAAAACAAAACAATAGAAGTGAATTTTGTTCTTAAACAAGAGGTTATGACTGTAGAAGAGATTGTAGTTACAGGAACAAAAACATTTAAAAGAAGTACCGAAACACCTGTAATAGTAAATGTTCTTGAGAGTAAAAGCCTAGAGGCTGTGCAGGCATGTAATATCTCTGAGGGGCTAAAATTTCAGCCAGGCTTACGGATTGAGACAGATTGTCAAACATGTAGTTATACCCAGTTACGTATGAACGGATTGGGTGGAGGATATTCTCAAATTTTAATAAATGGGCGTCCTGTTTTTAGTCCATTAGTAGGGCTTTATGGTATGGAACAAATTCCTGCAAATATGGTTAATCGTATTGAGGTTGTGCGGGGAGGAGGTTCGGCATTGTACGGTTCAAGTGCTATTGGAGGTACAGTGAATGTAATAACTAATATTCCAAACCAAAACCATTACAGTGTTAGTTTTACAGGTCATCAAATTAATAACAGTGCACTTGAAAATGTTTTAAATGCAAATGTTTCAATGGTCTCAAAAAAACGAAATGCAGGAGTGGCTATATTTGTAAATCGTCGCTACCGAGAGGCATACGACCATGAGGGGCTTACCTTAAATGCTGATGGTACAACTACCAT
>JAQUBO010000195.1 GCA_028686735.1 Bacteroidales bacterium
CTATTTATTATCTAATGTATTGATTGCCAGAGTTTTGTGCAAGAGTTTTTAGCATTATTTATTAATAGTGCATTGTTAATAAGTATTTGATTTACAATTGATTATGAGTTTTTGTCATGTACTAAGATAAGTTTGTTTAATTTGTTCGTATTTTTATAATCAATTTAATAAATTTGCAAATAAATTTTTTGTAGTGCTTATAAATTTAAAAGGAAATTTGGTTGATTTAGAGACTCCAATAATAATGGGGATACTCAATGTAAATTCTGATTCGTTTCACAAAGCAAGCCAGCAGGTAGAAAAATCAGATATCAAAACTACTATTGACAAAATGTTTAAAGATGGTGCTGATGTTATTGATATTGGAGCGATGTCGAGTCGCCCTGGAGCAAAAATTATCAGTGAAAAGGAAGAGCTTAAAAGACTAGTTCCTGTGTTTGACATAATTGATGAGTATTTTGCTGATAAACTTTTTTCTATTGACACAATTAGAGCTTCTGTTGCAAAAAAAGCTGTAATAGAGCACGGATTTGCAATTATTAACGATATAAGCGGAGGTGGATTTGATGCAAAAATGTTTGATACTGTCGCTGCTTGTAAGGTTCCTTATGTTCTAATGCACATGAGAGGTACGCCAGAAAATATGCAAACAAATACTAATTACAAAGCTTTGCCAGATGATATAATTTATTATCTTTCAAAGAAAATATCTTTGCTAAATAAACTTGGGGTTAATGATGTAATTATTGATCCTGGGTTTGGCTTTTCAAAAACGATTAATCAAAACTTTTTTTTATTAAATAATTTAAGTGATTTTAAAATATTTGAATTGCCAATTTTAGCTGGACTTTCTCGTAAATCTATGATATGGAAAACGTTAAATACAGTTTCTTCAGAAGCTTTAAATGGGACAAGTGTTTTAAATACTATTGCTCTTGATAAAGGTGCGAATATTTTGCGAGTACACGATGTGAAACAGGCAAAAGAAACAGCCAAATTATATCTAAAAACAAAGAATTCATATTTTGATAAGAATTAGTAAAAAATAATAATAAATTTGCAAGCAATATGCTTACTGCATTTATACATATCAGGTTTCTGGATATCTTGGATATTTTTTTAGTGGCGTTTTTGTTATATCAGCTCTATCGTTTGCTAAAAGGTACAGCTGCAATGCGAATATTTGCAGGCATTTTTATAATCTATTTAGCTTGGTTATTGGTAAAAGCAATGAAAATGGAATTGATAGGTTCCATAATGGGGCAAGTGATAGGAGTGGGGATGATAGCACTTATTGTCGTGTTTCAGCAGGAGATTAGACAGTTTTTGCTAATGATTGGGAATAAGTATGTTAAGGGTGGTGCTTTTAGATTATTACGAAATTCGCGATTCCAATCGGGTTACAGTAGTGCAAATATAGATCGTATTACAATGGCTGCTATTGAGATGTCTAAAACAAAAACAGGGGCTTTAATGGTAATATCGCGTGATGCCTCATTAAAAATATTTGCTGAAACAGGCGAAATTATTAATTCTGATATTAATACGCAACTAATAAAATCAATATTTTATAAAGACTCTCCTCTTCATGATGGAGCGGTTCTTATTTGTGACAATAAGATTACTGCTGCAAAATGTATTTTACCAGTATCATCTGCTCCCGAGTTACCTAAAGGATATGGCTTGAGACATCGTGCAGGGCTTGGAATGACTGAGGTTACAGATACAATTGTGATTGTTGTGTCTGAGCAAACAGGTCATATTTCGGTTGCCCGGAGTGGGCGTATCTATATTGTATCACAACATGAGAGATTAAATAAAATTATTACTGGTTTTCTAACTAAAACTGAAACCTAGAATAATGACTTATTGGTTGTCTATGTTTCATGTATAATTTCTTTGTTTTTTCTACAGTGTTTTATTTCGAAGTTCGACTAAATCCATAGTTTGGTTTTATTAGTAGCCTTAATCTTAATCATTTTTAATTATCTTTGTGTAAACAAAAATATCATGCTTACATTAATAAAAAATGCTACTGTAATAAATGAAGGGACTTCTAAAGTTCGTGATGTGCTTATTGAGGATGAGAAAATTTTAAAAATCACAAAAGCTGGAAGTGTTAACACTAAAGTAGATATTACAATTAACGCTGAAGGTTTGTGGCTTTTACCTGGAATAATTGATGATCAAGTACATTTTCGGGAACCTGGAATGACGCATAAAGGAGATATCTACTCAGAGTCAAGAGCCGCTGCTGCTGGCGGTGTAACTTCATTTATGGAAATGCCAAATACAAGCCCTTCAACAACTAGTATTGAGTTGATAAATAAGAAAAATGAAATTGCAGCAAAAAAATCGCTTGTAAATTATTCGTTTTTTCTTGGAGCAACTAATAATAATATTGATGAGATTCAAAATATTGACCCTACTACAATAGCTGGGGTAAAGATGTTTTTGGGCTCCTCGACAGGGAATTTACTTGTGGATAACAATTGTTCAATTGAAAATATACTTACACATTCACCAGTTATTGTTGCTGCACATTGCGAAGATGATGCTATAATTAATGAGCAATTTGCAAAGTATAAAAGTAAATATGGAGACAATATTCCTGTAAAATATCATGCTGCAATTAGATCAGAAGATGCTTGTTATTCTTCTTCATCAAATGCAGTTCGGATAGCGAAAAAAACTGGTGGACGATTGCATGTTTTTCATTTGAGTACTGAAAAAGAGTTGTCCTTGTTTTCTGATAAACCTCTGTCAGAAAAGAAAATTACATCTGAAGTTTGTGTGCATCATCTTTGGTTTAATGATACTGATTATGATAAATATGGGACAAAAATAAAATGGAATCCATCTGTAAAAAAAGAAACAGATAGGTTAGCATTGATAAAAGCTTTAAAAGACGGAAAAATTGATATTGTGGCTACCGATCACGCACCACATACTATCAACGAAAAGGATAATGTTTATACGCAAGCCCCTTCGGGTGGACCAATGGTACAGCACTCGTTACTTGTTATGTTGGAGCTTGCCAGGCAAAAGTATTTTGCTCCTTCTGATCTTGTAAAATGGATGTGTCATAATCCCGCAGAATTATATAAAATTTCCTTAAGAGGATATGTTCGTGAAAATTATTTTGCTGATCTGGTACTTGTAAATCCGAATGCTGAATTAATAGTAGGGAAAAATAATATCCTTTATAAATGCGGCTGGTCGCCACTAGAAGGAATATGCTTACATAGTAGAATACAGACTACATTTGTTAATGGTAAAATTGTTTATGATAATGATATAATTATTGAAAGTAAAGCAGGAACTAAACTAGAATTTAAAAGATAAAACAATTACTGATGAGGAAAATAGTTGAATAATAGTTTGTGGTAAATGTAATATCAAAGTCTTTGCCAACTCTTTGCCGACTTTTGTTTTATTATTTCTTGTATATAATTTAAAAATATTACTTTTGAAATATGAAGGCGACTTTAATAATGATGTTTTTGATATTGTGTATTAATCTGTTTTCTCAAAATCAGGATAGTTTTCCCTATTGGTTAGAAGGGACATGGGTAATAGAATCTGAAACAGGGAATTCTTACGAGCAGTGGACACTTGAGAATAATAACTTATTATATGGCAAAACTTACAGAGTGTTTGTTAACGATACAATTGTATTTGATACAATGAAAATTAAGAGACAGCAAAATAAAATTGTGTTAGAGATGGCGGCGAATATTGGTAATCAAAGAGTTATGGCAGGTTTTGTTTTAAGTAAGCCAACATCAGAGTTTTGGAAATTTGAAAACCCTGTAACAGATTCTCCTCATAATATAAATTATTGGCGTATCGAACCCAATAAGGTTTATGTGTGGGTAGAAACAATGGATACAGAGCATGCTTGTATGGATTTTACAATGTTAAGAAAAAATGAGTAATCCTTTTATAAGATTGGCATTCCCCGAATATAAATTTCGTTTAAAAAAAACAAACGAAAGAGTATTTATATTTGATGATATTCGTAAAAAATGGATTGTTTGCACACCAGAAGAGTGGGTAAGGCAAAATTTAATTATGTTTTTAATTAAAGACTTAAAATTTCCAATAAATTATATTGCTGTCGAAAAGGGATTAAAAATTGCTGGTAGAGAATTTAGATTTGATGCTTTAGTTTATGATAGAGGGTTTAAACCATTGGTGGTTGTAGAATGTAAAGCTCCCGAAATTGGACTCGACCAAAGTGTATTTGATCAGGTTTTACATTATAACTATGAAATAAATGCTCCGTTTTTTCTAATTACTAATGGATTTGGCTTTATTATGGGGAAAACTTCAGCTGAGAAAGGTGTAACATTTCTCGAAAAGCCGCCTATGTTTGATGAATTGGTTTTAATGTAGATAAATGGGCTGTAATCGATTATGGCTTGTCAAGGCTGCCGTTATAAGCTTTTGTCCGTAGTATTGTTATAAGAATTGTTTTTGTATTGTGGACTAAAGGCATTTATATAACTGTCTTTGTGCATGTTTAAGGATAATTTGCTATTGATACGAAAATAGTAAAATGTAAAATAACTATAGTGTTAAAAAGAACTATTAAGTTATTATGGGATGAAAATGTTTAAAAGATACTATTGTTTAGCTCCATGTCCTTTATGCAAATACACGTCACCAAATGTTTCATAAGTGATTATTCCATTAGATATATTTCCAGATCCTTCTGTGTAATATAATCCGCTTACCTGTTGGGATGGGATATTAAAACTACTATCATTAAGAATAGCGTAATATGATTTTGTATCTCCCCATAAGTTTTTTAAATAAATAGTGTCCGAAATTGAGTTTTCTAAAGATAATAATAATGTGTATTCTTCTACACTATACAAATCTCCACCCATGAAAAGACTGTCTTTAACGAGATAGTTTCCAATATACGGGTCTCTAATATCTGGTTCTGGTTCTGGCTCTGGTTCTGGTTCTGGCTCTGGATAAATGCAAGAACAATCATCTTTTGTTGCATCTGGGTCGTAGTTTAATGCTAACGGATCGGTACATCCTTCTGTTTTATAGCTTGATACAAAAAATATCAAACCTAAATAAAAAACTGCTAGAATTGTTTTTGTGATTTTCATAATTGCATGTTTTTAAATAGTTTTAATTGGTTTAGAGTTTTATAAATTTATGTTTGTAAATAGTTTTATCTGTTACTATGTTTACATAATACACACCTTGAGTTATGTCGGATATATCAATATTGATATGCTCTGAAACTTTTGTTTTTGGAATAGACTTAATGAGTTGTCCATTAGTGTTGTAGATATTAATATCGTTTGGATTTATATTGTTCTCGATATGTATATTGATTTTATCTATTGCTGGATTAGGATAAATATTGGTTTTTTGAGAAGTATTATTATCAACACCATCTTTATTAATTTCATAATATAGGTTGAACCCTTGATGCCTTGGGGACGATTCGGTACGGAATGTAATTGTTATTTTTTCGCCAATTACTGTGATTGGTTCAGGGATGGTATTACCCGAAAGTTTGGCGACCGATTGGTTTGCAGAGTTTAGTATTTTTACATAATCTTTTGTTGGTTCTATGTCAAATTCTGTAAAAGTAATTCTTATACTATTGGCAGCTTCTGGTTGGATTTTCCAATTACATAAAGTGTTGTTTTGATAAAGGTACGAATTGCTACCATCAGTAATTATGCCTGTTGGTTCTGTAAGAGTTTCCATAAGTTGGCAATACTTTGGTTGTATTCCTTTATACGCAATTAACCACCCATTATTTACGGAGTTCTCATCTGTTATAAATTTTACTAGAACCTTATCCGAAGTGCTTTCAAAGTTTTGTATTGTACTATTTCCATAGATTGTGTTAATAACAGGATCGGTATCAGTTTCTCCATCAAAGAACACAATATAGTCATTTTCGTCCATTTCCAGATTGAGTATTTCAAATTCAATACCACTTACTGAGTCTTGAGGATTTATTAGCCATGCACATTCTGTGTTATTTTGATAGTTTTCAATTGGACCACTACCGTCTTCAATTACGCCTTCTATTGTATTTAGTTCTTTTATGTCGTTACAGTTTATTATTGGATTATCTGGTGCAGCATTAATAATAACTTCATGTGCGAGCGTAAAGTTAGAGCCACCAGGATTAAGATTGTCAATAACGAAATATCCGTCCAATGAGCCGCCCCAGCCCCAATTTATATGGTAATGTGTTGAGTCGCTGTATCCGTCAAGAACGAAAGCATGTCCACTAATATAATCGTAGTCTCCCCATCCAGCATAATAAAGTGGAATGTTCTGATTAAGATGTTCTACAAGTTTGCCGTTCCAGTCGAAATCTTCTGGCAGACTGTCTTTAAAAAGATAGGTACACGAATCATCGTATCCAAAATATGTTCGTAGAGTGTATGCTCCTTTATGGTTCCACATTCCGCTGCCGTCAGGTCCGTAGTTCATATCAACTGAAACTCCTAAATTGTAAAGCAGTCTTGCAATATCATCGTTGTAATCAGTTGGTTTTATTGGCATTTGGTCGTAGTTGTAATTTTGTTGTGAAAAATCAACTTCTATCCACCCATAATCGGGGTGCTCGTATCCGTATGAGCCTGTCCCTTGTTCGGGGTGTCTAAAGTAGTTAATGATTTGACCTAAAGCTGTT
>JAQUBO010000196.1 GCA_028686735.1 Bacteroidales bacterium
TTTTGTGAGATAAGCATACCAGTAGGTATGGTTATTAAACAAAATGTAATGTAATGCTTGATTTCAAAGGGGTTTTAAGACGGAATAGATTTTCTGATGCGTAATTCGGGTTTAACTGCTAAAGCAGATTTTTGATTGCTCCCCGCAGTCCATTCACAACAATATCTTCTGTAAGTAGCCAAAACACTCATGTTTAAGTAAGGTGGGAGGTGCAGTGAGATACTTGTATTGTTAACTTTATATAAACTAGTATTACTTTTCCAAAATTAGATTTATTTGTTTTATTTAAATTTTACGACAGTTGATTGCTGTACATACCATACTACCACTACTGTTTTATCACATTTATGTGCTAAACATATGGAAGGTATATAGAAAGTATATGGATGCCATATGGAAACCTTATGGATGGAATATGGATGCTATATGGATGGTATATAGAAATCATATAGATGAAATTAGCATGGTATAATCAAGCTTACTTATTTTTAACAGAAAACATAATTTCTATTATTCCTATTTTTATAAAAAATAAAAAATGGCAATAATTTTATCGAAAAAAGATCTGTACACCAGCAATATTATTGGTGTGAAAGTTGAAAAACAAAAACGCAGTTACAATCAAACAATTGGGGATGCTCCACGAATTGTTGATATAAGACGTACCAGGTATCTTAAAATTTGTTGGATGTGTGGTTCTCCTTATGAAAGCAATAGAGTTAATTCTTTTGCTTGTTCTACCAGGTGTTCCCAAAACATTTGGCACCATCGTCAAAATGGGATTAACCCACCTGCTCGTATGGATCAATTGACTAAAGAAAAGAATGTGAAAGAGGTTAAGGAGAGATTTGGGTATTTGTAGGACTACAGAATTTCAAATTTCGAAATATGAATCTTTACTCTTTGTCTTGTCCGAAATATTTATACAACTCTTTTTTCTTATGAAAGATCAGGATAAATCTTGAGTTTGCATTCCCTAGGATGGTTGCCATTCCGCAATTAAGAGCATTAACATCTTTTGTTAATGTTTTGATATCGCCGCAAGCATTAGTAGCAGTGATGTGTATTTCTCGCAAACCTGTTGAAACAGGTATATGAACCCTAACAGCCCAGTTTTCAAGCCCGTTGCCGCAAGAATGCGTAACGTGGTTTGTAGTTCACAACCTACAATCTTTCTTCATATTTTCTCAAACCGCAATCCCTCAATCCTATTTCCACAATAAACTCTCACAACATAACTTCCTGCTACCAGTTTTTTAATGTTAATTTCTGATTCGGTGGAACTTATATTTTCAGTTAAAACAACCTGTCCTGCGGAATTTACAATTTCAAGGTATGAAGCTGTTTGGCTTTGTGGAATATTTACAAATATTTTATCTTTTGCCGGATTTGGATAAATCTTAAATCCTGAATTTACATTTTCTGTGATGCTTTCTGTTCCGCAATCGACAACATTAATTTCTTTTGTTATTGTTTTACTTTCACCATAAGCATCGGTAACAGTAATACTAATTTGTTGGCTGCCAGAAGTATGCGGAGTATAAAACTCAACAGGTTTTGCAATACACTGACCCCATTCGTGGTTGCTGAGAGTTGCCTCTGTAATAGTTTCCTCAAAATAAGTTGAACTGTCCCATTCAAGGTTCACATGCGTAAGACCTATCTCAACAGGAACGAAAGTTGGCGGGTAATAAATACTGTCTATAAGTTGCCCAATGCTTGTTTCTATGGTGTAAGGTGCAGATTTGCCGGCAATGTAAGTATAAACAGTTATTGTATCGCTACAGTTTACTGTTGCGGGTAAAACAATATCAATATTTAGTTCTGGTGGTGCAGTGTAACACAATCCATCAATCCCCAAACTGTCGGTTTTTACAAGCCAGGCTTGTTGAGGAGGATCATAACCAAAAATATCATATTCATTGCCATAGCCAGCTAAAATAAAGCCTCCATCAATAGCCAGTTGTAAATTGACTAAATATTGCCATGAAGATGTGTAATCTTCTGCAAAATAATACCTGTGCCATTTAATATTACCGTCTTTATCAATTCTCATCAGAAAACCTCTTAATATTGTATAATACCAATGTGATGATCCAAGTAATATTATATCTCCATCGGGCAACTCCTGTAATGATGTAAATGTTCCACTTGTTGTAATATTGTCTCCAGTCGGATGACATGAATAATTCCTGTATAATTTCTCCCAAATAAGATTCCCATCTGTATCAATTTTACGCAAACATCCATCCCAAAGATATTCGCCACCACCACCGCCATAACGTGCAACAGGGTATGAGCCGCAGGCAAGGTAGTTTGAATCTGTAGTTTCTATTATACCCTGCACATGTCCATTATTATAATTACTTCGACCAAAAGCTCGTTCCCATATTATATTACCGGCTGTGTCGGTTTCGAGAAGATACCAGCGGGTGTTTCCAACGTCGGTAACTTCTGTTCCTCCTCCAATCACCAAATTATTATTGAATGTTTCAATTAATGTGCTACCATACGTACTTAAATTTATATTGTAGCATTTATGCCAAATATATTCGCCTGTATTGTTTGCTTTTAATAACAATAATTTATATGTTTCATCATCAATATCCCAAATTTGTCCAATTATAAAATAATCGTTAAATGTTGTTTTAATTGAATAAAATGCTGTCTTAAAAATATCATCAATCAAAAATGTGTTTTGAAATACCAATTCGAATGTGTCATCAAAAATACTAAGATGAATACCCATAGTACCTTCAACAGGATTTGCCACTTGACCAGCAAGATAGTAAATAGTATCACTTCTTTTAAAATTACCATACCAACCTTCCCAAAATTGATTTTGAGTATCTCCATATATCTTTTTCCATTGTTTATAACCAAGTTCGTTAACATAAGTTAATGCAAAACTACGCACTCCATACTCATTTCCTGTACCTGACACATAAACATAGCCTGTATCTAATGCAACCACACTAGTTGTAATATGAGCTATTGTATCCTCAACAATTCTATTAAACACAATCTGAGAATTCCCAATAATGCTTATGAAAACAATTATTATAGATAAAAGTATTTTTCTCATTTTTAGTTTCTATTATTACAAATTTAACAAAAATCCGGATTGCTCCGGATTTTTTATTATTGTTTTACAAATTTAAGTTCTTTGGTAAATCCGTAGCAGTCGGTAATTTTTATTATATAGCTCGCTGGTGGATAATTTTGCATATCAATTGTTTCTATTCCGCTCGGTTGTTCGAGTGTTTTACTGATTATCAGCTTTCCGTCTATAGTGTAAATTTTTATCTCACCACTTATGCAATTTTCTTTTTCCTTGTATCCTAAGATTTGCAATAATTCCTCGTTTCCTTCTTCGGAATAAGATTGAAAATTATATTCGATATAAAGTTTGTCTCGGGTGGGGTTCGGATAAATATTTAAGTCAGCCATAAAAATATCATCTTCTTGCTCGATAATTACACTTCTAGGTAATATTTCTTCAAACGGCAAAGGCGTATATTCTATGAAAGTTGAATCTGTAGCCATTTCGTAGAGAGTTTGTGCTTTACCAGAATATAAGGGAGAAAAATCAAGAGCTGCCTCTCTTAAAAATTCCTGATTCTGTACAAGTAAAGCTTTGTCGTAAACAGTATCCTGTAATAACGAAATATAAATATCGTGCACATCGCAATATCGTTCAATTTCTGTTGCAATGTTTTCATTCTGTAAACTGGTAGCATAAAATCTTAGATCATCAAGTGTGTTTTTTGCTTCAATAATATCTGTTTGTGCCAGTTGTAAATTGAACCTATTAACATAGTTTATGCTGTTTATTTCTGCGTTGTTAATTAGATAATTTATTACAGTTTCTCTTATTGCTGGAACAGAATCATTGTCTATTGCATGATTTATCAAATTCGATTCGATTTTCGAAATATCCTGCTTTATATCGGCAATTTCATATTCAAATATCAATCGAGGACTTGTTCCTACTTGAACTTTTCTAATTTGTTTTTTATGACCGTTTTTTAAATATGCAGAATTTTCAACCATTTCCATTATATTATCGGGCAATGGTGAGTTTGATATTAAAACTGTAGCTATTCTCGGACGGTTTGTTGAACGATTATCAAGTATAGTTTCAAAAACTATATCGCTCAAATATCCATCGTTACAAAGTATTGGGAAAATAGAATTAAAATTACGATTGCTCATGCTTTCTGTCAGATTTATCAAATACTCAGTATCTCCCCTGTCAATTAAATCATTGTATTGATTTTCCTTACCAGTCGCACTACTTCTTAATGCAGACGCTGTTGAAAGTTCAAGTTCTGCATCAATGATAACTGGACCGGGATAATTTGTAAGACATGAATTTAGAGGATTAAATACACTCAATGTATAAGTTTGAATTTTTAATTCTGAAAAATTATCTAACTGTGTGTAAAAATCAAGGGATTCGTCATTTTCATGTTGCCAGTAGTTATATCTACCAAGGTCGAAGCGTGAGAAATCCCATAAAAGAGAATTTCCAGTATGTATTTGAACTTTAAAGTCCATTGCAGGGCTATAAGTGTCATTAAATTGATTACCTGCAAGCTCGTTGGTTTGTCCGTATTGTGCTCCCTGATTTTTACGCATATTGCCGTTTATAACTGAAATGGCGTTTTCGGTTGAAGTATAGGTGTTACATCGGGTTTGAAGACCATTTAGACCTTGGTTATATATATCGTTGGAGATAAAATTAGAATTTTTCCCAACCACAATAGTTCCAGCTTTCATGTTGTAATTACCGGGGGTGTCTCCGTCGCCGAAAGAGTTTTTGTAAACCTCAAGTCCTGCAGCTTCGCCAGTGTTATACACATACAATCCAGCTTCACCGTTTTTAATAGAGTTTTCCTCAATTTTAAAATTGTTGCAGTTTGCAATATATGCTGCGTAGGAAACATTTGTTGCAGGTAGTCCGGCATTGATAGGAATTCCAATGTAATCAAAACTCAAGTTATATTTGGCAGTTTCGAAATCATTGAACAATAATCGAGCTCCATTAACATCTCGCATATATACACCACGGAAGTTATTAGTGAAATTGTTATGATAAATTCGTGGAGCATAGGTATTTTGTCCTTTTGCTATGATACCATAATACAAACCTTCAAAACTATTTGTCCAAAGCGGTGTTAAAGAAGGATAAGTATGATTTGGCTGAGTAACAGTAAAACTACTAAAATTTGCCTCAATACCAATCCCTCTTTTATTAGTAGTGTACATAACATCGGATGGCATCAGAGGCATGTATAAAATTGTGTTTTCAAAATGATTGTTGCTAAATGTTATACCAGATACATAATTCATATATACGTGAGCTTTAGGGTATAAATTAGGATTGTTTAGGATGTCGTTTGTTATGAATTCGTTACCACGAATCAAACAATTACTCTGTGGAAAGTTACTCCAGTCGAAATATAAGTCATACACATTATTGTAAAACTTAGAGTTTTTTGCTTTAATAACAACCGCTCCTAATGATCCGTTAGCAGCTTCAACAGCTTTAATTGCATCGTGGATTTCGGAGGTGTAAATTAATAATTGTGATGGTGCTATAGGTGTTGGGTTATCATCAAAAATTACTTCTCCAACAATAATGCCTCTTATTCCCTGCCACATTTGATCTGGGCAGCCAGATTTAACAATTGTATTTTCAAGTTTTAAAGTGTAAGGATTGTAAACTGTCCATTGGGTTTCGGAGACGTTAGAATATGGGTGAGTTGCTGTATAGATTGTGCAATTAGTGAATGTAACGTCCTGATGGATAATCAGCGATTGATTGCTTGCATTGCCAAGTTGAATTGCAATATTTGAAAAGTTTACTTGACTGCCAAGGTTATCATTGGTTAAAGTAATTCCATTTTCCCATGCAAAATCAATACCATTAACTAGGTGTGTGCTGACTGCTCCATTGCTATCTGTAATACTGATACTTATAGTACTATTGGTTGGTGGCGTTCCTGAAAGATCAATTGTGTGGATACCAGGTGTGTTAAATGTATAATTAAATATGTTTCCATCAAGGAATACATAAGCTATATAAGGGCTTACACCGCCTTGAATATCTAATTCAATAGATCCATTATAGTTATATTCGCAAGTTATAGGATTTACTATTGTACTACAAATAAAGTTCTCCGCAAAAATAATAGAGAATTCATTAGTATAAATACATCCATTTATACTTACAAAGCTGGCAGTATAATTATATCCTGCATCAAGTGTATATGGGTCGTTCAGTCCTGTAAAATCAAATAATTCACTGGTTTGATTATTTACAATTGTAATTTGTGAAAAATCCGTTGTTGAAATGTTACTTGGTACAAAAACAAAGTCCACAGTTCCTGTGCTATTACCATATTCATAAGCTACAGAACTTGATATTTGTATGTCTTCGACTTCAACTGTAATATTATCCCAGGCACTACATTCATTTTGGTCTGTTGCAGTAACATAATATGTAGTTGTTGTAGATGGAGAGACAATATTGTTTTCCTGTTGTGGTGAGATAGGTGACCATTCGTAAA
>JAQUBO010000197.1 GCA_028686735.1 Bacteroidales bacterium
AAAAGGATTTTCAGCCTCTAGAATAGTTGAAACAGCTTTTCCCTTAGTATTATAAATTTTGTAAGTATTTGGAACAGTAGAGCTTGAGAAATTATCAATTATATATTCGCCATCAGATGATACGACAGCATTGTGGCTTCCAGAATCTTTGGATATTCTTATCATTGCTCCGCTTGCAATATTAACTCTGTAAATATCAAAATCAATTGGCGTTTCTTTATTTGCTTTTATAATTAAATCTTTGCCATCGGCAGTAAATCCATAAACTTCAATTACTTCATATTTTCCTTTTGTGATTTGTGATATTTGTTTCCCGCTCATATCGTAAAGATACAAATGAGAATACCCGTCTTTTCGGGTTTGCCAAATAAACTTATCAGAGTCCTTAGGTAAAAAGCGTGCAGGATACAAAGGTTCAACGTATTTGTCGTGCTTTTCTTCAAATAAAGTTTTTACAAATTCACCAGTTTTAATATTATACTTATTTAATTTCATGTGGTTTTGCTCACGATTTAAAACTGCTATCAATATAGATTTCTCATCAGGTGTCCAAGCAATATTTGTTAGAAACTGTTCAACGGGTTCGCCAGTTTTAATATAGGTAATTTCGCCACTTGACATGTCATATATGCCAAGAGTAACTTCTTCACTTTTCATTCCCGCCATACAATATTTGACTGGTGCAGGTTCGGCTATTCTTTTATCTGCATTTACAATAGGATAATCTGTTACCATAGATTCATCTTTGCGATAAAAAGCAAGATAGTTTCCTTCTGGAGACCAAAATGTTCCTTTTTCGATACCAAATTCGTTTCGAGAAACTGTTTGTCCAAAAACAATATCTTTATTCCTTTCCGAACTAACCGATATAACTGTCCCCTCTGAGTTTATTATTGATAAATTATTCCCAATAGTGTAAGCAATCATTGAATTAGCATCGCATAGATCTGTGTTTTCAGCAGTTTCGCTTAGAGTAAAGTATTTTTCAATTTTATTCTTTTTTAGATTAAAATAAACGATATCATTACCATTGTTAAAGCTAATCACGTCTTTGTTTTTCCATTTATATGAAGGGAAATAACGCAATTTATCTTTACCTGCTTCTAATAAAATATCATTTATCTTAGATACATCTGTTAATGATTTTTCCTTTTTTAAGTCTAATGATTTTTCAATTAGCACTGTATCCTCAATATACGTAAAAACTTTTGCTTCTGGTCTAAACTGTGCTTCTCTAATGCGTTCTGGATAATATTCACGCCAAACACCAACAATTGCATCGTCGATTGTGAGTTGCTTAGTTTGCGAAAAACAAAGCTGTGTTGATAATAACAACAAACTAATTACAAATAATACCGTTCTTTTCATTATTTTTGATTTTTATTTAATTTACAAAATATTGACATTAGTTTACAAAGATATATTATCATGTTAACAAAAGGACATATATTACTTACTATTTTAATCCTATTAAGTTTTTTTTATAATTGTCAATCTCAGTTGCCAAATGATTATCAGTCAAAACCTGCTTCAAAAAACTTATCAGTTAATCCTAAAATAAAACCAGTAAGTACAGCTGAGATTTGTTTAAAATCAATGGGTTTGGTTAATATTAAAGATTCTTTACCTAATTTAATTATTGATTTAAAATATTCTACAACCGATAATTTTATTGGAATTGATTTTTATGGTGATATTACTAATGCTTTTGTACAATATGAATGCTTGAATAAGTTAAAAAAAGCATATCAAATCTTGCAAAATAAAAAGCCCGGATATACATTTGTAATCTTTGATGCCGTCCGAAGTGTTGAGGCTCAGCAGCTTATGTGGGATTCGGTTGATGTTCCAGTAAATATTAAACATTGGTATGTGGCAAATCCAGCAAGAGGCTCTATCCATAATTATGGAATGGCCTTAGATATCAGTATTGTTGATAATGTTGGAAATATACTTGATATGGGAACAGATTTCGATTTCTTTGGAGAACTTGCTTATCCTAATAAAACTGAATATTTTTATAAAAATGAGGAATTAACCGAAGAGCAATATCAAAATAGAAATATGTTAATGAGTATTATGGCTGATGCAGGATTTTATGTGTCAAAAACTGAATGGTGGCATTATAATGCTGGTTCGTTGGATTATTCTAAAAATAAATATCAAATATTTAGTTTGAAAAACTGTGCCGATGAATAAAAACCCCAATAAAAATATAGACAATTCTGATATAAAGATTGGATTACAGGCTATAGCATTTAAAGAGTTTCTTGATAATAGGCATACAGTTATTATTAGCGATGAGAATCTTTTTCGATTATATCCAGAGGTTTTTGAAGACTTTGACAAGATTATTTTGCCAAGCGGTGAAGATACAAAGAGTCTAAAAACAATAGAATTTATAATTTCCGAGTTTGTTAAACTTAATCTTGATAGAAATTCATTTATTATTGGGTTTGGAGGAGGAGTAATTTGCGATATTACTGGTTTTGTTGCCAGTATTTTTATGAGAGGTCTTAGTTTTGGATTTGTCCCTTCCACTTTATTGGCTCAGATAGACGCTGCAATTGGTGGTAAAAACGGAGTTAATTTTGGTAATCATAAAAACTATATAGGATGTTTCAATAATCCTGAGTTTGTTATTTGTGATCCAATTTTGCTTAATACTTTATCTGATCAAGAATATAAAAGTGGACTGGGCGAAGTTTTAAAATATGCACTAATTACAAATAAAAATGAGCTGTTTACTTATCTTAATAAAAATACTGAATTAATATTAAATAAAAATCAAAAGATACTTAATTTTATAATTAAAAAATGTGTACAAATAAAATCTGATATTGTTGCAAAAGATCCGTTTGATAAGGGTTTTAGACAAATATTGAATTTTGGACATAGCTTTGCACATTGTGTAGAAAAAATCGAAAATATTCCTCATGGAATTGCAGTAGTTTATGGGATGAAAATTGCTCTGAAAATTGCCTTTAATGAAGGTTTTTTAAATTCTGAATGTCAGAATGAAATTCTAAGCTTCTTTGCAAAATTTGGATTTGATAAAGAAATAATCTTGCGAGACGAACACTTTGAGATTTTAAAAGGCGATAAAAAGAAAAATAGCGATTCAATTAAACTTGTTATTATAAGAGATATTGGTAAGCCAGACTTTTATGAATTGCCAATTGATGATATAAAGGATTTGTTGAAATGAGTTTTGATAAAATAAATAAAAAAAATACAAAACTAAAAGCACCTCCTTCAAAGAGTTATGAACAAAGACTTCTTGTTGCAGCACTTTTGTCTCGTGGCGAATGTGTTTTAATTAATCCTGGCAATTCTGATGATGTAATAGCTGCCCGAGAAATTGTTAAGCAACTTGGACTTGAAATCACAGAAACAAATAATACTTTAATTCTTAAACCTGCGACAACATCTAATTCAGAAGTGATTAATTGTGGAGAATCTGCGATGAACGCACGATTATTTGCTCCAATTTCGTGTCTATTTAAAAATCGTTTTACACTTACTGGCAGTGGTAGTTTGCTCGGTCGTCCCGTTGCAACAGATTTTTATATTTTTAAGCAAATGGGTTGTCTTATAGACGACAAAAAATATTTACCATTTAATTTTGGGAAATCTCAACTAAAATCGGGAACTTACAATATTGATGGTAGTAAATCATCACAACTTATTAGCGGTTTAATGATGGCTTTGCCAGTGATGTCGGGCAATTCCGAGTTAATTGTACATAATCCTGTAAGTGTGTCGTATATTTATCTTACGCAGCATATTATGGACGATGCAGGAGTAAAATGTAATATCAAAACAGATAAATCTGATCCTCTAACAATAAATATTTTTGGAAATCAATCATATAAACCTGACACATACATAATTGAAGGTGATTGGAGCGGAGCAGCAAACTTTTTAGTTGCAGCAGCAATTTTTGGAGATATTGAGATGCATGGTTTGTCAGTGAAATCAAAACAGGCAGATAAAAATATTTTAAAGATATTTGATGTTTCTAATGTAAAATATCAAATTGAAAAGAATAAAATTATTGTTAGAAAATCTGAAATTGTAGCCTTTAATTTCGATGCAACAGATTGTCCAGATATTATTCCAATTGCAATTGTACTTGCTTGTTTTACTGATAAAACAAGTGTGATAACAGGTGCAAATAGATTAAAGCATAAAGAAAGTTCCAGAGCAGAAGTTATGAAAGAGGAATTGAAAAAAGCTGGAATATCAATTGAAATATCCGATGATAAAATATTTGTCAATCCTACCGTAGAAATTAAACAAACAGATTTTAATTCACATAATGACCACCGTATAGCAATGGCTCTGTCTGTTTTTAGTATTGCCACTAATTCTAATAATATTATTGAGAATACTGAATGTGTTGCAAAATCCTATCCTAATTTTTATAAAGATTTTTGTATGTTTGTAAATAACATTACGTTATAAATGAATGATTCGCCTAAATATCAACTTTATGATGACCCCTTGAGTATGTTCTCCTCGATGATAGATGATATTATGGCAGCTAAGCATAGCATTTATTTACAAACATTTAAATTTGCAAATGATGATATTGGTAAGAGGTTTAGGACAGCTTTTATTAAAAAAATAAAAGAGGGTGTTAAGATAAAAGTGCTTATAGACTCGTGGGGCACTGGAGTAAATAAGTCGTTTTTTTGCGAAATTATTGATTTGGGTGCAGAAGTAAAATTCTTTCAAAAAATAAAATTTAGTTTTGATATATTTTCAAGAAATCATAGACGTAATCACCGCAAATTACTTATTATTGATAATAATATCTCATATATTGGTTCATCAAATATTACAACATATTGTCTAAATTGGCGTGAGTGTACAATACGTTTAACAGGTGGCATAGCTACCGAATTTATTAAAATTATTGAGGAAGACTTTAAGATGTCTAATAAAGTTTATCAAAATAAAAACATTAGTACCCAAAAAATATCTAAAGACGGAATAAATATAATCCGTGATGTGCCAGGAACTTTTAAACAGCATGTTCGCAAAGCATATATAGATGCTATAAACTCAGCAAAAGAAGAAATAATCATCGAAACACCATACTTCCTTCCTGCAAGTATATTGCGTAAAAGTATCTATAAAGCAGCTGAAAGAGGAGTGAAGATAAAAATTATTACACCCCGACATTCTGATTTGATGCTTTTTGATATTTTGCGAAATAGATATCTTGGCAAATATCATCAGAAAAATATTGCTATTTTACTGTATATGCCAGATAACTTACATGCTAAAGTATTTTTAGTCGATAATAAATACTTCTTAACAGGCTCCAGTAATTTTGATTATCGAAGTATGCAGTTTATGCATGAGATAAATATTGATGGGAAAAAAAAAGAAATCATAAACTTATTAAAATCACATTTAAAAGAAACTATAAAAGATTGTAAAGAATTCGATTATGAAGTCTGGAAAAAACGATCACGATTTTTAAAGGTAAATGAAGCTTTGTTAGTGCCTTTTAGACATTTGTTTTGATTGAGTCTATTCCCTTCAGGGATAAAGGGCAGAAAGGACTAATAATCAGCATTTGTGGTTTTTTGGAGTGGACTCTTTGATTATTATTATAACTCTTTGGGGTAAAGTGATAGGGCTACATTATCAAACAATAATAAAACTCCATTGATTTATTTCCGTTTTTTTTCCTACATTTGTTTAAAACTTAGTAGCACATGAATTCGTTTGGCAGCATATTTAGAATTAGTATATACGGCGAATCGCACGGAGAAGAGGTGGGTGTGATTATTGACGGCTGTCCTCCAGGAATAAAATTGTCAGTTGATGATTTTGAAAATGATATTGCTCGCAGAACACCAGGAAAGGTTGGTACAACAGGTAGAATAGAAACTGATAAACCTAATATCAAAAGCGGTGTTTATAAAGGATTTACAACTGGAACACCTATCGCAATTTCATTTTTAAACAATAATTTTATTTCCGAAGACTATAATTTTGATGGGTTTTTCCGTCCTGGACATGCTGATTTTACCGCAAATGTTAAATCAAAAGGGTTTAATAATCCACTTGGAGGAGGACATTTTTCGGGCAGATTAACTCTGCCATTAGTCGCTGCTGGAGTTATTGCAAAAAAGATATTGCAAAATGTCAAAATTAAAGCAAAACTTATCGAAGCTGGCGGAAGTAAGGAAATCGAAAAAGCTGTTAAACTTGCAAAAGACCAAGGAAACTCTATTGGTGGAATTATTGAATGTGAGGCCGCAAATGTAAAAGCCGGTTATGGAGAACCATTTTTTGACTCCATCGAATCTGTGATTTCTCATATTGCTTTTTCAATCCCAGGGCTTAAAGCAATTGAGTTTGGCGAAGGATTAAAATCTGCAAAATCGAAAGTCTCAGAATTTAATGATGTTTATATTGATAAAAATGGAACTACAGCAACAAATAACTCAGGCGGAATAAATGGTGGAATAACTAATGGGAATAATATTTATTTTAGATTGTTTTTTAAGCCGCCTTC
>JAQUBO010000032.1 GCA_028686735.1 Bacteroidales bacterium
AAAAACGTCAAAAAGGAAAATATATTCACCCTGAGCTTTATGGACAACCTAAAGAAAAAGCAATGTTCCCTAGTAACAGTATGCAAGAAAAACTTAAAATTAAAGATAAAGATTCAGAAAAACCAGTACTAAAAAAACCTTTTAATCCTCAAAAATAAATAATATAATAAAGTTTTCATAGATTTTAAAAAGTCCTCCAAACTAAACTTAGGGGGCCTTTTTTTTATTATACCAATTTAATGTTTGGCAATGTCCAATTTATAAGAAAGGAACCATGCGTAAAATTAAAGAATTACCCCGCATACGTTCACCTAGCAACAATATGCCAAATCTTAAACCAAAATTAAAATAAGCATCAAAGCAGAATTTTCTTAGCCAATCCAACACAAAACCCACGCAAAACACATACAAATTTAAAAACCAAATATCAGATGGCAGGAGGCGGTGTAGTTCAAGCTGTAATACTCGCTTGGTGCTGCGCACAGATTATATTACTGTTTATTGGCATTTCGTTGTTTATTTCAATTTCTTCTTGTTATCAATATAAATGTCATCTGATACTTTTTTCAAGGCTTTCATAAAATCCTTTTCATCAAGTGATTTTATTTGAATCTGAACGATGTCTCTCAATTGTTCAAATCTTTCAACCTTATCAATCTGGTTCCGAATAAGGATCGAATTGAGATTCTCAAGGTTTGCTAAAACGACCAATTCATTTATGCTGGCAAAATCACGAATATTCATCCCCTTTTTAGCCTTATCTGGATTTGCATCACGCCAATCTTTCTCAGTACACTTGAATAATGCAACATTTAACAAATCAGCTCCTCTGCATATACCAACCACTCCCTATCTTTATCATAGTTTTTATCAGGTAATATACAATCTTTTACTGCATCAGTATGGATTTGGTAATTCGTTTTTGTCAGAATCCGCTTAACATTCCATTCAAGATTATACTGGCTACTCTCAATTTCTTTTAGTCGTTGGTACTCTTTAATCAACAGTAACTTAAACATTGGGCTAATCCAAGCACCAAACTCAAAGGCTAAATCCTTATGAGCATAAGTCCCTCCGTATCTACCAGATTTGGAAATAATTCCGATTGCGTTAGTTGCATCAATCCATTTTTTAGGAGTCAAATTGAAGCTATTTAATCCTGCTTGTTTCTTAAAGGTGTCGAATTCGACATGTTTAAAATTCGGGTTATTCAAAGATTCCTATAATCCAATGAATTCAACTGTGTTGCGATTTCTCATCCAGTTACGAATATGGTCAGAACCCTCTTCATCTCTCACCATGTCATCAATAATGCTGATTGTTTTAGGGGGGGAGAGAAGTTATTCTAACTATCAATAAAAAATCGACCGTTTTTAAACTGTGCATTGAATACCAAGTCAGCATTAGCTTTTCTTTCAAATTCAGCAGTGCTAATATTCCAATCTGGATAGAAAAAGCTTGCGATTCTAAAATCCTGAGTTTTTCTTAAGACTGGAACTATCGGTATTGAATTATCAAATGAAAATACAAAGTATTGCTGACCTTCAGCCGTTTTACAAAAATCAAGACATTTTGCTTTAAAGGAAATATTTGGTAGATCATTAATCTCTATTATAAAATGCATGATACTATCATCAGAATATTTGAAGCTTACTGGTTGTTTGTTGTCGCCATTTAATGCGATTTTTTCATCGTTATATTGTAAAGAGCTGGGACTGAATTTAAAATCAATAAAACCTGAATGCATTAATTCTTTGAATGAAAATCTTTTGTAAAATTTCTCACCTAGAATCTCATCATTTAATCCTGAGCCATAGAGATTAACACGAGAATTAATATTCATGTCATGAATTACCTTCATGGTTTTAGCATCTTCAATATCAACAAGATATTTATCAGTATTTGCTAAGACCCATTCAATATAGTCAGGTTTTATTAAGTATATCATTCCAATTTCAATACCCTTAAACTGACCAAATTTGAATTCTTCAGACATTTTAAGTCTATTAAAACTATTTCTTCTATTATTGTTGTAATATCTTTTTGTTTCCATTTCTTTTTTTATTAATTGAAAACCCCTCTACGCTACCCCAGCATTCCTATTTATCACATCTATTATGTTAATTACTTTACTTGTTTCTGCATCGTCAAATACTCCAATAATTCCCTGGTCGTTGATGTCAGTAAATGGAGATTCAAAAAGCATTGCTTTGTCGATTGTTCCATTCTTTTCAAGAAAAGTGATGATTGTGTTTATGAACTTTATTTGGTCTGCACGTAATGTCATTTTTTGAATGAAGTCTGAGAATGCCTCATTTGCAGTTTTGATGTCTAAACCTACTATTGAACGTATGAATTTTCCAAGCGGTTGATTCTTGTACTCCTTTGCAAATTCTTCTTTTGTTCCACGCTCATTGCCATCGAATAGCATTTCTTCTAATGAGTCTATCTCGCTTTCTGTAATTGGAATATTATGACGAAGTTTGTGAATCACAAAGTGGTTTTGATTTTTCCTAATGTATGTCTCAACCCTGTCTCTGTAGGATTGAAGTTTTGGAATTAAACCCAATAATGGCTCTTCTACAATGCTGTCCATGTCAATCTCATCTTCCATTCCAGTATAAACAGTTTCGACTTTGTTGCTTTCGAGATATTTCATAAGCTCTCTAACCACTTCACGAACATTATCAAGATTCTTGACATTGGTCATTTTCCAAAATTTATCGTCTTGGAGGTCCTTTAGTAGTTCAAGATTCGCTTTTACATTTGGGACATTTACAGAACTTAATTTTCTTGCAATCTTAGAAACTTTAGTAATGTAATTTGTACATTTCTTATTCAAAAGTATTGCAAGATTCAGACTAAGCATAATTATATCAAATCGTCTTGCTAATTCATGATCTTCTTTCTCTGGAAGTATTAGTTTTGAGACATGTGATTTTAAATCTATCAGATCTAAATGTTTTAGCCTTTGCCAGCTTTCCTTGGCTGAGAAATATGTTACATATCTATGGTTCATCTGTACCATAAATCTATTTTTATCAAGCCCTTTGATTTGAGTATGTAGTTGAGATGTATAAAGTTCTTCAAGATACTTTTCTTCATCTGTAGGATCTTGCTTATCTCTAATTGCAAAAATTACATCTAACTTTAGCTCAAAAGTTTGTTGTGTAAGACTTTTTAGAGTACTTCCTTCAATTCCATCGGGGTTGACTTTAAAGAATTCGAAATTCTCACAATAGTCAAAAATGATAAAATATTTTTTGTCATCTCCAGGACCAAATAAATCAGGATAAAGGCGAGTTCCTCTACCAATCATTTGCCAAAACTTAGAGTAAGCCTTAACCATTTTAAAGAATACCAGATTAACGACTCTTGGAGCATCAACACCAGTGTCCATCATATCGACAGAAACTGCAATCTGAGGATCATTTTCCTTGTTTGCATCAACAAATTTTTCTAATAAGTCTTGTGCTTTTGCTTCGTAATTATCTATAACTCTTAGGAATTTACCTGCATACTCAGGAAAGTTCTTGTTAAAACGCTCTTCGATAAATACTGCATGTGCATGACTTTTCGCAAATATTATTGTTTTTCCAAGTTTGTCTCCACCCTGAACTTTAATTCCCTTGGTCATTAAATGATTAAGAACTTTATCTACGGTGTCTGTATTAAATAACCAAGTGTTTAATGCTGTGCTGGAAATTTCATCTGGTGCTTCTCCTTGTGTAGGATCACCAAACTTTTCTTCGTATTCTTCTTTTTCTCGGTCAGACAGTTCATCATATTTTATACCTTCTCTTAAGAATTTGACAGGAACCGACATTGCTTTTGGTGGAACAAGAAAACCATCACGTACAGCTTGATCCAATTCGTAAGCATAGGTTGGGTTATCGTCCTCAATCTCGAAAAGTGAATATGTATTTCTGTCAATAGTTTTCTTTGGAGTAGCTGTTAGACCAACAAGTAATGAGTCAAAATATTCGAATATTGCACCGTATTTTTGATAAACTGACCTGTGAGCTTCATCAATAATTATTAAGTCAAAATGACCAACACCATAAAATCTATCGTCCTTGTTTCTGACAGAATCGATTTTATTCATAATTGTAGGATATGTGCTAAAAACAAGTCTTGTACCGGGGTCTTCTTTTTCTTTTGTTAAGTCAATAGAGCTAAGATGTGGTAGGTTTTCTGTAAAAGCATTTTTTGCTTGTTTTACAAGAGCATTTCTATCAGCAAGGAAAAGAACTCGTTTTGCCCATCCAGATTTTATAAGCATATCAACAATAGCAATTGAGGTTCTTGTTTTTCCTGATCCTGTAGCCATAACCAACAATGCTTTTCTAGCACCGGCTTTTAACTGACCATTTGAGTCTTGATGTAAAAAAGATTCAGCAACTCGTAGTATAGCTTCTTTTTGATAATATCTCCCTGCAATATTTTCGTTTACTTTAAAATCACGTAAGTCTTTTCTTCCTGATCTTCTGTTTATACTTGATTGAAGTTCTTCCTTTGTGTAAAAACCATGCACTTGTCTTGCAGGGTAAAAGGTGTCATCCCATAAATAAGTTTCAAAACCGTTTGTGTAAAATATTACTGGTCTTTGTCCATGCATTTGTTCAAGACAATCGGCATATAAAGTTGACTGATGCTTACCTTTACTTGCGTCAACCATTGTTTTCTTTGCTTCGATTACAGCAATTGGCTTTCCATCATCACCCCATAAAACATAATCGGCGTATCCAATTCCTGATGGATTGGTTGCAAGAGGCATTCCTTTTACTTCATATTCTAATTCGTAATCGTCTCGTAGATTTGACCAGCCAGCTTCTTTTAAGGATTGGTCAATATATAATTTTCTGGTAAGGCTTTCGGGAATAAGAATGGGGATTTCCTTATCAATGTCTATTCCTTTTTCTCTTTTATCTTTTCTGAGTTTTACAGCTTCTTTAAGTTGTAGATGTTTTTCCTGTAGGGATTTATTGAGATTTAATTGTTCTTCAAATTTTTGTCTTATTTCTGCTTCTTGTTTATTTTTAATGTCTAGTTGAGCTTCGATAATTTTTAGTTCTTCATCCCTTATTTTTCTATCAAGTCCTGCTGGAATGATGGTTTCGTCAAAAGCATTTATTTCTGGCGGATTTTCGGGATATATTTTGGCAATAAAGCTAAGAAATCTAAATAGGTTTTTAAGAACAATTAGTGCTTCTTCGTTTTTTACTGTATTACCATGTGCGGCATTATTTCCAAATTTACGTATTAGGTTAATTTCCCTAAACATTGATGGTTTTAGGATATCTTTAAAACATTGTTCATGAATTAATGATGATAATGTAGTATCGTAAGGAATGCTTAAATCAAGGTCATTGTTGTATAACCAATTTACAGCTTTCTCCAATGCACTTCTACAGATGATTACACATGCTTTTGGCGAAATGTAAGTTAAGTTTTCTGCCTCTTTTGCCTCTGTGTAAATTGAAGGCCATTCTTTATTTAGAAAATTAAAATTGCTCATTGTGTTACCACTTATATTTCGTTGATTGCATCTTTTGATAATTTATTGACGCAAATTCTCACGATAAAAATAATAAAAACTTATGAATTTATCATATTGTTAGTGTACTATTGACTACATTTAAATTATTAGCACTGGCAATAAGCCTGTTTTATTGACATTTTGGTGATTATTTCACCCCGTTTTGTCAATAAAGTATTAAAAGAGTTTTCCTTGTAATTCAATTTTTGGATAAAACACTCCAATGATTACAAATGGATTTGTTGCTCTTCTTCTGTGCCATTCTTTTGTTGTTCCCAAAAACAGGTATAAATCTTTATTTTTAATGAAATTTTCTTCGTATTGTTCTCTAACTTTTTTCAATGCAATGTTTTCATTCCCATCAGCATTTTTTAAACAATTCCAATATAGTGCACCAATTTCCCAGTCTTCTAGCATAAGCTTACTTTCTACACCTTCATCATCAAGAAAACGATAATAGAATTTATAGGGTAATTTTGGAATTATTGTTTCAACAGGTTTCACAATATCGAAAAGACTACCTTGCTTTCTTAATTCAATCCATTCGTCTTTCCATTCTCTTTCGTCATTCTCAATTGTCATCCCAATAACTTTTGTCGGTTTGAAAGTCGCTAATGAAATATTTTTAGGCTCTTTAGAGTCTTCGATTAGTTTTGTTTTGTTTGTGTACACTTTATTAAGACAAATATCTTTGCGATAAGCCCAATTTTCTTTTGTGTTGAGTTTATCTCCTAAAATGATATCTTGAAAGTCATAATTTATTGGAGAATAGCTTTCAGGACGAAAATCATCTTTACGTTTGTTAAGGTCTAACTCTATCCAAGTATATTTGACTTTATTAAGCTTTCCAGAACCTTTTAAATCAATTAGAAAGCTAAGAGGGACAGGATAAATTCTTATCCAATCACCATTTTCAAGAAATCCTGCTGTGCAGACAAGCTCATCATAACTGCGAGATGGTAAAGGATAGGTTGTAACTGTTATGAGAACTTTTTTTCTTGCCATCAAATATGTTTGATTTCGTAATTAAATCCTTGCATTTTTGAAATTGATTCTGCAAGATGTTTTCTATGACACTGAAATATGTTAGCTTCAAAACATGTCAGAGCAATGCGTTTTTCAGACTTTAATAAATCAAGTATTTCTTTTTGCTTGTCAATTTCAGTTTTTAATGTTGTTTTCTTGTAATTGTCAAATAATTTGTCGTAGTCAGCCTGGGAGTTTAGAGCTTTTCTTTTATCAGATACAATACCTACTTCAGGAATATGAATGAATTTTATTCCAACACCCTCACAAGCATTTTTTAATTGGTTTTTGCTAAACCCATATTTCATACTATACGAATTCTTACGCACATCACATAAAATGTGGATGTCATTGATTATTAGTTTGTTTAGATATTGCTCCAATGAGATTCCTTCATATCCAATAGTAAATAATACAGTTTCAGTTTTTTTAATTCTTTGTTTATTAACTTTTGAGAGTTCTTCTTTGTTAAGTATGTTTTTAGCAATATTACTGTTTATAGCATAATATGGAAAACTTTGATAAGTTAGTTTTATTAGTTTGTCTTTATCAAAATTTTTGAATTCATTAAATGTTTGCTTTATTGCAGAAAGGTCTTTTGGCTTTAAAAGTGCTAAGTAATCAATGTCGTCTGACTTTTTCCAAGTCTTGGATGTCTCAGATACAAGTTCATATTTTATTAATGTCCCTAGGTCTGCATTTGCCTGAAATGAATAACATCCATACTTATATGGAACAAAATTGAAGGATTTGATTTCTTGTTTACGAGAAAATAAAAATAATAGTTTTTGTAAACTTATTTTTTCCAACTCACCTCCAAATTCTTGCAATAAAGCCAGCAGTATTTTTCTTCTATAGTACATGTTGCAAAGTTAATAAAAATACAATTTGATAGTTACTTATAATTGATTTTATTAAGCTTAATCATTCATTAATATTTGTTTCAGTTCTTCAACAGATGGAAGAATGTTTTTCATGTTTTCGGGCATTTCCAGTTTTGTTTTAAATGTAGCTACACCCATGGGTTGATGATTATTTCGGAGAGCATATTCAACTACAGTATTGCTCTTTTCTTTGCATAAGACTATACCTATACTAGGATTTTCGTGTTCAAGTTTTATTTGATCGTCGAGTACATTAAGATAAAAACTTAGTTGTCCAAGATGCTCTGGTTTAAATTTCGCACGTTTTAATTCAATTGCGACTAAAGATTGTAAATTTCTATTAAAAAATAGAAGGTCGATAAAGAACTCATCATCTTCTACTGCCAAGCGATATTGATTTCCAATAAAAGAAAAACCAGTTCCCATTTGTAGAATAAAATCTTTAATATTTTGCACAATTTTATCCTCAATTACTCTTTCGTTATCTGAGTCGTCAATGTTTAGGAAATCCAACAAGTACTCGTCTTTGAACTGTGCTATTGCTTTAGACGGTTCTATGTTAGCAAGAGTTTTGCCAAAATTATTATTTAATTTGTTTTGCTGATATATTTTATTCTTCAGATGATTTTTTAGAACCCTATTTGACCATGAATTATGATTAGTTTGTTCGATATAATATACTCTTGAGTCTAACTCCTTTTCAGCAGTTGTAATGCTAAAATGATTAGAAAAACTGATTTGCCAAAATGCAGATTTAAATTGGTTCGACACTGTCGAACTAATTGAAATTCCTGTTTGGTTCGACAGTGTCGAACTAATATCTTGCTTAGTTTGATTCTTCACTGGCGAATCAATTATATGAGTATCATTATTATCTAATTGTATGATTTCATTTGCTAGTTTGCAATCTGCTAACATAAAAGGATAAGCCTCATAAAAGAGTTTCATCTTTTTTAAGTTTTGATGCGAGAAGCCTTTAAGCCCTTTTAGCTCTTTTTGAAGCTCTGCAGAAATTGTTTCTAAAACTTTATCACCCCAGTTTGCTTGTTTAACTTTTTTAGATATTGCAGCACCTAGCAAAAAATATAGCTGCACCAATTCTGAATTAACAGATTTTGCTGCATTGTATTGGCTATGGAGTATGGCTGTTTTTAATACGCCAGTAAATAATTTTATGTCATTGCTGTTTTCCATAAATCTATGTGTTTAATTCTCCTTTAAATGCTCGCTGCAAAAGACTATTAAATAATTCATCTGCTTTTTCTAAACTTTTTTGGGCTTGTGATTTTTGGGATTCTATTTCTTTAATTCTTGATGCAAATTGGTTTTGTGCATCCATTTTTGGAAGAGGAACAATAAAATCTTTTATCATGTTTAAATGTAGATCTGGGACGCCAATTCCTTTGATAGATTTATCTGCTTGTCTTTTTATAGCAGGATTTGCCATTGCTTCTTTCAGGTATAAAGAATTAACTTTGTTGTGTATTAGTTTTAAAAGAGCTACACTGACATATAAGCTAAATTCTTTTTTTACATCAACAATAGCAGGTCTACCATAAGTCGCACCAACCTTGGTGTAAAGAATATCCATATATTCAGGATTACATCTTTTAAAATATTTTTTATGGTCTTCTTCTGAAATATATTTACATGTATCAAACTTTAATTTGCCAGTAGTAATGTCTTTTACAGAAATGAATTCAATTCCTTGTTGGGTATAATTTGGTTTTGAATGTACTCCATCTGTAATTTTGTACGTTATATCTTTAAGTCTTACAATTGGATACCCCTTCTCATTCTTCACAGGATCCCCAAACATATCCAGAAACAAGCTTTGGCTAAGTTCATCATACTTTGCAATTAGATTTTTTGTTTTTTGTCGGTATGTGTCGGCAGCATCCAATATGGCTGCTATCTTTTTTTGTTGGGGAAGTGGGGGGAGGGGGATTTTGAGTTCTCCGATTGCTTTTGTACTAATGTTGGGTTGTGCTGCACCTCCGGCTTTTCGTAAAATCTCTTTTTGTAAGATTGCAAGATAATAATAAAAATATTTGTCATTTAACATTGAGGATGTTCCACTTTTTAATAACCCAATACGTTGATTTAAAAGGCTTGGTCTGTTATAACTGTAAATTCCATATTTACCCGTGGTTGCTCCAGATAATGCTATTAAAACATCACCTTTTTCAACAATGAATTCTTCTTTTGAAAGTAAGTATGATTCATCAACGAAGATTGATTTATCATCAATAGAAACAGGTCCATTATTAAAGTTTGATATTCTTATTAATGGGATCCCTTTATTCTTATAGTCAGTACTTTTAAAAGCATAACCATTCTGAATCTTACATATCTTATTTAATTCTATATGCATCATCACAACATCTCCTTTAAAGCATCAAGTGCTTGGTTTCTTTTCTTATCCAAAGTTTCAATATCCTTAATAATATCTTTAGGCTTTGCGTAAGTTATTTCTTCGTACACAATTTCCTTATATCTGTTTATGGATAAATCCCAATCATTATCTTTAATTTCGTTAAAAGGAACTAAAAAACTTTTGTCTGTACGACTTCGTTTGTTTTCTGCCCCAAGTTTACTGTAGCGTTCAATAATATCAGGAATATCATTTTCTTTTACTTCACTTCGTTTATCATCTAAACTATAGCCATCAGCTTGCATATCATAAAACCAAACATTATCAGTTCCGCCAGAGTTTGTTTTTGTGAAAATCAACACCGCAGTACTAACTCCTGCATAAGGCTTAAAAACTCCACTTGGCATTGAAATAACTGCTTCGAGTTTGTGTTTCTCAATAATCTCTTGTCTTATTTGTTTGTGTTCTTTTGAGCTGCCAAATAAAACGCCATCAGGAATAATCACAGCACAACGTCCGCCAATTTTTAACATTCTTAGCATTAAAGCTAAAAACAAGAGTTCAGTTTTCTTGGTTTTTACAGTAGTCAATAATGAGTTTTCGACACTATCATAATCTAAACTACCTTTAAATGGTGGATTTGCCAATATTATTGAGAACTGGTCGCGAATATCAGCATTGCTTTCGCTTAAAGAGTCTTTACCAATAAGATTTGGGTTTTCGATCCCGTGAAGTTGTAAATTCATAGCAGCAATTCTTAACATTGTGCTATCGAACTCAACTCCTGTAAACATACTGCTGTTATAATGATCTCTAAATTCCTTTTCGTGAAACCAGTCCTGATGATTTTCGTGTATATGTTCTCCAACGGCAACCAAAAAACCTGCTGTTCCACATGATGGATCGCAAACGGTGTCTTCTTTTGTTGGTTGTAACATATCTACCATCATTTTGATAATATGTCGCGGAGTACGAAATTGTCCATTTTGTCCTGCAGCAGCAATTTTTGATAGTAGATATTCATACAAATCTCCTTTGGTGTCTCTGTCGTCCATAACAATTTTATCAATCATCTGAACAACCATATCAAGAAGCCTTGGAGTAGGAATCATAAATGTTGCACCTTTCATGTAATCGGCAAAAACGCCAGCAACATTACCAACTTGCTTCATATGTTCAAAAACGGTAATACTATCAGTTTTTGGTTTTGTAAACCTCTCGAACATTATTTCAGGATCATCATCTTTAAAAATATGCCACCTTAATGGCTTTTGATCTTCTGTAAATATTGGATTTTTCAGAGGTGCCCCAATTATATTTGCTTTTTTCTCTTCTAGGAATTGTTTTTCATCCAGTCTTCTGATAAACAGCAGATATGTAAACTGTTCAATTACTGTAAGCGGATTAGATATCCCACCAGTCCAAAATGCTTCCCAAATCTTATCTACCTGTGATCGTAATGTTCCTGTAACCATTGTTTGTTTTTGTTTAAAATACTTGTGCCAAATGTAGTAAAAAATTGGGGAATTAGAAGAAATAGTACTTTGTATTAACTATGCGTTTTACATTTTAAATAATTTTTTTTAAAGCATATTTTTGCAAAAAAAAACTTTTTATTTTGCGTTTTCCTCTTACTATCTTACTATGATAGTTGTCAAGCTGCTGGTATTACAGTCTTTTCACATAGTAAGATACTCTCTTTTTTCAAAAATAAAGTTACTATATTACTGAAAAACATAGTAACATAGTAACTTATAGTAACTTAATATTGAGACATCCTACTATGCTCTATCTCTTTAATATAAGTCAACATAGAAGATTATAGTAAGATAGTAAGAGGGTTTTACAGTTTTTTATAAAATTCCATAAAAACAACAATTCTAAGACTATGATGCTAAACTCTAGAATAATTTTACAATTATTAGATTTTCGCATAAAAACTTTTTTTCTTGATTTTCTCTTACTATGTTACAATGATCGATATCTAGATGCTGGTAATACTATGTTTTTACATTGTAAAATAACTAGTTATTTTGAATAATAATGTTACAATATCTCAAAATATCATTGAAACATTGTAACTTCTTGTAGCTTTAAAATAGACCATTTTACAATGCCCTATCTCATTATTCTTAAAGGTTGTAGAGTATTATTGTAAGATTGTAAGATTGTAAGAGGGTTTTATTGATTTTTATAATTTACTGCTTTTTTAGGACGAGTAAACTACTTCAAGTTTAATAGAGTATTAGAAATTGCATCACGTAGTACAGAAGTTATATTTACCTCATTGGCAAAACCTTTCCATTGATTAACAGTATCATTTATTTCTTCAATAATACGAGCAGATTTTTTGCATTTAATAGAATCCCCAATCACAATTAGATCTTCTTTGGTAATATCTTTTCGTTTATTATTGATGCTTAATGCATGTTGGCTTACCCATTCGCTACCTGGTCTGCATGCATGGCAAATGTCATAAGCAGGAGCTAATTCCCATTTTCCATACTTCTTTAATCTAAAAGAAAAGTTTTTAGTATGGTCGTCACAGTTTCGAGCAATAACATTAAATACCATTCGTCTAAACATTTGCTCCATATCTTGATAGGATAATTTTAATTCTCGCATAGCTTGAAATAATTGCTCATAGCTAAAACTGTTAACCTGATTGAAATCAAAATGTTTTAAGGCGCAAAATGTTTGAATGTGGTGTTTTGTATCTACACCTTGTCTATCAAATCGTTTTGTCATAAAATGTGCTCTACCATTTTCTTCTAGCAACTTAGACTGCATCATGTCAATACCACAAGCAGTGGCCATATTGTGATAAGCCATTTCTACACGACCGTAGCCTTTGCTGGCACCTAATTGCACATCACTTACACCATCAAGTTTTATAAGCCAATGTTCAAATCCATTAGGAGCTTTGGTTTGTCCGGATTTAATTTCGCTAGTTTTTTCATTATATGCAATTACAGCCTTTGGTCTAGCTCCCCCTGCTGATGTTCCAATTTTTAAAATTTCCATTACAGCTTTTTCTTCACCTTTCTGTAGATTTGTAGTAAAGGATTCGCTATTGGATAACATTTTTTGAGCTATATCAACGAGACTACTAATTTCTATGGCAAATGCATTTTTACTTCTTTTAATGCTTGCTGGTTCAAATTCTAGCGCTCCCATTCCTCTGCTGCCAATAAAGCAAAGCATTTCGATAGGATTCATACTGTCTTGTGGTCTTCCTTGTTTGGCTAACCACATATTAATAAGTTGATTACCATATTTGTCCGGCAACACATCTGCTAATAATCCTGGCAAACCTTTAAATGTATCAGGTTCAGCATTATTCTTATTACGCAGCTCAGGGAAATTGATTATTTTTCTAGAATCCTTAATTGACATTTTTAAGGGCGATAAATCCCAATTGAGTTTTTTGAATTTTGGATCATATTCAAAATTCGCTAAATTGAATTTTTCGTCCCAGGCAACAGCTCCTACTAATTCACCCCAAATTTTAACCTCTGCTACGTTCATTTCTTGATAATTTGATTTCTATTGTTTGTCTTTTTTACCACTAGCTCTTTTTCGTTTATTCCTTTCCAATTTAGCCAAAGCCAAAGGACTAACAACTTGTTGAACCTGAAAAGCTTCCATCACATATAGCACATCCAATGCTCTTAATACTTGAATCAAACTTGCTAATGTCACTGTTTCTCCTCTCTCCAATAAACTTAAAGTAGAACGACTAATACCAGCAGTACTTGCTAATACTTCCTGAGTTTTGTTTTGTTCCAAACGATGGTGTTTAACAAAAGCTCCTATATGTTCAGCCAGTGCTTTATCGTTCATAGAATCCCAATTGCTGTATGATAAATCAGTCATAATAATAATATTTATTCATTAGTGAATGATAATTCATACAAATATAACAAATTGTTTTGAAATGAGAACCAATTATTTTAAATATTTGTAAATTGCGAATGAGATATAACTCATTATTGTCGATATTTGTTATTTATGAATGAGATATCGTTCAGAAATAGCTTAAAATATTTACAACATATTCTACATTAGTGGCATTCGTTTTATTGGAATATTTACAATTTTTTGTGGTAAACTTTACAATACGTATTTTCTCTAAGATGTCATAATGCAAGTATAAAAGTGCTTTTTATTTAATGTTATTTTTTAACTTTATTTCAGATCTTTTACATTTACCCAATTTATTATTTTTATATCAATATTTATCCATAAGTTGAGACATGTCGTTTTCAACTTTTTTATCAAGTAATCTAGCGTAGATTTTTGTTATATTAATTAAGCTATGTCCTAACATTTTGCTAACAGTCTCAATTAGCACATTATTATTTAAAGTAATTGTTGTTGCAAAAGTGTGACGGGCCAAATGACTTGAAAGGTTTTTCCTGATACCACATAAATTCCCAATTTCTTTCAAATATGCATTTGTTCTCTGATTTGAATACACAGGAAGTAAAACATTCTTCTCCTTGCAATATGGATAATGTTGATATTTCTCAAGCAATGCAATTGCCCCACCTATTAAAGGTATATGACATTCATTTCCAGTTTTAACTCTCTTAGTATAAACCCATAAGCTACCATTACTTTTTTCTATTATGTTTTCTTTATTAAGACTTTTTAAATCTGAATAAGCTAATCCTGTATAACAGGCGAACAGAAAAATGTCTCTAACATTAGTTAGCCTGTCTACTTCAAATTCTTTAGCTCTAATAATTTCTAATTCCGATTCTGTTAGATACCCTCTATCAACTTTTTGAGGTTTAAATTTATGATTAGCAAATGGATCGGTTTTAATCCAGTCATTAGCTTTTGCAATTCGTACAATTTTCTTAAAATTTTTTATGTACTTTGTGATGAATTGTGACAACACTTTCTTACAGTTTTTAAATGTAATTCTAAATCAGCAATAAACTTGTAATCTACTTTATTGAAAGGAATGTCATCTATACCATACTTGGCTTGCATGAATTCTTTGATATGAGAAAGAGTTGTTTTATATCTCTGAAATGTAGAATAAGTAAAGTCAATACCTATTAGTTTTTTCATATTATCATTATGCTCCTTAAACACTTCAACTAAGGATTTGGGTTTTTCCCCAATACCAAGCCATGCATTTTTTATTGATGCTGCAGTAATTTCTTTGTTTTCCAAAGCTAATGACCTATAGTGATCATAAATATCTGTAATTATTTGTTCAATATGATTATTTATAATTTTAGCTTTTTTAAAATTACCATTTGCTCTACAATTGTTTTCAGACCACATGTCTGGGTAAACGTTAATTCCAATTGAAGCTTCTGTAGTTTTTCCTGAAATGCTGATTCTAACATTAATAGAAACTTCACCAGATTTTAATATTCTGTTTTTTCTGACAAAAAACAATAAATTCATAGATGCCCTTTTACTCATAAATACCTCCATTTTTAAAAGATTAAAACTATCAAAAACTATGTTCTTTTAAAAATGCATCTCGCTGTATTTCAGTGCTAAAGCACCCGTAATCGTGGATTAATATTTCGCAGTTATTAATCCACGATTTCTCCATGAGGATATGTGTTTTTTTACTCAATTCTGCGTGGGGGTAAAAAAAGAAACCTCCGATAATCACTGGATTTCGGAGGTTTGCTTGTTTTTATGTTTCTTAATTCGTAGTCCGTAGGGGAATCGAACCCCTGTTACCAGGATGAAAACCTGGCGTCCTAACCCCTAGACGAACGGACCATTTTGTTGTCCCGTAATTTGGGACTGCAAATAAATGAAATTATTTTTATACTGCCAAATTTTTCTTAAGCATTTTACAAAAAAAACAAGCAATTTATATAAATTGCTCAATATTAGAGGCTTAACCCATGCTAATTATTCCATTTCGGCTGCTAATTCATCAGTCATCTCTAAGTTATGGAAGACATTTTGAACATCATCATCATCTTCTAAGGCATCTATTAGCTTTAATACCGATTTTGCTTGATCAATAGGAAGCTCTTTTGTATCGTTGGGAATACGTTGCAACTCCGCATTTTCTACCTCAATATTTAATTCCTCGAATTTTTTGTTTAAATTACCAAAGTCTTCGAGTGCAGAATAAACGCTTACCATGTTTTCATCAATTTCTATCTCTTCTGCTCCGCCGTCAATAAGCTCAAGTTCTATATCGTCCATATCAATGTCTCCTTTAAGCTCAAATGCAAAAACACCTTTGCGGTCGAATAAGAAACCTAAAGATCCATGTGTGCCTAAAGTTCCATTGTACTTATTAAATGCAGCTCGTATGCTTGAAACAGTTCTATTATTATTATCTGTAAGACATTCAACAAATACAGCAATCCCATGAGCTGCATATCCTTCGAAACTTGTTTCGGTAAAGTTAGTTCCGTCTTGATCGCCCTTTTTAATTGCTCGTTCAATGTTATCTTTTGGCATATTGACACCTTTAGCATTTTGTACCGCAACTCGCAATCTGGGGTTATAATCAGGATCAGGACCACCACCTTCTTTTACAGCAATTGTTATTTCTTTTGACAATTTTGAAAAAATCTTAGAGCGTTTTGCATCGGCTGCTCCTTTTTTTCTTTTAATCGTTGACCATTTACTATGTCCTGACATAAAATATTGTTTTAAATTAATATAATTATACCACAAACTTATAAATTTTATTTTATTTAACTCATTGTTAATGAAATTTTGTTGCTAATTTTGTCGAATGGAATGTCCAAACTGTCATAAAACGGGAAATGTACTTAAACGTATCTTCTCGAAACGCAAAAATTACGAAAATAGGTACTGTGTTTATTGTAATGCAGAGGTAAAACTTATTTATAATTGGAGAAATATTTTTTTATTAATTGCTTTTGTAATTATCATACTGATAATATTAAATTTTGTTATTCAAGCTTTTGGCTGGCCCGGAATTTCCAGCGGGTTTGCTGGTGGTCTGGGAGGATCTGCTATTGCCGTATTTATGAGAAAACCTCCGTTCTTAAAGGTAGAGTTAGTAAGTAAAACTAAAAATAAACGACGTAAGTAAAAAACAAAACAATTACTTTCTATTGTTGATATAATACCATTTTAATTCCAAAATGTAAAATAAGAGATAAATCTTTCACTCTTATAAATCTCAAAAATATTTCTGTATTTATTCCAGGATTAACCAGATGATAAAACTCGGTGTTAATCTTCTTAATATTATAAAAAAGACTGCTTGTGGAGCAGTCTTTTTAGGCTTACTATGGTATTTTGTCTCTACAAAAAACGTCAAACATTACATTATTCTCGGTTCTTGCAGGCACTATATAAGAGATATAAAAACTTAAAGTCTTTATACTATTTACCCACATTTAGAGTATCCGCAATCAGTACAGATTACACAACCATCCTGATAAACTAATGTATCATCTAAATTACAATTTGGACACTTATCGCCCTTTTTAGAGGCTTTTGTACCATTCGGAATATATTTGCGTAATGCTCTTTCTACACCATTTTTCCACGTGTTAATATTATCACTATCTAGTTCTAATGAAGAAACCAGTTTTACTGCTTTATCAATTGACATTCCATGACGAAGCACGCCAGAAATAAGTTTTGCATAGTTCCAATAAGTATTATCAAAAGTGTGTGACAGACCTTCAAAAGTTGTCATATAGCCATACCTATTTTTATATTGAAAATCATATCGCGAACTGCCATCTTCGAGACGAATTTTAATAATTTGTCCACAGGTAATAGCATTAGGAACATTAAGTACGTCTTCTTCAACACGACCAGTAAAAATTTCATAAGGAGAATTATCCATAAGCCCAATAAATGCTATCCACTTTTCTTTATTGTTTTGAAATCTTACAATATCAGCTTCAAGGACTTTAGGTCTTTTAAGTTCGATATTTTTTCTTTTCTTATTATCTTTATCGTCATTTGATACCAACACTCCATCCCTTGAACCTTCTCTATATACCGTTATTCCTTTACAACCAGACTTCCATGCCTCAAGATAGCAATCACCAACAGTTTCTTCAGAAGCATTTTCGGGCATGTTTATCGTTACGCTAATACTATGATCGACCCATTTTTGAATCGAGCCTTGCATTTTTACTTTTGCGATATAATCAATATCTTCAGCAGTTGCTTTATAGTATGGTGATTTTGCTACAAGCTCATTAAGTTTTTTAGAGTCGTAATTTTTTACCTCTTCTATATTATAGTTATTGACTTGTAACCATGTTATAAACTTATGATGGAAAACATTATACTCCTCCCAATGATCGCCTTGATCATCAGTAAAATCTATTCTTGATTCTGGATCGTTAGGATTTACTTTTCTACGACGCTTATAAAATGGGCGGAAAACTGGTTCGATACCTGAAGTCGTTTGTGTCATCAAGCTTGTTGTTCCTGTAGGAGCTATGGTTAGCAAAGAAATATTTCTTCGTCCCCAAGCCTCCATATCTTCTACAAGCTTTGGATCTGCCTCTTTAATACGTTTAATTATCGGATTATTTTTTTCGCGTTGAGCATCATAAATACTAAAAAAACCACGTTCTTTTGCCATATTTACCGAAGATCGATAGGCCTCAATTGTTAGAGATTTATGAACTTCTGTTGCAAAATCTGTTGCGTCTTCTGAGCCGTATCTTAATCCTAATGCAGCAAGCATATCTCCCTCGGCTGTAATTCCAATTCCTGTTCTTCGTCCCTCTTCGGCTTTACGTTTGATATTTTCCCAAAGTTTGCGCTCAATTCTTTTAATTTCCATATCTTCGGGATCAGAGTTAATCTTTGATAAGATAGAATCAATTTTTTCTAACTCTAAATCAATAATATCGTCCATAATTCTTTGTGCATACCCAACATGCTCAGTAAACTTTTCAAAATTAAATTTAGCCGTTTTTTTAAATGGGTTGTCAACATAAGAATATAAATTTATAGCTAAAAGACGACACGAATCGTAAGGGCAAAGAGGAATTTCACCGCAAGGATTTGTTGATACAGTTTTATAACCAAGATCTGCATAACAATCGGCGACAGACTCATTAATAATTGTATCCCAAAACAAAATTCCTGGCTCCGCAGATTTCCATGCATTATGAATTATTTTTTTCCAAATTTTCTCGGGCTCAACCTCCTTTATAAACTTTGGCGCTAAATCATCAATAGGATATTGTTGTATAAATTTTTTCTTTTCAGTTAAGGCAGTCATAAAATCGTCGGTAATTTTCACTGATACATTCGCTCCAGTTATTTTACCATGTGCCAATTTAGCGTCAATAAAATCTTCACTATCGGGGTGTTTAACCGACACGCTAAGCATAAGAGCTCCACGACGACCATCTTGTGCAACTTCACGAGTTGTGTTTGAGTATCTTTCCATAAAAGGAACTATCCCTGTTGAGGTTAACGCCGAGTTTTTTACAGGCGATCCTTTTGGACGTAAATGTGAAAGATCGTGTCCAACACCTCCACGACGCTTCATTAATTGTACTTGCTCCTGATCAATTTTTAAGATGCCGCCATAAGAGTCGGTTGTTTTAGTATGTCCAATTACAAAACAGTTCGATAAAGAAACAATTTGCATATTATTACCGATACCAGACATAGGACCTCCTTGTGGAATAATATATTTAAAATCTTTAAGCAAACTGTAAATCAATTCCTCTGACATTGGATTATCATACTTTTTCTCAATACGATGAATCTCTCTTGTTAAACGACGATGCATATCATCAGGTGTTAATTCGTAAAGATTACCATCAGAATCTTTTAACGCATACTTATTAATCCATACACGGGCGGCTAACTGATCTCCTTTAAAATAGTCCTGACTTGCAAGTAATGCTTCTGAATCAGTAAAGGTCTTTTTCTTAACTTCTTTTTTTAAATCTTGTTCTTTCATTTTATCGTTCAGATACATAGTACTGATTATATTTTATTAATTAATATTTTTAATTTTTTAAATTATTCTCTTTTTTCTAATGGAAACTTATCGTGTAAAACGCTTAAATTTCGCATTATAAAAATACACTTATTTTCTTAAATAAAAACAATAGCTTATTAACAGAAAAAAAGGCAAAAATTTTAAGTCTTGTAAGGAGCGTAAAATCAGATACTTAAAAAATAACAAGCTTTTTGATAAAAAAAAATATTAACCGCATAAAGCATTGATACATTTACCTATTACATCTATTTTGTAAATTTTCTTAACAAAATAATGTTTAACTTATCTGTTGCCTTGGATTATTCGTGGCATTTGCCTGATTATCAAAACAATAGATGCTTTGACTTTAAGTTACCACAATAAAAGTAATTAACAATATATTACCATAAAAACTTCGCAAAAGATGTTAAAAATTACCGATTAAATGCAATTTGTCAAAGATGTGCTGCGTAGAACCAGAAGAATGACTTATATGTGCTTTTGCATTAATTTGCTCATTAGAGGTAAATAATTCATTATTAATTACTCTATTTATTATATTTGATAGCTCTTTTGAGGTTTTCACACTAAAACAAGCACCAATTTCAACTAAATCTGTCGCTTCTTTAAACTTTTTATAATTAGGACCAAAAACAACCGCTATATTGTAAACTGCTGCTTCTAATATATTATGAATACCTTTTCCAAAACCACCACCTATGTATGCAATATCCCCATATCGATAAATCTTTGATAATAAGCCTATTGTATTAACAACAACAAGGCTGTAGTCATTAGGGTCTTGATTGGTAATATCAGAATATAGTATTGTTGGCTTATTAATTAACTGTAATAAATTTTTAACATGTTTGGCATTAATCTCGTGAGGAGCAATAATAAATCTAAATTTATCATCTGACTCATTAATAAATTGTGCTAAAATCTCTTCGTCGGCTGGCCAAGTGCTACCACAAACAATAGTATGTTTTCCTTTCGAGAATTTTTCTAAAAAAAGATTCTCATATTTTTCAGACGCAATTTGAATTACCCTATCCATTCGAGTGTCTCCGCAGACATCAACATTTGTGATATTTTTAGTTGCTAACAATCTCTTTGAGTTCTTATCTTGTACAAATATGTGTTTAAAATTATTTAATGTTTTTACAAAAAACTTACCATACGATTTAAAAAACATTTGTTTTTCTCTAAATATCGCAGAAATACAGTAAGCAGGAATATCTTGAGAGTTTAACTCATCAAGATAATAATGCCAAAATTCATATTTAACAAAAACAGCAAAACTAGGATTTGTAATTTTTACAAAATCCCGTGCATTTTTTTTTGTGTCGAAAGGTAAATAACACACTATGTCGGCAAATTGATAATTTTTACGCATTTCGTATCCGCTAGAGCTAAAAAAACTAAGAATAATTTTGTAATTTTTTGTTAATGGGTCGGATTTGAACTTTTCTATTAATGGTCTGCCTTGCTCAAACTCCCCTAATGAAGCACAATGTATCCATATATGCTTAAAGTCTGGATCTACTTGTTCGGCTAATTTTTGACGCCATTTTTTTTGTCCTTTTATTATGGCTGCCGCCTTAACATTGAGTATTGAAGCTATTTTAATTCCGAAGAAGTAAAATCTTGTAACAATTGTATAAAATAACAACATTATTAGTAATAATAAAATTTGTTAGGATTTTTTTTGTACAGAGGCAAAATCCAACCAGCTCTGATACCGAAAAGATAATCGTTTCGTGGTGTATCATCGCGTTCCATAGTATCAAAATTATAATCTCTACGGCATTTTGTCCATGCTTGATAGAACTCAAACCCGACATAAAAATTTACAGCATTTTTATCACTTAAATATTGATAACCAATAAACTCACGCATGCTTAAACCATTTGTTAAACGATCGTATCCTTTTTTGTAATCGCCTAATACTGGTGGAGTGTTATTGTCTTTGTTCTCAATGCGAATGTGATGTTGCAATAAACCCGCACCAATATTAAATGCAATCCCCGAATTAGGATTTGATTTACCAATAGGAAAGATTTTCCCCAGCTTAATTCCAGAATAAAAACCACGTTCTGTTAGTAATACAGTCCCGTATTCGCCATGTTCGTTAATAATTTCTCCGTTACTAGTCATTAAACCGCTTAATATACTACTGCTATCTTTCAGAATCCCACCAAATAAATAACTTACTTCAAAACCAGCAGTCCAGTTAGATTTGAATTTATAATTAAGTCCAACACCAATTGTTGAATTAACGCCAAACCTATCAGCCATATCGCCAGCAGGTACTTGAAACGAATAATTTATTTCACATTGCAAAATACTAAGGCTAGTATCTTTTATTTGCCCCAAAACTATACTTGAGAATAAAATTGTGAAAATTAATATAAGCGTCCTTTTTGTATTCATACTGCAAAATTAATAAAAATACTTATATAAAAGTAAAAACATGAGCTTTATGAAAAAATCTATGGTAAATGTGTTTATTTTTTAGTTATTGTCTGATAAAAACACAGAAGTCAGATTTATAATTGGATATAATTTAAACTTTTATTGAATAGCATTGTTGTTTTTGTACTTTTGTAAAAAAATAATTATGACTAGCGAAGTAATTTATATTATCATATTTGCAATTATTGTTCTTGGTTTTTTTACTGAACAAATACTTGATTATCTTAATGCATCGTGGTTTAACAAGCCAATACCCAAAGAGCTTAAAGATGTTTATGACTTTGAAAAATATAAAAAGCAACAGAGGTATAAAACCGAAAATTACAGGTTTGGAATAGTAAGCTCAACTTTTAGTTTTTTGATAATTATTTTAATGTTGATTTTTGATGGTTTCGCTTTTGTAGATAATATTGCAGGAAACATCTCAGATCACTATATTTTAAAACCTTTGCTATTTTTTGCAATTATATTTATTGCATTAGACATTTTGTCGATGCCGTTGTCAGTTTATGATATTTTTGTAATTGAAAACAAATATGGTTTTAATAAAATCACACCAAAAATTTTTATTTTAGATAAGATAAAATCATTGCTTCTTATGGCGATAATTGGGGCTGGTATTTTTTCGATAATTATTATGTTTTATGGCCTAAGCCCTAATTGGTTTTGGCTATATGCTTGGATAATTGTTATTGCCTTTTCTATATTTATGAATATGTTTTACTCAAGTTTGATTGTCCCATTGTTTAACAAACAAACTCCACTCGAAGATGGAGAACTCCGCTCAGCTATTATGGAGTTTGGTCAAAAATCTGGTTTTAACATCTCTAATATTTTTGTAATTGACGGTTCTAAAAGATCAACAAAAGCAAATGCCTATTTTAGTGGAATGGGACCTAAAAAGCGAATTGTTTTATATGATACATTGATCCAGGAAATGACAATAGATGAAATTGTGGCAGTGCTGGCTCACGAAATTGGACATTACAAACACAAGCATATTTATAAATCTTTATTTACGTCAATTCTTGAAACTGGAGTAACATTGTTTATTTTTGGATTGTTTGTAGGAAGCGATCCCTTGTCGCAGGCTTTAGGTGTTAATGTAGCAAGTTTTCACATCGCACTAATAGCTTTTGGAATTATTTACAGCCCTTTATCTTCGGTAATTGGAATTACATCTGCATATTTTAGTCGCAAAGCTGAGTTTCAAGCTGATGACTTTGCTGCTAAATACGGACTCGCAGAGCACTTAATTACTGCTCTTAAAAAATTAAGCTCGCATAATATGAGTAATCTTACACCACATCCTTGGGTTGTATTTACTTCTTATTCGCATCCTCCAATACTACAAAGAGTACAAAACTTAACAAAAAAATAAACTTATCCTGTATTGCAAAATTAGATTAAAAAATAAAATCAAGCACCTGTGTAACAACCTATTACAAACTTGATACTTAACTAACATTACAGCTTTATTAGTTTTTTTATATAAGTTTTTTGCCCTTGTTTAATACAAATTAAATATGTCCCCTTTGGCATACTTGAAATGTTAATTTTATTATTATTATTTGCAATCTTTACTACTTTACCAAGCAAATTTAAAATTGTAATTTGAAATATTTCAGTTGATGGCAAAACAATATTTATTTCAGATTGAGCAGGGTTTGGAAAAACCAATACATTACAATGATTGATAGGATAAAAACCAGTATTATTATCTATTTGGTCAGCACCGGCATCAAGTCGGTTTACATTTCTGATGTCATTTTCAAAATCTGTTGTCGGAAAACTTGATAAGCCTGTTGCAAAGTTATATGCAACACTTTGTTCTGTTATGTGATAATCGTTATTATCATAATCTAAAAAACCGATATCTTCGTCAGAAAACACATTATACGATTCATTAACGGAACTTTCTGCCCAAATATGATTTAAACTACCATCTGTTCTCACTAATATATTTCCATAAATATCAATATTCATATCTAATCCAGGACCAACAGAAATACACATGTAATCGTTAGAAATCACAGTATTAAATCGCACTACACTAGAATCGACATAAGGTTCTCCCCCATCAGATATTCTAATTCCACGTTGACAATTATATATTATGTTATTTTCAATTAAGACATTATTACCCTCATTTGGATGGTCTGAATAATACACAATTCCATTTTTTGTTGCATTTGAAACCACATTCTTACTCACAACTCCATTAGATCGAACACTAATACCATTTCCATAATTGTTGTAAATATTCTGAATTTTATTTCCAGAAATTAGAAAATCGTTTCCATAAAAATAGATGCCATGATGTGGTTGTCCAATTGAAGCACCAATAGTATCCAGACCTATCCAATTAAATTGATTGTTTAGTATTTGTGTGTTTATGTGTTGTTCTTGACCTAATACTCCATTGCCATAAATTGAATCAAAAGTACAGTTTTTAATTATTACACCATCTGAAACTCCAGAAGAATGTAACCTAATTCCATTTCCCTCAATATTGTAAAACACGCAACTATCAATTATTACATTATTTACATTGACAATTCTAATCCCATCACTTAAAATTGTATTCTGAAATGTGCAATTCCTTATTATAGCATTATCCCATGAAGATTCAACTAAATCTAAGCTTGTAGTAAAAACACTATCTTGAATAATAATTTGCGATTTTACAATGTTTGAAAATATAAGTAAAACCATAAATAAATAAACATACTTTCTAGTTGTCATTTTACCTAAAATTATATTGATATAGTTTTTGTTAGCTTGTTACATAAGGGTAGTCCGTTTTAAAACCACCAATTTTTCTATTTTTCTTCAAATATAAGCCTTTTTAAGAGATGTTTTATTATTTACAAATACTATTTTTAGAATATTGCTAAAAAATAGCACCTATGCTAAAAATGCAAATAATCCACGTAAAACATAAATCTATAGATTTATCATCACATCATCACTTTCCAAACACATAACCAATAATGTTTGCTCCCATTTTCAATGCTTTAAGCCTAACTTCATAGGAGTCGTTATGTACAGCCTCATCTTCCCAACCGTTACCAAGATCAGTTTCATAAGAATAAAAAACTAGTAAGCGCCCTTGATAAATAATTCCAAAACCTTGAGGAGGTTGATTATCATGTTCATGAATTTTAGGTAATCCATTTCTAAAACTATATTTTTGATGATAAATTTCGTGTGAATATGGCAACTCTATAAGTTCAATATCAGGGAAAACTCGCTTTAATTCTTCTCTAATATATGGATCCATGCCATAATTGTCGTCAATATGTAAAAACCCACCCGACAAAAGATAATTTCGCAGGTTTTCGGCTTCATAATCAGAAAATACTACATTACCATGACCAGTCATGTGAATAAAAGGATAATTAAAAATATCGGTGCTTCCAACTTCTACTGTTACAGGCTCTGGATTTATGCTTGTTCCTAAATTATCGTTGCAAAATGTAATTAAATTAGGCAAAGAAGTTGGATTTGCATACCAGTCTCCTCCTCCACTATATTTTAGCACAGCAATACGGTATGAATACTCTTGAGCTTGTAAACTCATTACAGAAACTAGTATTATTGTAAATGCAATTAAAAAATTAGAATGTTTTCTCATTTAGCATATAAATTTAGTTGAATCCCCACCATTAAAGGAGTTCTGTTATAATCTATATTCTCAGTTGAAAACCCGCTAATCCAATCGGTGGGTGAATAGCTTATAATAAGAGAAATATAGCTTTTGGATAAGCGTACAAATGCTCCATAATCGTGTACATCAAGATAGTTAGAGTTTCTAAATTTAGCTTTTTGTTTAAGATTTGAACTTTTTATAGCATATTGAGTCCCATACCAAATGTTATAATTATAAAAACCTCCTAAATCAATAAAATAACCTAAATCTCTATAATCCTGTTTGCCAAGATTAAATCTCAAATATAAACTTCCTCCCAAAGAATTTTGATAGGTTTTTATCTTATCATAAAAGTTTGCAGGATCAAAAATAGGCATAGAATCCTTAACAATCATTGAAGTTCTGTTTGTATAAGATAATTCAGCTCCAACATCAAAACAATCAACAATTTTATAGCGATAAGTATAACCTAATCGGAGGGAATGGGAAAGTCCGGCATTTTCAAGGCTCTTTTCTAATGGAACAGGAACAGAATAAGACACAAAATAATATCCAAAATGTTTATCCGAACATGACCACATAGTTTTAGATAAATATTTGTCAGAATCTAACACATTTTCTGATCTACGCTGTGCAAATACAATATCGCTGGACATTAAAAATGCCAAAACTAATAATATCGAAAACCATTTAATATTCATAGTTTGTAAATTTTATATTATCTGCAAAGTTAATAGTTAAATTATTATAAAAAAGAGGCGATGAGAAAAGTTTTCAGTTCTCAGTTTTCGGTTCGCACATGATGAACGCCTAATTTGACTTGTCAATGAATATATTTCTTCCTTTGGAAATTCTTTTGTTATCTCAAAAATTTCTTTAGCTAATTGACGAGCGAGTTGGTAAACCTCAAGATCACGGAATGATTTTACGTATGCCATATCTTTTTATTTAGTTATCGATGCTTTCACCCTTCACCCTTTCCCTTTTTTTACTTTTTCTCTTTTTTTTACCGAATACTGTCAATGCCTGAAATAGGTTGACCGTTTTAAGAGTTGAATTTTAATAATTAAAACGTTAAATTTATGGCAACAAGATCAAATTACAAACTGACAACCGAAGCTCGTCAAAGAAGAACTTTTAGTGA
>JAQUBO010000033.1 GCA_028686735.1 Bacteroidales bacterium
AGAATCCTTGGCTACACAGTATAAATTACAGTTTGAAGATGCCTCTTTTAAAGAATATGGGTTTGGTGCTACAGAAGTTGTTTTGTAGTATTTTGTCGATATTAACTATTTAACAGTGATTTTAATCGATTTCATAATATTAAGTGCCGTAGTAAAAGTGCTAATATCGGTATATAGTTTGCCGTCATGTCCAGCATAATGACCATGTCCTATTGGGTTTAATGTGTATTCATCCATCAAATTGTTAGGATCTATTGTTACTGCATATATTAAAGATGGTTGGCATGAATTACGATATTCTTTCTCATTTGGATATTTAGCATTATGCCAGTAATTGTTTGTATCCCAGGCTTGATTTATTTCTAATATTAAACGGAATTTGGAATTTATTTTTGCGTCCGTTTTTGATTTTAAAATGAAATCTGATTGAGGAGTCGCACCTGTATATGCATCTATTATAGGTTTCTCAGTTGTTGGAATTTTTGCGTTTTTAGATCGTTTATGGATAAAATAGGGTAGTGTGGCCTTATACATTTTTTGTCCAGCTTCCCATTTGCCGGTGCTACTATCTCCATATCTATATACTCCAGTAGCAACAGCTTGCGTAACAAATAGTTCTTGGATAAACTCTTCATTCATGTTTTCAATCCATAAAGCAAAGGATGGATTGTTGTGTCCTTTTCCGGTTGTAAACTCAAGCTCAATTTCATAACCCTTGCCATTTATATTGCTTTTTATGATTTCTTTTTCGTTGTCTTTTTTTCTTTTTTTGCAGGGATCAGTGTTGTTTAAAGTTAAACTGCTTAAACTTATAATAGAAATTATTATTATTAATATGCTTTTCATATCTGTAAATTTATTATTAAAACTCAACTATAATGCCCAATGTTGGTAATACTGTACCACTTCCTTCAGAGGGTATTCTTCTCAATAAATAATTTGTTGGATTATCTGGGTCTATTTGCACATTGCCTTGAGTATCGGTATTAGTATATATATCCTGAGACTCCGATTTAAAATTATATGCATTTTGAATGTCTATATAAAGTTTTAACGAGGCATTTTTAAAGTAGAATGATTTATCTATTCTAAAATCAAGTTGATGAAAAGCTTTATACCTCACTTCGTTTAACATTGAATAGTCAAAGTATGGTTGTCCTCTAAGATTCCAAGCGGTTATGTTAGATGACACTTGTAGATCGTAAGGTGTGTAAGGTAAGCCTCCCGCAAATCTCCATTTTATACCAAAAAACCAATCTTTTTTAAACTTTTTAGTTGCAGTAAGAATAAAGATATGTCTATTATCCCATGATGTGGATACATAATTTCCATCAGTGTCTTTAAATTCACTAATTGCGTAAGTGTATGCTGCTGTGATATTAAGATCGTTTTTGAAGCGATTTTGTGATAGGATTTCTATTCCGTAAGCATGTCCTTGGCCAATACTTTTTATTTCTTCGTCACCAACAACTCCAAAATCTACTGGTTTAAATGATAAAACTAATGAGTCTTTTACTGAGAAAGGATATTGGTCGTATAATTTATAAAATCCTTCAATGCTAATCATTGATCTTGCACCAAGTCGATAGGCAAATCCTCCAATAATGTGGTCGGATTGGATGTATTTTATGTTGTTATTTTTGTTTACAAGAACTTGATTTTTGTCTCTATATCCTAAACTCGTATAACTTGGCAGCAAGTAGTATCTGCCAGTATTCATATTAATGCTCCATCTATCAGTAATATCAAATGATGCAGAAATACGAGGAGAGAATTGTTCGAGTGGATTTGTCATTGAAGCTGAGTATTCATTGCCATCAAATCTAACACCTAAAGACAAACTCAGTCTGTTACCAATAAAAGATTTTGCAATTTGCCCAAAAGCTCCATATTTAAACATATCAAGGTTTGAGTCATAACTGAGTTCTTGTTGGCCAGATGGAGTGTAAATATTTAAGTATGTGTTATTATAATATCTCGCATATTCAAAATTTGCTCCATAATTAATTCTGAAATTGTTGTCGGTTTTAAAAAAATCTTCGACTCGGAATTTGTTTTCAGCCTCAAAAGAGCTATAATTGTTCAACAGATTTGCATCATCTATATTATTATTTATGTATTTATAATATCTATTGTTAAGCATGTTTCGGCTAAGTACAAGTGTTGTGTAGCCTTTGTCTCTAAATTGTTTATAAACAGCACCCAAAGTGTAAGTCCATTGTTCATATTCATTTAGATAGCCTAATAAATAAGATTGAAATTCTGTAGGGTTTTTAAGGTCTCTGTCTAATACATTTATATCATAAGCACCTAGGCCAATTAGGCTAAGTTCGCTGCGGTCGTTTAGTTTAGTTTTTACTTTAAATTGCATATCATTAAATGTTGGCAAAAAAGGTAGTCCTATTAATTTAAAAAGTAGATTTAGATATGATCTTCGTGCCGAGACAATGTAAGTTGTATTATCTGTGATAGGACCATCCATGGTAAACGATACTTCCGAAGCTCCTAAGCTGCCTTTAAATCTTAGGTTTTCTTGGTTTCCGTCAATTTGTTTAAAATTAAAAACACCACTTAGAGCATTTCCTCTGTTTGCCGGAAAGGCACCCGAATAAAAATCAACATTTCTTATTAGGTCTGCGTTTAAAATCCCGTTTGTTCCACCGCTCGCTCCTTGTGTTGCAAAATGGTTTATATTTGGGATTTCAACATCGTCAAGGTAAAACTTAGACTCATTTGATGCTCCTCCTCTAACAATGACATCATTTCTGTTTTGTCCAGGAAATGCTGCTACGCCAGGAAGGTTTTGAATAACTTTGGATATATCACGATTTGCTCCTGGTGAATTTTCAATCTCTGATAAACCAATGCTCCGTAATGATATAGGCGACTCTTCATTTTTATTAAACATTTTTGCTTGAACTGTAACCTCCGATAAAGTAACAGCAGATTCTCGCATTGAAATATCCAAATTTACCGTTTTGCCAGGACTTACTTGTACTTCAGAGGTAAGCTTTGTGTCAAAGCCCAATGAGGATGCAGTTAATTGATAAATCCCAGGTTTTAAGCCACTAATTAGATAATTACCATCGAAATCTGAAGATGCTCCATAGTCTGTACCTTCTATAAAGACATTTGAAAAGGGCAATGATTCATTATTGACTTCGTTATAGATCCTGCCTTTTATTTGTCCCACTTGTGAAAATATTGCGGGTGTAATAAATAGTAAAGATAATGCGAAAAATAATTTTTTTTTGTACATAATGAGTTTTATTTAGCAAAAAAACCACTTTATTTATGTTTTGTTTACAAAAGTATGAAAAAAATCAAGATTGTCTTTAATGAATCTAAATAATTTAAGTTTTATACAACTTAATATTTACTTTAATTGAATTCAAGCGGATAAAATAGTTTTTTTATTCCTTTTTGTTGATAAAAAAAACTTATATTTGTGATATGCTCATTAGTAATTTACTTATAGACAATCTTAAGATATCAATCAATTCGATACGCTCGAATATGCTGCGTACTATACTAACAGTATTGATTATAGCAATTGGGATAATGGCTCTTGTTGGGATACTAACCGCAGTTGACTCTATAAAAAGTACTATTAGCGGTGAGTTTCAGAGTATGGGTTCAAATACTTTTACAATACGGAGGCAAAACAATCAGCAACATGGTGGTAATCGTCGTAAGGTTGAAAATAAAAAAATTGATTATGAGGAAGCAATCCGTTTTAAGGAAGAGTTTAATTTTCCTGCAATTGTAAGTGTTTCGGTTTACGGAACAGGTATAGCAACATTAAAATATGAAAATGAGAAAACTGATCCAAATATAAGTGTTTATGGTATTGACGAGAACTATTTATTAACTTCGGGACGTGAAGTAGATTTTGGACGTAGTTTTACTAGTAGTGAGATAGTTTCTGGAGAGAATATTATTGTTATTGGTAGTGAGCTAAAGGATTTATTGTTTATTTCTAACGAAAGTGCTTTGGATAAATTTATTTCTGTTGGGAACACACGATATCGTGTTGTTGGAGTTTTAAAAGAAAAAGGAACTAGTTTTGGTGGAGATGGTGATAAAATATGTTTTGTACCATTAAATAATGCAAGGAAAAATTTTTCTGTTTCCAGCAATAGTTATACAATTAGTATTATGCCCAATAATGCGGAGTTACTTGAGATTGCTGTGGGAGAGGCTGAGGGGATATTTCGCAATATTAGAAAACTGACTGTTTATGATGAAAGTAATTTTGCAGTTCGAAAATCAGACAGCCTTGCTAATATGTTAATCGAGAACATTAGTATTGTTACAATTGGTGCGACTATTATTGGTTTGATAACTTTATTGGGTGCCTCTATTGGTTTGATGAATATTATGTTGGTTTCTGTTAGCGAAAGAACAAGGGAAATAGGTATTAGAAAGGCTCTAGGAGCAAAAGGAGAAACTATTAAGCAGCAGTTTTTATTTGAATCTGTTTTTATTGGTCAGCTGGGTGGACTCCTTGGTATTGTTTTGGGTATTTTGGCAGGAAATATGATTACATTGTTTACTGGGGGACAGTTTGTAGTGCCTTGGTTATGGATTTTGTTAGGTGTGTTTTTATGTTTTGTCGTAGGAATAGCCTCAGGTTATTTGCCAGCAGTTAAGGCATCTAGACTTGACCCAATAGTCGCTTTACGTTTTGAGTAAAAAAAAAGCTGTCAACTAACAAATTAACAGCTTTTTATATTATAAATATTTTCTTAAGTTTTTATTAAATTCCTAACTCATTAATTTAGGGATAAGGTCAACTACTCTTTGAGAATATCCCCATTCGTTGTCATACCATGTTAATGTTTTTAGCATTCTGCCATTAAGCATTGTGCAACTAGCATCAAAAATTGCTGAATGTGAGTTATGAATAATATCAACCGACACGATAGGTTCTTCGGTATATTCTATAATTCCTTTCATAGATCCTTCGGCAGCCTCACGAATAGCTTTGTGTATTTCATCAATGGTAACGTCTTTTTTTAACATTACAACAAGGTCAACGCATGATCCTGTAGGAGTGGGAACTCTCATAGCCATACCGTCAAGTTTTCCGTTTAATTCAGGCAAGACTTTCCCTACAGCTTTTGCTGCTCCAGTAGTGGTTGGGATTTGAGAAACTGCACACGATCTAGCTCTGCGTAAATCAGAATGAGGACCATCAAGAATGTTTTGGTCATTTGTATAAGAGTGTATTGTAGTCATTAAGCCCCGCTCAATACCAAAATTGTCGAGTAATATTTTAACAATAGGAGCCATGCAATTTGTTGTACACGACGCGTTAGAAACACATTGAACGTCTGGCGTAATAACTTCGTCATTTACACCTAAAACAACCATTGCATCAACATCATCTTTTGCTGGTACAGTAAGAATAACTTTTTTTGCACCATTTTTTAAGTGATCTCCATATCCTCCTTTGGCACCTTCTTTGGTTCTAAATATACCTGTTGCTTCAATTACTACATCAGGAGTTACTTTCCATGAAATGGCACTTGGGCTTCTTTCTGCACTAACGGGTATTTCTTTACCGTCTACAATAATTGAAGACGCATTAAAAGAAATATTACGATCAAATTTACCTTGTGTAGAGTCATATTTAAGCAGATGAGCAAGTGTTTTAGTGTCAGTTAGGTCGTTAATACCTACTATTTCAACATCATTTCTATCGAAAGCTATTTTAAAAACATTTCGTCCTATTCGTCCGAAGCCATTTATTCCAACTTTGATTTTTGTCATAATTTATAGTTTTTAATAAGTTAATTTAATGCAAATTTAAGAAAAAAGCCTCAATTAATTGAGGCTTTTAATATTTTTATTTTATAAGTGCTATTATTTTTTTACAAATTTAATTGTTTTAATATCATCATTATTACTTACGTTGATAAAATATATTCCTGCCGACATATCAGATATATCTAAAGTAGTGCTATCAATTTTATCGTAGTTTTTGATAAGTTTACCATAGATGTCATATATTGCAACATTACTATTAGTAATACCTGTAATATTAATGTTGTTATTAGCTGGGTTTGGATATATGCTGATATTATCTAACATGTTGTCATTAATATCAGAGGTAAATGTGGTATAATATGCTTCCCAACCTTCAGCTTGACCTTCGCTATTGGTTTCAAAAATAAGATACAATTTATCCCCTCCCCAAACATCTACTGAGTAAGGTCTATTGGTTGAAGTATATTCGTCAATTAATGTTAATCCACTATTAAGTGGGTGTCCTTTGTAAACTTTAAGAACATCATTATCAGTAAGCTCAAACTTTGTAAAAGTTAATCTAAGCAAATCTATATCTTCAACATCTGGATTAATAATCCAGTTACAAGTAGTATTATTAAAATAGTAGTTATCTCCAGATCCATCGCCAAAAGACCATTCTGGTTGAGTATAAATTGTTGTTCCTTTGCAGAAATCAGCATCTATTGGTGTGATATTTAGAACTGCTCCTTGTCCGTACTTGAAATCAAAATTTGAAGGGTTTAAGTTATCTATAAAAAAGAACCCATCGTTTGAGCCACCCCAACCCCAGTTAAAGTGGAAATATGAAGTATCTTGATAACCATCACAAACAAATGCATGTCCGGGTTCACCTGTTCCAGGATCACCATCATAAATAATAGGATGTCCTTTATCTAAATCTTCTTTAATAGTGAATTTCCATACAGCATCGGGAGTGGTATCTCTATATTGGTAGTAAACCCCAGTTCTATATTTAAAGCGTAGTTTTAATGCACTTGCAGCATATTGAGTGGATGTTCCTGAGCCATCGTATCCCCAATTCATATAAACTGATACCCCGCAATGATACATGAGTTCAGCAATTGCTTCGCGACTAAGCGTATTTGCAGAAATAGTCATTTCATCCCAACGATATTCTGTTTCACCATAATCTGCAGTAAGGTACTCACCCCAAAAAAACTCTTGTGAACCTTTTCCTGTTTCGGGGTAATTCCAATATTTCATCACTTGAGACATCGCAGTTGCAACACAACCAGCATATACACGTCCACCAGGTCCTTGTGAGTGTTCTGGACAATACATATTATATGGAGCGTTTTGATTCCAACGAGTTTCTACAATAATATCTACGCCTTTATTGTTTTTATCGTATGAGAAATCATTTTTACTGATTTGATTCCATTGTTTGATAATTTCTTCGTTGGCTGCTAAACCTGATTCAGATATTATCTCGAACTGAGGCATGTAATTTTCTTCTATCCAAGATTTTGTTGCTGGAGCCATATTGTTGTAATCAAACTGTCCTTCGTTTGAATATGCTAGTACAGGTGTTGCTCGAATATCGGCACTAACCAATACAAACCCATCCTCATTAAAATTGTAAACATGGATACAATCTAAACCATTTTCAGTTTTTAATGTTGTTTGGCTTTTAATTGAATAATTAGCTTTGCCATATTTTTCTTGATTCATTTTTTTTGCTTGATGTGCATGAAAATTAACCCCAATAATTTTGGCTTGCTCTGATGAAACGTAATAATCCTCATTTGACAAATTTGTTATTTGAGCAAATATGAAATTTGCTAAGATTATTGCCGTTACTAATAAAAAAGATTTTTTCATATCTTAATAAATTAAGTTAAATATTATATACTATTTAGTAAACAATTGAATTTATCAAATGTTGACATTGCAAATATAAGAAAAATATAATATGATAAAGTTTTATTTCAATTAATTTATTAAGATATAATTGTGAATATTATAAATTTTATACTAAATGCTAAAAATATTGGCTTTTGGAATTTTCATTTTTTTCTGCGCTGTTCTTTTCGATATTCGCGATTAAGATTTGTATCGTATTTTTTTCCGAAATGGTATGCGATATATAAATTGAAGTAAAACATGTTCTCTTGGCCGGCCATTATTTCGATTGGGGTAAAAAAAGTGTCAAAAATCACACCTGTTTCAAGTACTTGGGTTTTCATTACATTTTCGCTAAAATCAAATTGTAGTCCTAGTTTTGCATATAATCCAGGATGTAATTTTAATTCATTAAGACCGTATGTAAAATCGGCTTTACCAATGATGTCGGTTGGATTGTTCTGGAAGTTTATGTCTATCTTGTAAACCGAGGTATAGGGGATAAGGAAATTGTTACTGTATTTTACACTATCTACTATTTCGTAGTAAATAGGTTTTGATATGCCTATAATCACCCCGACAGAACCGCTAAGATGAATGGAGATGCTGTTTTTATCTCTTTTTTCATACATCATTTTATTGTATCCATATCCTATTTTTATGTTATGTACAGTATGTGTTTTACCAAATACAAATTTTTTTATAGAGTTAGGGTCGAAATAGGGGTTGATAACTTTGATTTCTTTCGGGTGCTTTTGATAATTATATTCTGATTCTATAAAATTCCTTAATCGGTAGTTGAGTCGATGAGAAAAGTTATAATACAAACCATATCCATTTGAATTTAATTTAATCCCATACGAATTAATATTATAATTATCTGGTTCTCGTTCTGTTTGTAATTCTCCTTGTGAAAAGATATTACTATAACATAACATAAATAAAAGTAGTAATATAATTTTATATTTATAAAACATAATTACCACAAAATTAACAAAAAATCGGAAAGTTTATAAAGTTCTAAGTAAAATAATTTACTAAGCTCTATGTTCGTTATCGTTTTTTTCGATGTGATTATATGCTGGACAATCATCAGTAGTTTTGCATGAGTATGAACCTATACATACTAATGCTAATAATGCTAATATTACAATTGCTTTTTTCATATCTAAATAATTTTAACAAATACAAAAATATCTAATAAAATCAATTAAGGTTCAAAATCCATGCCTTAGTTATTAACAATTTGCAGTTAATTGTTAGTAAAAAAAAAGAGAGCGTGTTTTCGCTCTCTTTTAAAGGTATTATATTTTACTCTTATTGCTTAATTAGTTTTTTTGTAATAGTTTGGTTATTAGATGATATTTTAACAAAATACATTCCCGAAGGGTATTTCGACATATCGATACTTGTGTTTCTTGTAGAGATAAGCTCCTTTCCTATATTATCAAATATTGTAATGTTGTTAATGTTCTGTCCTTTAATGTTTATTATTCCATTTGTTGGATTAGGAGTAATTGATATTTTATTAATAATATTCTCTGGGACATCACTTGCAGGAACAATTGTTATTATTGTTTGGTCTGAGCTCTTACAATCGTGAATATTAGTAACAGTAATAGAGTATAAGTGATCACCTAAATCTAATTGTGAGGCATCAATAAGGATGTTTGAAGTATTAGCTCCAGTATTCCATTCGTACAAATATTCACCTGCAGGTACACCTAGGACGAGAGTTTGGTCAGCTTGTATAGTTGCATCTGGACCAAGTTCTGCATTTGGTAAATCATGAACAGTTATAATAACAGTATCAGAATTTTGACAAGTGTTTTCATCAGTAATAGTACATATATACGAGTCGCTATTTGTAACAGTTATTTGTTGTGTTGTCTCACCTGTTGTCCATAACCAACTTACAGCGTCTGGTGCAGAGATAATAACATTTTCATTTGCACAATACTCTTGGTCGATGCCTAAGTTAATGGCTGGTAAAGGATTGAATTGAACAAATACACTATCACTACCTTGGCAGCCAAAATCGTTAGTAACGGTAACAAAGTACCAGTTTTCAGTAATTACAGTAATATAAGGTGTTGAAGCTCCTGAATTCCATAGCCATGATGTTCCAGTTTCGGGATTAAGTATAACACTGTTTCCTATACATGATTTAAGTGTGTCGGATGTATGTAAGTTTACTATTAATTCTGTTCCGAATTCCACCATTATGTCATCTGATCTTTCACAGCCAAATTCATTAATAATAGTGAGCTCATAAGTACCTGTTTCGCTTACTTCGATAGTTTCTGTGGTTTCAGCGGTTGACCATAAGAAGTCCACGTTTTCCATATCAGGAGCACTTAAAGTTAGACTAGCTTCACATGTGTAGATGTCTTCTCCAAGGTCAAACTCATCAGGAAGAGCAACAGTCTCAACATAAATTGAATCATTTCCACTACATGTAGATTGAGTAATAGTTACGTAGTACCAACCTTCTTCAGTTACCACTAGTTCTTGAGTGTCTTCTCCATCAGCCCATTGGTAAGTATCAGATTGAGGAGCGATTAAAGAAATACTGGAACCTTCACAAAGAGTTACACTTTCTTCCCAATAAATAATTATTTCATCAGCAAAGTTTAGCTCTGTGGAAACACTTGCGGTACAGCCGTTTTCGTCTGTAACAGTAACTGAGAATATTCCGCTTGTAGTTGCCTCATACGTTTGTGTGTTAGAAGCATCTTGCCATTCATAAGTATCAAAACTACCTGGGTTTAACTCTACTGTCGAACCATTACATGCTGAAATTATAGGTTCCAATACAGGATTAACTTCGGCAACAGTTACAGTAGCTATTTCTGTTATCATTTCTTCTTCCCCTGCAGTGAGTAAACAATAATAGTCACCAGCTATTGCAGTCTCGAGAGTATTTGTAGTTTCTCCTTCGATAATAGTTTCGTTATGATACCATTGATAAGTTAAAGTTTCAGCAGTTGTAGTTTCAGCATCAACTAATAAGTTAGCTACATTATAATCACATATTGTTTGTGATATTGGTTGTTGATTGATTACAATAGCTTCTATTTCAGTAACTGTGATAATTACTTCTTTACTACTTAATTCAACTGGGCTCTCACAAGTTTCAGCAATCATATCATCATGTTCTAAGCCGTCGCAATTAGTTGCGATAAAACTTGTTTCAGTTGGTGTTCCAGTGTTAGAGCAACTGTAAATTTTGGAAACCATTTTGTAAACCCCTGCTTCATTAAAATTAGCTGTGAAATCGATAGGTCTGTTTCTATTTACACAATAGTTGTCGAAAATACCGAGCGTGAATGCTCCTATATTGTCTTCAGCGACTGTAACGTTAATCATTCCTGAGCCATCAGTTATTTCACCATTATAATAAGTGTCTCCTTCGTGACGAACGGTATAAGTTAATGTTCCGTAGTCTGCAATATTTGTAATTAGAGTTTCATCTTTGTAAAGTTCGTATCCAACACCACAAAGTTGGTCAATAAGACCATTAGAATAAACTTCTGCAGTAACATCAATATTGTCATAAGTTTGGTATTCAGGAAGGACTTCGGATAATTGAATATCTGGAACCATATATTCAATTACTTTTATTGTAACTTCTTCGCTACTTAATTCAATAGGATTTTCACAAGTTTCAGCAATCATATCATCATGCACTTCTCCGTCGCAATTAATTGCAGTAAAGCTTGTTCCTGTTGGGAGGCCAGTATTTGAGCAAGAGTTTATTTTCGTTACCATTTTGTAAATACCTGGAACCGTAATATTTGCAGTTAATTCGATAGGTCTGTTTCTGTCTATACAGTAATTATCAAACATACCGAGCGTGAATGCTCCTATATTGTCTTCAGCGATTGTAACGTTAATCATTCCTGAACCTTCAGTTAATTCACCGTTGTAATAAGTGTCTCCTACGTGACGAACGGTATAGGTTAATGTACCATAATCAGCAATATTTGTAACTAGAACATCATCTTTGTAAATTTCATATCCAATTCCACAAAGGTTATCAATAATTTCATTTGATTGTATTAATGCCGTTACCGTAATATCTTCTTCTGTTTGATATTCAGATAGTACTTCGGATAATTCAATAGTAGGAGTTAAGTTATTTTCAGTAACTTCTATTGTTACAGATTTTTCACTTATTACAGTTGGGCTCTCACAAGTTTCAGCAATCATATCAGCATGCTCGTTTCCGTCGCAATTAGTTGCGATAAAACTTGTTTCAGTTGGTGTTCCATCATTAAAACAAGAATTTATTTGAGCAGTCATAGTATAAATACCAGTTTCACGAAAATTTATTGTAAAATCGATAGGTCTGTTTCTGTCTATACAATAATTGTCAAACATTCCAAGAGTAAAAGCACCAACAGTTTCTTCACCAGCAGTTACTTGGAGCATCCCCGATCCTTCAGTTATTATACCGTTATAATAAGTGTCATCTTGTAACCTAACAGAATAAGTAGCTGTTCCATAGTCCTGTACGTTTTCAATTAGGGTACCATCTTTATATAATTGATAGCTTAGCCCACAAATATCGTCAATTAATCCATTAGAATAAACTTCTGCAGTAACATCAATATTGTCATAAGTTTGGTATTCAGGAAGAACTTCGGATAATTGAATATCTGGAACCATATATTCAATTACTTTTATTGTAACTTCTTCGCTACTTAATTCAATAGGATTTTCACAAGTTTCAGCAATCATATCATCATGAACTTCTCCGTCGCAATTAATTGCAGTAAAGCTTGTTCCTGTTGCTGTACCTGAGTTTGTGCAATAGTTTATTGTAATTACAATTTTATAAACTCCTGTTTCACTAAAATTGGCTGTGAAATCAATCGGACGGTTTCTATTTACACAATAGTTGTCGAAAACACCGAGCGTGAATGCTCCTATATTATCTTCTCCAATAGTTAGACTAATCACTCCTGAGCCATCAGTCAAAGCTCCGTTATAATAAGTGGTTCCTTCTTGTCTAACTTCATAAGTTAATGATCCGTAATCGGCAATATTTTCAATTAAAACACCATCTCTATAAATCGCATACTCTATGCCACAGAGTTGGTCTATAAGTTCGTTTGAATATAAATTCGCTGTAACTTCTACTGTTTCATTTATATCATATTCTGTGTTAATGTTGGAAAAAGATATTTCAGGAACTCCGATAGCTTTAGTTGTTCTCAATCCGTCTCCTTTTGTCTCATCTGTGTTTTGTGCAAGTATTACACAGTTCATAAATAAGCTTGCTACAGCAAAAAATAAAAGTTTTTTCATAATAAAATAATTTATTAAATATTTAAAATAGTAACTGTACAAATATATATTATTTTTTTTAATTATAGTGCAAATATATATATATTTATTAAATAATATTTTTTTGTTAGAGCATCATAGTATTTAAAATGCTTAGTAATGTTAAATGTCGAAATTATTAGAACTTATTTGTTAGTTACTACTAAACTGTTTTATCGAATTGATAAGCTTATTAGTAAAACAACCTATAAGGTTTTTGAGCTGGGACATTCAATTTGCAGTTAAGCAGTTATACAAAAGACTAATTAATAAGAGTGTCTTTAGCTCTTACTGTGTGTAATAATGCGAGCTAGATGATTAAGCGTGGGAGATAAAAAAACTAAAAAACTAAAAATAATATAAGATAAAGTGTTTTCATCTTAAAATAATTTTAATTTTGTGGTTCAATTTAATAATATTTAAAAGTTTGTATTATGACAGAAAAAATTCAAAAATCCCTGAGAGATACCACATGGGCTAGATGGGTCGCATTGGGTTTAGTATCTCTAACAATGTTTTTTGCCTACTTTTTTGTAGACGTTGCTGCACCATTAAAAGGCTCGTTAGAGAGATATTTTGGGTGGTCTAATCAACAATTTGGTTGGCTTGGCGGTTCTGAGTTTATATTAAATGTTATGGGTTTTCTTATTTTATCGGGTATTATACTAGATAAAATGGGGATTCGTTTTACGCTTAGAACGTCTGCATTAGCTATGCTTATTGGAGGTGGATTAAAGTTTTTTGCACTTTCTTTTATTGACAGAAGTTTGGTTGTAGATATTTTTGGTATGCAGTTACCAACAACCGCCTTGCTTTCTTATGTAGGATTTGCTATATTTGGAATAGGTGTCGAAATGGCAGGTATTACAGTATCCAAAACTCTTGTTAAGTGGTTTAGAGGAAAGGAGTTGGCTCTGGCAATGGGATTAGAGATGGCTATTGCTCGTTTAGGAGTATTTGCTGTGTTTCAACTCTCACCTCGATTTGCTGGGATTACCGAAGCTACACCTCAGGGGGATATAAATGGAGTTAGTCTTGCTATGATTTGGGCTATGGCTTTTATATCTATAGGTGCTTTGTCTTTTATAATTTATACTTTTATGGATTCTAGGTTAGACAAGCAAACTGGAGAATCACTCGAAAAAGACCCTGAAGATGAATTTAAGTTTTCTGACTTAGGTAAAATCTTAAAAAATCCTGGGTTTTTAGCGATTGCTGGGCTTTGTGTTTTATTTTATTCAGCAATTTTCCCATTTCAGAAGTTTGCAGCCGAAATGTTGTCTTCAAAATTAGATGTGTCAATGGATATAGCTTCATCCTTGTTTTCTTGGTTTCCTATTGGAGCAATGATACTGACACCTATAATTGGTTTCTTCTTAGATAAAAAAGGATATGGTGCTTCGTTAATGTTTTTTGGTGCAGTTTTATTAGTTGCTTCTCACTTAATTTTTGCTTTAGTACCCGCAGAATCATTTAATATGTTTACCGCTGTTTTAACTATTGTTGTACTAGGTACTGCTTTTTCTTTGGTTCCAGCATCTATGTGGCCGTCAATACCTAAAATTATCGAAGATAAACTTTTAGGATCTGCTTATGGACTTATCTTTTGGATTCAAAATATTGGCTTAATGGCTGTACCAGTTTTGATAGGATGGGCATTGACTGCATCTAACCCTGGTGTTGCTGAAACAATTGCTGCTGGTGGAGTAGCTAAGTATGATTATACTGTTCCAGAGTTTATTTTTGCTGGCTTTGGGGCATTAGCTATTATATTGTCTTTAATCTTAAAGGCGGTTGATAAGAAAAAAGGTTATGGGCTTGAGTTACCAAATATTGAAAAGGAAGCGAAAAAGATTAAGGAGACTAATGAATAAATTATATATTCATATTTAATTTTAAAAAGCTCTTGTTTCTCAAGAGCTTTTTTGTACTTTTATGTTTTATAAAACTTAATATTTAAATCTTATGAAGAAAATTACTGCTTTTTTATCGTTTGTATTGATTGCTGCATCACTCTTTTCACAATCTATTTTGTGGAAAGTTACTGGTAAGAAAATCAAAAACCCTTCTTATTTGTATGGAACTATCCATATTCAAGATAAAAAAGTTTTTGCTTTTGACGAAACTGTAACAAATGCTTTTGATACCTGTGATGCGTTTGCAATGGAAATTTTAATGGACGATATTGATCCAAGCGAAGTTCAAACTGCTATGTTTATGGAGAAAAATACCATTAAAGAGTTTTTGACTAACGAACAATATAATATTTTAGATAGTATTGTTACTGAAAAAACTGGAACTGGAATGCTTATGTATAATAAAATGAAACCATTTTTTCTGAGTTCTCAACTAATGCAAATGGATTTAAAACAGGATATGGAAATACCTTTAGACCTTTATTTTTTAGATAAGGCAAGAAAATCTGATAAATCGTGTTATGGTGTTGAAAAATTTATGGATCAAATAAATGCGATTGATGCTATAAGTATTCAGGAGCAGGTCGATATGTTGTACGAGGGGCTTACCGATACCTCTAGTATTAATAGCGATGTGCAATTTGAGGAGTTATTGCAGGCGTATCTTAGCTTTGATATGATAAAAATATTTGATGTTAGTAATGATACCGCTTTGCCAAAAGAATTTAATAAAGCTTTTTTGATTGATAGAAATAAAAAGATGGCAAAAAACTTTGTAAAAATTGCAAAAAAAGAAAGCCTATTTTGTGCCGTGGGGGCTGCTCATCTACCTGGTGAAAAAGGCGTGATTGAGTTGTTACGTAAAAAAGGATATACGGTTGAACCTATTCCATTTAATTGGGAAATAGAAATAGAAATAGAAGAAGAAGAGAAATAAAAAATATGATAAAATTACTAATTCTAAAACCATGAGAAAAATAGTTCTTTTAAGTTTAATGCATTTCGTTTCAATAATGTTTTATGCACAAGTGAATAAAGATCTTGCAATGAAATATCTTGCTGAGACTGCCGATACAAGTAATATGTATCGTGATGCCATTATTACAAATGCAGATGCAGACGCATGGCCTGCATTAGGTAATTATCAAATCGAAAAGTCGTTTTATTATCTGTATTCTAACTATCATGGAGAAACCCTCCGAATGATTTCTGAAGATTCTTTTATGTCGGCAATAAAATTTACTAAGTATTATATTTATGATGATTTTCAAAATTTGCTTTATTATATTTATACGTGCCAAGACTGTGGCGAATTTATTTTAAAGTATGATGGGGGGGGATTTGAAACGATTAAATCTTCTGATGAGACTTTATTAGCCGAAAATTATTTTATAGATTCAGATAGCTTTGATTCTGATAGTATAAAGCAAGATGCTAAATCGATGTTGCGATATTGTAACGTATTGTGGCAAATCCCTGATTATAAGAGTGAAACAGAATTCATAAGGGCAAAATTTAAAGAAATAAACTCAATATCTAGTTTAATTGAACGAAAATCTGGTGGGATTATAGGGTATTATGCTGATAATAAGCTTGTTAAAATAGTTGTTAAAGGAATATCTTATCGTGAATATTATATTGATAATGGGGAATTGATTTTTGCATATTATCCTAAGACCGAGCAAAAAGAGGATATTCGTGTCTATTTTGCAGGAAAAGCTTTTAAAGTTATATATGGGAAAGAAAATTTGTCAAAGACTACTAATGATTTTCATGATATTGCCAATGAGGTGCAAGATGATTTTAATGAAATAATTTTAAGATTTTAAAAAAAAAAGCGGCAATGCCGCTTTTTTTATTTTTGATTTGCTGGTTTAACAACGATAGTGTTACCTTGAAATTCTGTTTCGTTTAGTTCTGCAATGGCTTTTTCGCCCATTTCGTCTGACTCGAGTTCTACAAATCCAAAGCGTTTCGATCTTCGGGTATCACGATCCATAATAACTTTTGCTGAAATAATAGGTCCGTAATCAGCAAATAATTCTTTTAAATCCTCTCCTTTGGTTGAAGGGTGGAGACTTGCTACAAATACATTCATAATAAATAATTTTAGTAAAAAAAACAATAATAATGGATTTGTAATTAATCAGGGTTAAGTGCTTAATTCAATTCCAAGTGCAAGTTATAATTTTTTTTATTTAAAATGAGATTTTTTTGTAAAAAATGTAATTAAACGAGAAATTTATCGTAAATATAGAAGTATTTGAATAAAAACTTGGCTCAAAACTGCTTTAGGTTTTCGACACGAAGTATAAAATACTTCCATTATTTGTGCAGTAGATCTTGCAATTATGCAGAATTGGATAACGTTTTGTAAATAGACTATATATGAATTGGAGTGTAGTAAGTTTAGGATGTAAACTAAAGCAGTAAAAACTTCCTGATAATATTATAGTGGAGAGATAATTTACAAAAAGCCTCAAAATAAAATAAGTATGGTTAGTTAAATCCCCTAAGTATAATTAATCTAATTCTTAATGATATAACTATTCTTTTATATTCTGAATATCAACCCAATATAAAATATTTATCCTCTGAGATTCATCTGTTACAAAAACTGGAGCAACAGCAATTATTCTTTTGCAAAATTCATCCTTTTCGTAATACCATTCTTCAAGGAAACGAAGTTGTTTTATTTGACTTTTTTCCAAAGGTAGTGGTATTGAAACATCTATAACATTTCCAGTCTTAGCATCAACTTCTTGAATGGTTTCATAAACAAACCATTTATCTTCAAAATATTTAACAAAGTCTTTTTTTGGGATTTTTTCAAAGTCTTCGTAATTTCCTGTTGCATCATACAGATATGCTTGTGTTTCACCAGAGATTACTTTATCGTATATTTTTGTTAATAACCTATCTAAATCAGTTTCAGGTATGTTTTTCCAAAACCAATCACGTTCAAAATCCTCTTCTGAAACAATATTGGGGTTAACAATTGGAACATCATACATTATTTTTTTAGTAATAACTTCTTTTTCTTTTGTTTCAGATTCTGTACTTGTACATGAATAAGTTCCAATAATTAGCATTGCTAATATGCCAAAAAATGCAGTTTTTCTCATAATAAATAAATTTCGTAACAACAATAAGTAGTAGATTTGTAATTAATCAGGCTTAAGTGCTTAATTCAATTCCAAAGTGCAAGGTAATCATTTTTTTAATCAAAAATGATTTTGTGTTAAAAAAATGCTATTACAAGGAGAAATTATTGTAATTATATATGCTATTTGGTGAAATTTTAAATTATATAAACGAAAAGTGTGTTCTGTTTGTTTAAAAAGTGAGAACTATTTTTTAATAAAAGTTATTGTGTTTTTAGACAAATCAATAATTTCTTTTTTATAAAGTGAGCCGAGAGCTTTTTTAAAATTCTTTTTTGAGATACCAAATACTTTGTAGATAAGTTCAGGAGCACTATCGTCATTTATATTCATGCGTCCTTTGTTTTCTTGCATGTAGTTTAATATTTTCGATTCAAACTCTGATATATCAGAGGCATCGTTTTTATATAATCGTAAATCGAGTTTATTATCATCTCGAACTTTGTGAACAATTGCATTTAACTTTGTTCCAGGTTTTAAATTGGTAAAAACTTCGTTATCATAAAATAAACCTTGAAATTTATTGTTTACAACAGCATTGTATCCTAATTGCGACTTGTTTAAAATTAATGCCTCAACAGATTGACCTTCCTCCACATTTACAGGCTCTTGCGACAAATATTTTTCATATTTCATGCTTGCAACAGTACGCATGGTAAGTGGGTCAATGTATATATATACAATATAATATTTGCCAAATTCAGGTGTTTGTTTTTGTTCAGCAAATGGACAAAATAAATCTTTGTCCATTCCCCAGTCTAAAAAAGAGCCAATATTGGTGTTTGCAACAACTTTTAATCGTGCAAATTCTCCAGCCTCTGCATAGGGACGACCATGAAAGCCACATAATTTGTTTTCGTTATCATAATACAGAAAAACGCTCGTTTGGTCTCCTTCGTTATATTTTAGTACTAAATCGTTATTTATAACTTCAACAATGCCCAAGTTTTGTGCATCACAATATAGCTTGTCACCATCTATTTTGATTATGTTTAACTTATATGTTTTGCCAGGTTCAATCATAAGTTTTTTTTACAAAGATACTTAAAATTTATTATTTGTTTTTCTCTGCCAGTTTCTTTAATACATCTTCTTGTGTTGCTTTAGGTAAAGCTTCGTATTGATGAAATTCCATAGAGTAATTAGCTCTTCCTGATGATATATTTCTCAATTGAGTTGCATAACCAAACATCTCCATTAAGGGTACGAAACCAGTAATTTTTTGAGAGCCTTTTCTGTAGCGTCTCATCGATTCGATTTTGGCACGTTTGCGATTTAAATTACCAACAACATCGCCAATATATTCGTCAGGTGTGTTTACTTCGATTTTCATAACAGGCTCTAATAACTGTGGTGAGGCTTTTAAAAACCCTTGTTTAAAACCTACTTGAGCACAAGTTTGAAACGCCATATCCGAAGAGTCAACAGGATGGAAACCACCTTCAAATAATACAATTTTAACATCAACAATTGGAAATCCAGCAATAACACCTTTTTGCATAATTTTTTTAATCCCTTTGTTAACAGAAGGTATATATTCACCAGGGATTTTGCCGCCTTTTATCATATCAATAAACTCATATCCATTGCCTGTGTTAGGTTCCATTCTAAATACAGTATGTGCATATTGACCTTTACCACCTGATTGTTTAGCGTGTTTATAGTTTACTTCAGTTATTTCAGAGATTGTCTCTCTGTATGCAACTGATGGTTCTCCAACTTCAACTTCAAGTTTAAACTCATCCCTTAGTCTATCAACAATAATTTCGAGATGTAATTCTCCCATTCCTGAGATTATTGTTTCTTCGGTTTCCTCATCATACTTAGCATTAAACGAGGGATCCTCATTTACAAGTCTAGCAAGTGCCTCCCCAAGTTTATCTTTATCTTTTTGTTTTGATGCTTGTATTTTTAATTCAATTACTGAAACTGGTATATGTATTGTTTCTAGTAGCAAGTGATTGTTAATATCACACAGCGTATCTCCGGTTTTTGTGGTTTTCATTCCCACTAGTGCAATAATTTCACCTGGTCCTGCTTCTTTTATCTCTTCTCTTTCTTTAGCTTTTATCCTAAAAATCCTACCAATACGTTCGGTTTTTCCTTTTGTTGCATTGTATATCTGCATGCCACTGCGTAATTCCCCAGAAATTACTCTGATAAAAGTTTGTTGCCCAACATAAGGATCGTTAATTAATTTAAAAGCTAAAGCTGCAAACGGCTCTTTGGGAGAAGGGGTTCTGGTAATTGTTTTTTCTTCGTCATTTACATCATGACCTATAACTGCTCCAACATCGATGGGAGAGGGAAGATAGTTGATAACTGCATCAAGTAATAACTGAATGCCGATGTTTTTGTAAGCGGCTCCTGTAAAAACAGGTGTTATGAGCAGGTTAAGAGTTGCATTTCTTACTGCTGTTAAAAGCTTTTTAGTTGGAATTTCTTCTTCGTTAAGAAACATTTCCATAATCTCATCATCAAAATCTGCTATTTTCTCAATTAAATAATTTCTTGCTACTTCTGTTTTCTCAACATATTCTGCGGGTATTTCGATTATATTTCGTTGATTGTCCTCGAAAGTAATAGCTTCTCGAGAAAGAATATCAATTACTCCAATAAAAGAGTTTTCTGCACCCATAGGTATTTGCATAGGAACTGGGTTGGCATCTAGATATTTGTTTAGTTGCGAAACAACCTCATCGAAGTTAGCACCTGTGCGATCCATTTTATTAATAAAAGCAATACGCGGAACTCTGTATCGATCTGCTTGATTCCAAACTGTTTCGCTTTGAGGCTCAACTCCACCTACAGCACAAAAAACTGCTACCATACCGTCAATAACTCTTAACGAACGTTCTACCTCAACGGTAAAATCTACGTGTCCTGGTGTGTCTATTAGGTTTATCTGATGATTATCCCATTTGCAAGTAATTGCAGCAGAGGCAATTGTAATCCCCCGTTCTTGTTCTTGCTTCATAAAATCCATGGTTGCCTGGCCGTTATGAGTCTCACCAAGTTTTCGATTGGTCCCAGTAAAAAATAAAATTCTTTCTGTTAATGTTGTTTTTCCTGCGTCTATATGAGCAGCAATTCCAATGTTACGTAATTTACTAATTGACATTTCTTTGTATAATATATATTTCTAATTCAAAAAAGGCTGCAAAATTACTACTTTTTTTTGGTTCTGCACCAAAAAATCTTACTTTGTTTGTAAAATAATTTTAAAACTTAAAATATGGACATATTGCAATTTAATCTTAACAGTTTATATAATATTTGTAATTAATTTGGTCTTTATTTTTTTTTATTTTAATTTAGTCTAAAATTATTTAAGTACTATGGATGTTCAAGAATATAATTTCCCTGTAAGAAATATTTTAACAGAATACCTTGAACGTAGGGGGTTTCGTAAGACTCCTGAGCGTTTCGCAATTTTGGATGAGATATACACTCGAAATGGGCATTTTGATATCGAAAGTTTATATATATCGATGAAAAATAAGAATTATCGTGTAAGTCGTGCTACATTATATAATAATATTGATATTTTACTAGATGCAGGTTTAGTTATAAAACATCAGTTTGGGAAAAATATGAGTACGTATGAAAAGGCTTATGCTTGTATGCAACATGACCACATGATTTGTACTAGTTGCGGAAAAGTTATTGAGTTTTGTGATCCTCGTATTGATGAAATTGCAAAAACAGTTGTAAAAGATAATGATTTTGTGATTTCGCATCACTCTCTCTACTTTTATGGCTTGTGTAGTGAGTGTAAAGATAAAAAAGAATGAGTTTTTTTTGAGTATGAGTTTTTTTATAGAATTTATATTTTTTTACTAATCACTATATTTCAAAATTAAAAGTATTATCTTGTGCGACTGTAAAATAAAGTGGTTTTTTTAATAAATATTGTTTGGTTTTATTGTTTTGGTAAAGAATTTAATAATTATTTTATTGGTTTTAAAGATTAGATGAAAATGAAAATTGATGTTTTATTAGGATTGCAATGGGGAGACGAAGGTAAAGGTAAAATTGTTGATGTCTTAACTCCTAAATATGAAATTATTGCTCGCTTTCAAGGTGGGCCAAATGCTGGTCATACTCTTGAGTTCAATAATATTAAACACGTCCTGCATACCATACCCTCAGGGATATTTCATGACGAGAAAATAAATATAATCGGAAATGGTGTTGTTATCGACCCTGTTATTTTGATGAATGAAATTATTGAAGCCGAAAAGGTGGGAGCAAATTTGAAAAATAACTTATATATTAGTAGAAAAGCTCAACTAATAATGCCAAGTCATCGTATGTTGGACCAAGCTTATGAAGAAAACAAGGCTGATAATAAGATTGGATCTACATTAAAAGGGATAGGTCCTGCTTATACCGACAAAACTGCAAGAATAGCAATCCGTATTGGTGATGTCTTTTTTGATGATTTTATTGATAAATACAATAGTACAAAAGCACATCATAATAAGATTTTTAAAGGATATGGATTTAAAGGCAATAATGATGATTATGAACAAAAGTGGTTTAGGGCAATTGAGTTTCTAAAAGAATTTAAATATATTGATTCTGAAAAGTTTATTAATGATGCATTAAAAACAAAGCATAGTATTCTTGCCGAAGGTGCACAAGGAACTTTGCTTGATATTGATTTTGGATCTTATCCTTTTGTAACTAGTTCAAATACCACTAGTTCTGGGGTTTGTACAGGCTTAGGGGTCTCGCCACATAAAATAGGACAAGTCTTTGGTATATGTAAAGCGTATTGTACTCGTGTTGGTGGTGGCCCATTCCCTACAGAGCTTCATGATAATGATGGTCAAACTTTGCGCGATAATGGTAACGAATATGGATCTACTACGGGAAGACCTCGACGATGTGGCTGGCTAGATATGGTAGCTCTAAAATATGCTATTATGCTTAATGGAGTTAATAAACTAATTATCACAAAAGTAGATGTGTTAAGTGGCTTTGAAACTATAAAAGTCGCAATCGGATATAAAATAAATGGCAAAATAATAAATCATTTCCCTTATGAAATGACTGATGATATTGAACCAGTGTATGAAGAACTACCTGGTTGGAAAACAGATATTACAAATTGTAAAAAAATGGAAGATTTGCCTGTTGAGTTACGAAATTATATAAAATATCTTGAAGTGCAAACTGGAGTTAAAGTGAAATATTTGTCCGTAGGTCCAGATAGAATACAAACAATTAAAATAAAATAAGTTTAGGTTTATTTATTCATTTCTGTTTGGATTTTAAAAAGAGAATAATGCGAATTAATAAAAAACTCGTGTTGATTTGTTAGTTGAAAAATCAATGCATTATACGAAATTACTGATGTGGATTTATTATATCTCTTATAAGCTCTAATTCGTTTTCCATTTCATCAATAAACTCGTTTAGTTTTTTTGTGTTACTAATGTCAATATTCTCTATTTCAATTGCCATAACATGCATTAGCTCAAAACAAACAGATTTGCTCGCAGTGGCAATCTTTTTTGCATATTGGGATAAAGTGCTAATATCATTGTTATTGGCAGATTTTCGTAATTGTTTAAGGAGAGTATATATCTCTTTAAAATAATTATCTATTAGTATATTTATATTAGCTTCATTATTGCCTAACAAATCAAATAATATTGATTTATTAAAGTGTTTTAAATTCATGTTTTGATCCATATTTATATTTAATTAAAATTCAATAATTACTTGGTTATACGTTTTTATCAAAACAATGTTCTGTTTTATTATGTGTTTTTTTTGTGTTGTATAATTGTAAAACATGTACAATATTTCTATAAAAGAGTACAAGAAAATAGCTTTAGCTTTGTTAATAATTTAAAATCAAACACTTGATTATATTGACAGTCAATAACTAATTAATAGCTATGATAAGGGTTGTCATTACAATATCCTAGTAAACTTACACTTTTTATCCTCATTATAGTAATAAATAGAATGTTTTTTGACAAATATACAATTATATTTTGTTTAATTATGTACTCTTTTGTAGTTTTGTAGAAGAACCAATCACTATTGTTATCAAAGAATTAATTTCTAAAGAAAAAGAAGTTTTATACACACTTTCTGTAAACACTATATTTTAAAACTAAGTACTTTTATGGTTTTAATTTTTTTTTCGCATATAGGTTTTACTCAATTTTGGGATATTAACGGGAATGTAAGTATCGGACAAACCACAAAAAACTACTTTACAGTTAACGAAAATGGAAATGTGGGTGTTGGGACGGATGAACCAGGGGCAAAGTTGAGGAACTAACTCTTTACGCTATATAGCAACAAAAGGAAATTGAAGCGTTAAAAACAATTATAGAAACTAAATAAATTTTGCACATGAAACCTTTATTAAAGCTATTGACATTTTTGTTGCTCGTAGCATCAAATATTTGCAATGCACAATCATCACTAAACCTTTCTCGATATCCTTTTCACACAATTGATGTTAGGTGTGATGTTGACAAGGAGAGCTTAATGCTTAACAAATTGCCGAATGGCAAAATACTTACTCACACCATGAAGATTGATAGTTACTATAAATATGTAGATGTGTGTAAGTGTTCGGATATTTTTGGAATAGACTTTACTAAAGAAAGCCTTTTGCTAATAATTGAAGCAACAACTTATAATACTACATGTATTGTCTCGAAGAATGTATTTGTTTTAAAGGATACTGAAAGACGAAAAATAATCTGCGTTGTTACAAAAGATTATTGGGCTGCGTGGGATGTATTCCCAGTTTGGCAAGTGGTTGGTGTTGTAATACCAAAAGTTCCTTATGGTTACAAAGTCGAATTTGTTTTTAATGATTTTGATATAGAATCATATGAAAGAAACAATTAAAGATCAAGGAGATACATACAACGAAAATAATATATTTACTGCTCCTTCGGATTGCAAATCTGAAGGAGCGGGCACATTTTTGCGAAGTAAAAGTTGTAATAGAAGAATGGTGCGATTATGTATTTGCAGATGATTATTTATTACCAGACTTAAAAGAATTAGAACAATTTATAAAACAAAATAAACACTTACCAGGCATTCTTAATGAGACTGAAGTAATTGAAAATGCCATTGATTTAGAAGACTAGCAAAATTACTATTTGAAACGTTTGTAGATAAATCTGCAATCATTAGGTTTCTTGAGCAAGTTTAGATAGAAAAAAGGAGTATGTGCCAAAAACACAAAAAGCATTGAATGACTTTAGCCTTTACCTAAGGTAATAATACCAATTTAATCACAAAACACCCGATATAAATTGATTATTTTACGCATTTGCTTCGTTAAAAAATATTGACGTAACTATTGCTATGTCGCAATTTTTCGCCTTGCATATGCAAAAAATAATTACAACATCCAATAGGGTGTTTTGTAATTTAATTGGTATAATGCAGGCTAATCGATATATCGTACTGCGAATTATATTACGGATTATGAATTGTTTTGTCAAAAAAACAATAATAGGATAGCCACACAAACGAATAATATGTGTTAATAGGTTTTAGCCTATAGTTTGTTACATGTTTTTTTAATTATATTTAATGTGAGAGGTCCTTCGTTAAAAAGCAGGTCGATAATGCTTAAATTTGACATAAAACCATGTTTGTCTTGGAATACTTGATAGTATGGGGCTGGTTTAAAACCTATGTCATAAAATTTTTTTGATGGTTTTGGGTGAATCTTATCTCGTAAGTCAATAGTACTTTTCGGGCTTTTTATGTAATCTTTGGTTATTGTGTAGTTTTTTGATATTCCAATACAATCAAGTAGTGTGTTTAATATTTTTATGTTTAAATCAATTAAGAATTTTTCCTTTTTTATAAAGAAACACTCGAATTCTGGAAAATAATGGTCGTAAAATGCTGAGTTTTTGTATGCAGATAATATCGCTCTATTTTGTTTTTTTTGCCATTCTTCCGAATAATCAATTAAGATATCTTTTGTATGGGTTCTGAAATTCTTTACTACAGGAACAGTTAGGGATAAAGAGCCATTTGCAGTTAAGATTTCGCATCTATTACGATAGGTTTGTTTTGCATAAGTATCCATTTGTTCGATGGATATTTCATCGTGTAGCATAAATTTGCTTATATACTGGATGTTTGGAAAGTATGCACTATTGAGAATTACTCTTTTCATTACTAATTAATCACTTTTCCAACTATTTGATCTTCAGCGATGAAACCCCATATTCTTGAGTCGTTTCTGTTATATCGGTTGTCGTTAAGTACAAAATAATAATTCTTTTGTATGGTGTATGCATCGGCTGTTTCGTTGTTTATTATTACTTCATTAATGTTGAAAACTAACTCGTTATCTTCACAAAAATCAATTATATACTTGTAAATCCCAATATTCCTTGGATTGATTATTACTGTCAAATCTTTTTGTGGCACAACAACTGGTCCCATATTGTCTTTGTTCCACATTGCAGTATTACCTTTTGAACTAAACATATTTATATCATGTTTTCTATCCTCAATAGTTATTTTACGGATGTTTATAACTTCGGGTAGTTTTGAGATAAGATTTGAAATATCTTTTGTGCATACTATTTCGCAGGCTCTACTGTTATTAAGTATTTGTAAAATTTCTACATCAAAATCTTTTAAAAGGTTTTCAAAATCGCATGGCTCTTGAGTACTTACTCTGTATAAAAACCATCTTTTAAAATCTCCCTCAAATAAAACATCGTTAACGTAAACTTGAGTGTTCTCAATTTTTACGATGTCTCCTGGTAATCCAATTACCCGAGAGCAATAGTTCTCTTTTTGTTGATATTTTTTGTCTAATATTGTAGGGTTTTTGTGGATAATTAAATCCCCTTGTTGTAATATTTTTTTTGCACTTGGTTTTATTATGTTGAATATAGTATTTGGATTTTTAATT